>NZ_VFNX01000005.1 GCF_006715785.1 Streptomyces puniciscabiei
GTCGCGTTGCGGCCCGTGGGCACCTTGTTCGGGCCGTCGACGATCTTCCCGCCGTGGGCCGTCAGGAGCGCGGGCAGCCCGTCCAGGTCGTCCACGAGCACCGTGCTCTGCACCTCACGGAACGGGGCGAGGGCCTGCTCGTCCCCCGCGACGAGCAGGAAGCCGCCGAGGCTCGCGACCTCCACGCCACCGTGGGAGAAGCGGGTGCGGACGTCCTGGCCCGTCAGCGCGCGCAGTGCGGGCAGCGCCTCGTCCAGGTCGTACACGTAGAGCCGGGCGAGCGTCGCCAGTGCCTTCATGACCGAAATCCTCCAGGAAGCGTGTGCGGCCGGACGCTCAGGGCAGCTCCGGCAGGTCCTCGGCGAAGAGCAGGGTCAGGTCGTCGGTGCTCGGGTCCGCCAGCTGGGCGACGCGGCTCGCGTGCCGCTCCACCATCGCCTCGAAGGTCTGCCGGGCGGTGCGGCCGTTGCCGAACGCCGGGCCCTTCGGGATGGCCGTGAAGTACTTCAGCAGCGCCTCGGCGGCGCCCGGCGCCAGCCGGTACTCGTGCTCGTCTGCCTGCTGCTCCACGATCCTCAGCAGCTCCTCGGGGCCGTAGTCGCCGAAGGTGATGGTGCGGGAGAAGCGGGAGGCCACACCGGGGTTGACGGACAGGAAGCGCTCCATCTCGGCCGTGTAGCCGGCGACGATCACCACCACCGCGTCCCGGTGGTCCTCCATCAGCTTCACCAGCGTGTCGATGGCCTCCTTGCCGAAGTCGCGCCCGGCGTCCTGCGGGGAGAGCGCGTACGCCTCGTCGATGAACAGCACACCGCCGCGCGCCTTCTCGAACGCCTCCTGGGTGCGGATCGCCGTCGAACCGATGTGCTCGCCCACCAGGTCCACCCGGGAGACCTCCACCAGGTGGCCCTTCTCCAGCACGCCGAGGGAGGCGAGGATCTCGCCGTAGAGGCGGGCGACCGTCGTCTTGCCGGTGCCCGGGGAGCCGGTGAAGACCAGATGCCGCTTGACCGAGGCCGCCTTCAGCCCCGCCTGCTGCCGGCGCCGGCCCACCTCGATCATGTCCGTCAGCGCGCGCACCTCGCGCTTGACGCTCTCCAGGCCCACCAGCGCGTCGAGTTCTCCGAGCACGTCCTTCGACGTCCGCACCGGCTTCGCCGGCTGGGCGGGGGCGATCAGCGGCTCCTGCTCCGTGCTGCGCTGCCCGGGGATCGAACCGAGCAGCCCGGGGGAGGGCGACATGGTCTGTACGGAGGTCTCGCGGACCGTGGGCGGCCGCATGCCGCCGCTCTCGTCGCTGGTGCAGTCCTCCACGACCGGACCCGTGCCGGACGCGGTGTCCGGGCCCGCGTCGGCGAACTCGTAACCGCCGCGCGCACAGCGCTCCGTACGGCACTTGCGCAGGGTCGCCCGGCAGCCGTCGATCACATGGAAGCCGTAGCCGCCGCTGCCGCTGACCCGGCAGTTCAGGAAGCTGCCGCGGCCGCCGGCCGAGACGTAGAACCCGGCCTCGGCGGGGGAGTCGACCGTGCAGCGCTCGATGGTCGGGTCGGCTCCCTTGGTGACGATCACGCCGGTCTGCGTGCCGTCCAGGGTGCAGTTGTTCAGCGTGCCGCCGCTGCCGTGGTCGCGGAACCACGCTCCGGTCGCCGCCTCGCGGATCCGGCAGTCGTCGAGCTGCGCGGTCGCCCCGTCGCTCACCGACACCGCTGTGTTGCGCACCTGCGACAGATCGCTGTCCACGACGTCCGCGCGCGAACCGCGGTCCAGCACGAACAGCGCGTCCGGTACGTCGTGCACCCGGCAGGAGTCGAGGACGGCGGTGGCGCCGTCGCTGACCCACACCGCCGGATAGTCGCCGGTGCTGTCGAAGATCTCGCACTGGTGGGCGTCCACCCGGGTCCCCGGGTCCCACACCGACAGGCCGTTGCGCCCGAACTGACGGACCGTCGTCCGGGTCAGCGTGAGCACCGAACGGGAGCGCAGGTCGACGGCGTTCTCCGGGATGTCGTGCAGGTGGCAGTCGGCGAGGGTGAGGACGGCGTCCGTGTCCAGGGTGACGCCGTCGGCGGTGGTGCGGTGCACGTCGCAGTCGGTCAGCTGCGCGGTCGCCCGCTGGGTCACCTGCACGCCGGAGCCGCGGACCTCGTAGATCTCACAACCCACCGCCTCCAGCGCGGAGTTCTCGCCCGTCACGGTCACCCCGGTGCCCGAGGCGTGGTGCAGCCGGCAGCGCTCCAGGCGCGGATGCCCACCGCCCCGGACGGCCACGCCCGCCTGCCCGGCCGCGACGACCTCGCACTCCTCGAACACCCCGCCCCCGCCGTCGAGTACGGCGATGCCGATGCCGGCCGGGTTGTCGACGGTGCAGCGACGCACGGTCGGGCGGGCGCCACCGCGCACCTCGATGCCTGCGGCGGACCGGGTCACGATCCGCACGTCCATCAGCTCGGGTGTGCCCTCCTCGACCAGCAGCGCGGGTGCCGCCGCGTCCTGGCCCTCCACGTGCAGGTCCTGCACTACGGCCGAGGCGCGCACGGTGAGCGGCACACCGTCCACGGGCGCGATCCGAACCGAGCCGGGGGAGCCCTCGGGGCCACGGAGTGTCACCGCCCGCTGGACCACGAGGTTTTCCCGGTAGGTGCCCGGGGCGATGGTGAGGACGTCGCCGTCGGTGGCGGCCTCCAGGGCGGCGGCGAGCGACGCGTACTCGCCTGTGCGGCGCCGCCACCGCGACGTACCGGTGTGCGTCACCTGGACCGTGCCCTGTGCCATGGCGTTGCTGTGCCCCCACCTCGTCGTACTGATGGCTCGCTCCCACGGGGACTGCCGCCGGTGCCGGGACCACGACCGTGCTCAGCCCCTGGGGCTGGTACGCGTTCGCGCTCCCGGAAACCTGCGCGCGCCCCTGCGGTTCGCTCACCCGCGGGTTGTCGCCGAATGCGCTTCGGCCGGTCCACCGTAGCGTGTGCGTGCACGGTGGACTGACCAGAGCCGGAAGGCCGTCAGCAGCCGGTGCCCGCCTTGCCCCAGTCCGGGCCCGCCCGGTCCCAGGCCTGCTCCCAGCGTGCGTACCGGCCGCGGACCATGCGCCACACCGTGAGCCGCCTGCCGCCTTCGACCAGGCCCGCGGTCAGCAGGGCCGCGCCCATCCCGGCGAGCACCGCGTGTGTCGTGGCGGTGGCGGAGTCCAGCGGGCGGGTCGTTATTCGGCCGTGCGGGTCCGTCCAGAGTCCGAAGTGGGCGCCGGTGTGCGGGAACTTGAGATTCGCCAGGGCCGGGCCGTGCCGGGGGGTGCCGTCCGGTGCGGTCCAGTCGGCGAGGACGCGCCTGCGGATCTCGCGCGCCGGGGTGGTGTCGGGGTCGGTCTCCAGGGGGACCTCGCCCAGGTCGCGCAGCACCGTGGCCGTGACGAGGTGACGCGTGTGCCGCTGTTCGCGCACGGACCGCTGCAGCGAGTCCTGGGCGGCGGTGCCGACGAGGCAGCCGACCACGGGCGCGGCAACGGCGATCAGCACCAGCGCCACGAGGGCGACCCATGCCTCGGCCAGGTCGGTCGGGCGGCGCAGCGGATTGTGCCGCCAGCGCCACAGGCCACTGATTGCCCCCATCTCCCCACCCCCTTTCGCTCCGTCATAACCCCCGCCACGGGAGCGCATCCGCAACCCGAAGCAAGAGAGAGCGACATCACGTCCACCGCGGACGGTCACGCACGCGGCTTCTCACGAAAGTCTCATGCCCTCCCAACGAGCGGGACCCGCCCCTGGTTCCCCGGCCGCCGTACCGGCGCCGCGCGCTACTCCAGCACCCGCACCGGGTCGCCGATCCTGATCGTGCCGCGCGAGAGGGGCACGAGGTTCTGGCCGAAGAGCAGCCTCGAGCCGGCCCTGCGGTGGCGTGCCAGGGTGCGCAGGGGCTCTTTGCCGCGTACGGCGGTGTCCTGGTCGACGGTGGTGACGACACAGCGTCCGCTCGCCTTCGCGACGCGGAAGACCACCTCGCCCATGGAGAGTCGGGACCAGTGGTCCTCGGCCCAGGCCTCGGTGCCCGCGACGACGACGTTCGGCCGGAAACGGTTCATCGGCAGCGGGCCCTCGGCGGCGTGCGCACCGTCGGCGATCAGCGAGTTCAGGGCGTCGAGGGAGGCCGTCGTGGTGACCAGCAAGGGGTAGCCGTCGGCGAAGCTCACCGTCTCGCCGGGCAGGGCGTACTCGGGATCGACGGGGCGGCGGGTGGCCGGATCGTCCATGTGGACCAGGCGCACGTCCGCCCCCAGATAGGCACTGCACCAGGCGTGCGCGGCAGCGGCGGCCGGTACCGCCTCGACTTTCGTGCCGAAGACGTCCACCGGCACGGTCCCGGCGGGCTCGGGCACGGACACCGTCAAGGGCGCCTGGCCGGGCGCGGACAGAAGTACGCCGCCGCCGGCCCGAGGCTCGGCGGCGGCCAGCGCGAGGCGCGGCTGCTCGCGCTGTGTGACGACCTTTCCCCCGTTGTCGATCAGCGTCCAGCGCCGGTCTCCGGCCAGGCCCCAGGGCTCCACCACAGCCTCCCGGGGTGCGTGACCCCGGAACGCCTTGACCGGATGTACGTGGATCGACCGCAATTCGGCGTTTCCCATGCCGCCATCCTGCCAGCAGGCACCGACAGCGACCGGTGGCCGGTCAGTAGCCGCGGTACTGCTGGTTGTTGTACGGGTCCTGGTAGGGAGCCGGCGTGGGCCGCGGGGCGGCCGGGCGCATGGCCTCGTAACCCGTGCCCATGGGGCGCTGCTGCTGCGGGGCCTGCGGGCCGGGGTAGCCCCGCGGGGCGGCGGCCTGCTGCGGGATGTACGCCGTGGGTGCCTGCTGCAGCGGGGCGGGCTGCGGCGTCTGCGGGTAGCCGTAGGCCGGGGCCTGCGGGGAGGGCGCCGCCGGGAGGGCGGGCAGGGCCGACGGCAGGGCGGGCAGGCTGCTGCCCGTGTCGTAGGCGGCGGGGACCCGGATCGGGGCGATCTGCGGAGTACCGCGCTCGGCGACGAGCGAGTCGTAGATCGGGGTGTCCGGGAAGGAGGCGGAGTAGTAGCCGCCACCATAAGTGGAGCGGGGGGAGGTCATGGCACATAAGTTAAGCCCACGATGTGCTCGTTGGGGAGACCGATAAGAGGGTTGTTTTCCGTGTCCGCAGTGACGCGGGATCCCCAATCCGAGCGAACTTGGCAAAAAAGGACGTCCGTGCGCGCTTTAATCGTGTAAAGAGCGAGGTCCTGCGGGGTTACCGCCAGTTGACCGGCGATCCTCCCGCAGTGGTCGGGGAGTTCGCCGACACCGGCGAACAGGTTCTGCGGGTAGGGATGACCTGGACGACCGAGGGTGTACGAAGCCGACACGGATGGGGGTGGGCATGTCCATGCTGAAAGGGGCGAACACGCCGGTGCCGACCACGGCGCTGCGCGTCGAAATGGGGTGGCGCTCCGGGCCCGGCGTGCCCGACGCGGACGCCTCCGCGCTGCTGCTCGCCACCGGGAAGGTCCGCTCCGATGACGACTTCGTCTTCTACAACCAGCCCGTCCATCCCTCCGGTGCGGTGCGCCACGCGGGCAAGAGGACGGCCGACGCAGGTGTCACCGACACCGTCGTCGTGGACCTCGCGCGCGTGGAGGGCACGATCGAGCGGATCGTCCTCGCCGCCTCCGCCGACGGCGGGACCTTCGGGCAGGTCCCGGGCCTCTACATCGAGGTGACCGACACCGGGACCGGCCAGGCGGTCGCCCGCTTCGACAGCCCCGGCGCGACCGTGGAGACGGCCTTCGTGCTCGGCGAGTTCTACCGCCGCCAGGGCGGCTGGAAGTTCCGCGCCGTCGGCCAGGGCTACAGCAGCGGACTCGAGGGCCTGGCAACGGACTTCGGCATCACCGTGGACGAACCCCAGCATGCCGCGCCGCCCCCGGTGACCCCGCCTCCGCCTCCCGTACCGGCCCGCGTGACGCCGCCTCCGCCTCCCGTACCGGCCCGCGTGACCCCGCCCCCGCCCCCCGCGCCGACCCCCGTACCGCCGCCACCACCGACCATGCCGACTGCACCCAGGCCGTCCGCGCCCGCGACCCCTCCGGCGCCACAGCCCGTCCGCCTGTCCAAGGTCACCCTCACCAAGACGGCGCCCTCGGTCTCGCTCGCCAAGCAGGGCGGTACCTCCGGTGTCATGCGGGTGAACCTCAACTGGCAGATGCGCAAACATCTTTCCGGCTGGGGCGGCCGGTGGGGAGGCGGGCGGGGCGAGCTCGACCTGGACCTGTGCGCCCTGTACGAGCTCGCCGACGGCCGCAAAGGGGTCGTACAGGCCCTCGGCAACGCCTTCGGTTCGCTGCACCGGCCGCCGTACATCCACCTCGACGGCGACGACCGCACGGGTGCCGTGGCGAGCGGTGAGAACCTCACCGTCAACCTGGACCACAGGCAGGACTTCCGGCGCATCCTCGTCTTCGTCACGATCTACGAGGGCGCCAGTTCCTTCGCCGACCTGCACGCCACCGTCACCCTGCAACCGCAGCACGGCGCCCCGATCGACTTCTCGCTCGACGAGTGCACCGTGCCGTCCACGGTGTGCGCGCTCGCCCTGATCACCAACACCGGCGGCGATCTCCTGGTGCAGCGAGAGGCGCGCTATCTCGTGCCGGAGCGCGGAGTGAGCCCGCAGCGGACCATAGACCGCGCCTACGGATGGGGCATGGACTGGACGCCCGGCCGCAAGTGACCGGGCTCAGCCCTCGTCGGGCACGGCATCGGGACGCGCGTACGTGCGGCCCTTCCAGGCGGCCCCGCGCCCCCGGTAGTGCTGCACGGCCGAGTCGACCGTCATCAGCAGATAGAGCGACGCGGTGAACGGCAGCAGCGGAGCGAGCCACAGCGGCTGCCGGTAGTAGCGCAGCATCGGCACGTACGTCCCGGCCATCACCGCCCACGCCACAGCGCCGACGGCCGCCGTCGCCGCGGCGCCGCCCGCCGCTGCGACCACCACCGTGGCGGGCGGCACCAGGTACACCAGGGCCAGCCCGGCGACCGTGCCGAGGAGCAGCAGCGGGTTGTGCCGCAACTGGGCGTAGGCGCTGCGCGAGACCATCCGCCACAGGTCGTGCAGCCGCGGATACGGCCGCACGCTGTCGACCCGGTCGGCCAGTCCCAGCCAGACGTGCCCGCCGGCGCCCTTCACCGCGCGCGCGAGCGCCACGTCGTCGATGACGGCATGCCGGATGCCGTCGGGGATGCGCGCCTTCTCCGCCATCCCGGCGCGCAACAGGACGCAGCCGCCCGCCGCCGCGGCCGTACGCGATCCCTTCCGGCCGATCCACCGGAAGGGATACAGCTGCGCGAAGAAGTAGACGAAGGCCGGGACCACCAGGCGCTCCCACGCGCTCTCCACCCGCAGCCGCGCCATCTGCGACACGACGTCGAAGCCCCCCGCGTGTGCCGCCGCCACCAGCGTGCGCAGGCTGTCCGGCGCGTGCGCGATGTCCGCGTCCGTGAGCAGCAGATACTCGGGGTCACGCGCGCGTGCCAGGCCGATGCCGTGCCGCACCGCCCACAGCTTCCCCGTCCAGCCCGCCGGCGGCTCGCCCGGCGAGGTCACGGTCAGCGGCAGCCCGCCGTGCCGCCGGGACAGTTCGCGGGCCAGGTCCCCGGTGCCGTCGGTGCTCCCGTCGTCCACCAGGAAGACCTCCGCCCGCCCCGGATAGTCCTGCGCCAGCAGCGACGGCAGGCTCGCGGGCAGCACCGCGGCCTCGTCACGGGCCGGTACGACCACTGCGACCGACGGCCATGCGTTCGGTTCCCGGCGCGGCGGCAGCCGGACGTCCGTGCGCCAGAAGAAGCCCTGGCCCAGCAGCAGCCAGCACCAGGCGGCCAGCGACACGACGGTGATCCACAGCAGGGCGCTCACGCCCGCAGTCTGCCCCACCGGAGGGGTCCCCAAGGCCCCATCGTCTATCGTGGCCGGGTGAAGATCGCGCTCATGGACTCCGGAATCGGCCTGCTTCCCGCCGCCGCCGCGGTACGGCGGCTGCGACCCGACGCGGATCTCGTGCTCTCCTGGGACCCGGACGGGATGCCCTGGGGGCCGCGCACCCCTCAGGACATCACCCAGCGGGCCCTCGCCGTGTGCGAGGCCGCCGCCGCCCATGAGCCGGACGTCCTGATCGTCGCCTGCAACACCGCCTCCGTGCACTCCCTGCCGGTGCTGCGGGCCCGCTTCGAACCGGACCTGCCGATCATCGGCACCGTCCCGGCGATCAAGCCGGCCGCCGCCGGCGGCGGGCATGTCGCGATCTGGGCGACCCCCGCCACCACCGGCAGCGCCTACCAGCGGAACCTGATCGAGCAGTTCGCCGCCGGTGTCGGCGTCACCGAGGTCCCCTGCCCCGGTCTCGCGGACGCGGTGCACCACGCGGACGAGGCCGCGATCGACGCCGCGATCGCCTCGGCCGCCGCCCGCACTCCCGAGGACGTCACCACCGTCGTCCTCGGCTGCACCAACTACGAGCTGGTCGGCGAGCGCATCCGGGCGGCCGTCCAGCGGCCCGGCCGTCCGCCGCTCGCGCTGCACGGCTCCGCGGGCGCGGTGGCCGCGCAGGCCCTGCGCCGGATCGGCGTGGAGCCGGCTCCGGCCGCCGTCGCCGACACCACGCTCACCGTGCTGCTCAGCGGTCGCGAGGCCACGCTCCCGGACACGGCGCTGTCCTACCAGGAAGGCCGTTTCCTGCAGGCGGTCAGCCCCGTCCGCTGAGCGGCCCGCGACGACGCTCCGCCTCGGTCACAAGCCCTGGCCCACCCGGGTCAGTCACGCTCCGCGACTCCCTACCCGCGCAGCGAAACCTGAGTAACCTCATAAACATGAGGGACCACCCCCACGCCGACGACAGCCAGAACCCCGATGTCTGGACCGGGCGCGCCACCAACCGGGTCCAGTGGCTGCTGGCGCTGGTCGGTGCGGCCTGCATGGCCCTCGGTATCGAGCTGGCCGTGGACTCGGCCTGGACCTCCGGCGTCGCCCCGCTGGTGATGTCCGTCGTGGGCTGCATCGCCGCCGGTCTGCTGGTCCTCTTCGGCACGCTCGCCTTCGTGCACGTCGACCTCAGGCTCGACAAGGAGTGCGTCGAGGTGCGCTGCGGCCACATGGGGCTGCCGCGCCGCCGTATCCCGCTCTCCCATGTGGCCGGCGCCGACTTCACCGCCCTCGTCACACCACGGAACTGGGGCGGCTGGGGCTACCGGTGGCGACCGGAGAAGGGCACGGCCGTGGTCGTACGCCGGGGCGAGGGCGTCGTGCTGCGCCTGTGGGACGGCCACACCTTCACGATCACCGTGGACAACGCCGAGTCGGCGGTCCGGGTCATCAGGGACCGGCTGCGGACGATCACTCCGGGATCGGCCCGCTGAGGCCGCGCCTCGCGCGGCACGCGGGGAATCCGCAGTTCAGCTCCGGGGTTCCGCGCCGTCGCGCGCCCACGGCCGCGCCGTCGCCCATCCGGCCAGCAGTCCGGCGCCCACGGTCACCGGGGTGAAGCTCAGCGCGTTGCTCGCCGCGGCCAGCACGGCCAGTGCCGTCAGGGCCGTGCCGGCGGTCAGGGCGACCGGGGTGGAGCGGGGAGAGCGCCAGAGCGCGTGCAGCAGCCAGCAGAACGCGGCGCCGAAGAGGAGTACCCCGACGACGCCCTGCTCCGCCGCCAGCTGGAGCAGGGCCGAGTGCGGCTTGCCGTCGGCGGACACCGTCTGCGCGGCCGTGCCGTCCACCTCTGCGAACCGTCCCGGACCGACCCCGAGCCCCCGGTTCCGCCCCGCCAGACGCAGGGCGTCCTGCCACAACGCAACCCGGTGCGCGCTCAGCCGGCCTTCCAGCACCCGGGCGAGTTTGCCCGGCAGCGCATCGGCGGCGAGCGCCCAGGCCGTTCCGGCCGCCAGCGCCGCCGCCGTCGCCAGGCCCAGCAGACAGGCGCCCCGTCGGGACACCGAGCCCGCGGCGAGCGAACACAGCAGTACAGCCGCACTCGCCACGCACCCGGCCGCCGACCCCAGCACGGCCCCGGCCAGCACGAGCCCGAGGGCCGGCAGCCGCAGCACCAGCCTCAACTCCGGTACGCGCGACGCCCAGGCGGCGCAGCACGCGGCACCCGTGGCCAGCGTCAGCAGGGCGGCCGTGCCACCGGCGTGGCCGAGCGGGGCGGCGTACCGGGGACCTGCGGCGAGACCGGGCAGGGCCACGGCGAGCGTCAGGCCGGCCGCCGCACCGGCGCATGGCGCGGCCACCGGCAGCAGCGCCCCGGACATCCGGCCGACGGCATGGCCGGCGGCCACGGCGAGCACCGCGAGCAGCACGCCCTCGGGCCGCCCGTCGTGTGCCGCCGCGGTGATCAGCGACCAGCCGGCGCAGGCGCCCAGAAGGATCATGCCCGCCCCGTCGGAAACGTTTCGCCTGACGTCGGCCGCGCCCGCGGCCATCCCGTTCGCGGACCTCGTTCTCCCGGCCGCAGACCTCGTCCCCGTCGACCCCACCGCTGCCCCTCGTCCCCGGTCCCCGACCCCAGTTCCAAGTCATCCCCGGTCCCCGACCCTTGTTTCAGGCCTGCTCACGGTAGCGGCTGATGACCGGTTTGGGCACGAGATGCGGCGGAAGGTCGCGGTGGGGCGGGCCGAACGACGTGGCGCCCAGTCGGTGCCGAGGCGCGTGCTCGTCCCGTGACGGGGCCGGCGCGCCGGCCGGCCGGGACGGGCGGCGACCAGGGACGACCCCGGTCCGCGGTGCCGGTCCCGGCCCGCGAACCGCGCTGTCGGCGGCCCAGGTGGCCGCCGTACACTCACCCGGGTGACCGTCACCGCAACTTCCGTGGACCAGCCGGACCAGCTCCAGCCGTCCCCCGCGCCCAGCGCGTTCCGCGGCCGCCTGCTGCGCCTGGTCCCGGCCGTCGCCTCCGCGCTCTGCGGAGTGCTGCTCTACGTCAGCTTCCCGCCGCGCACCCTGTGGTGGCTGGCGCTGCCCGCCTTCGCCGGTTTCGGCTGGGTGCTGCGCGGGCGTGGCTGGAGGGCGGCCCTCGGCCTCGGCTACCTCTTCGGGCTCGGCTTCCTGCTGCCGCTGCTGGTGTGGACCGGCGTGGAGGTGGGGCCCGGTCCCTGGCTGGCCCTCGTCGCCATCGAGGCGGTCTTCGTCGCCCTGGTCGGCGTCGGTGTCGCCGCCGTCTCCCGGCTGCCGGCCTGGCCGGTGTGGGCGGCCGCCCTCTGGATCGCGGGCGAAGCGGTACGCGCGCGTGTGCCCTTCCGGGGCTTCCCCTGGGGCAAGATCGCGTTCGGGCAGGCGGACGGCGTCTTCCTGCCGCTCGCCGCGGTGGGCGGCACGCCCGTGCTCGGCTTCGCGGTCGTCCTGTGCGGATTCGGCCTGTACGAGGCCGGCCGGCTGCTCGCCGAGCGGCGCCGGACCGGGGACGTGCGCCGGGGCGCGGCGGCCGCCGCGCTGCTGAGCGTCGCCGTCCCGGTCGCGGGTGCGGTCGCCGCCCGGCCGCTGGTGAGTGACAGGGCCGAGGACGGCACCCGGACCGTCGCGCTCATCCAGGGCAACGTGCCGCGCTCCGGTCTGGAGTTCAGCGCCCAGCGACGGGCCGTGCTCGACTTCCACGTGCGCGAGACGCTCAGGCTCGCCGCCGACATCAAGGCGGGCAGGACCCCGAAGCCCGACTATGTCCTGTGGCCGGAGAACTCCTCCGACATCGACCCCTTCAGCAATCCGGACGCGGCCGCCGTCATCGACGGCGCCGCCAAGGCCGTCGGCGTGCCCATCTCGGTCGGCGGAGTCGTCGAGAAGGACGGCAAACTGCTCAACGAGCAGATCCTGTGGGACCCGGTCGAGGGACCGACGCAGACCTACGACAAGCGGCAGATCCAGCCGTTCGGCGAGTACCTCCCGCTGCGCGGGCTCGTCGGCGCGGTCAACAAGAACTGGACCGGTATGGTCCGCCAGGACTTCAGCCGCGGCAGCACTCCGGGCGTCTTCGACATCGACGGCGCCAAGGTGGGCCTCGCCACCTGCTACGAGGCCGCCTTCGACTGGGCCGTGCGGGACACGGTCACCCATGGCGCGGAGATGATCTCCGTGCCGAGCAACAACGCGACCTTCGACCGCAGCGAGATGACCTACCAGCAGCTGGCCATGTCCCGGATCCGCGCCGTCGAGCACAGCCGCACCGTCACCGTGCCGGTGACCAGCGGCGTCAGCGCGATCATCATGCCGGACGGGAAGATCACCCAGCGGACCGGCATGTTCGTGCCCGCCTACCTCGTCCAGAAGGTGCCGCTGCGCACGTCCAAGACCCCCGCGACCGAGCTCGGCATCCTCCCGGAGATCGCTCTGGTGCTGGTCGCCGCGGGCGGTGTCGGCTGGGCGATCGGGTCCGGGCTGCGCCGTCGGCGCGCCGGTGGCGCCTAGCCGTACGACCGGGATACGCACCCTTGAACCGGTGCGTACGCCCGCTGAACAGCCAGGAGTTCATGGGTCCGGCCCGTTAGGGTCGGGCCCATGGCTACTCCTGACTTCATCCGCACGCTCCGCTCCTCCGCCGGCCGGCAACTGCTCTGGCTCCCCGGAGTCACCGCGATCGTCTTCGACGACGAGGGCAGAGTGCTGCTGGGCCGGCGGGCCGACACCCGCAAGTGGTCGGTGATCGGCGGCATCCCGGAGCCGGGCGAGCAGCCCGCGGCCTGTGCCGTGCGGGAGGTCTTCGAGGAGACGGCGGTGCGCTGCGTGGCCGAGCGGGTCGTCCTCGTCCAGGCCCTGGAGCCGGTCACCTACCCCAACGGCGACCAGTGCCAGTACATGGACATCACCATCCGCTGCCGCGCCGTGGGCGGCGAGGCCCGGGTCAACGACGACGAGTCCCTGGAGGTGGGCTGGTTCACGGTGGACGCGCTGCCCGAGCTCCATCAGTTCGGCCTGCTCCGGATCAAGCAGGCCATGTCCGAGGCACCCACATGGTTTGACCCTGCGACTGCCGACTGAAGTATGGGCGGCGACCACAGGTAGTGATGGAGGGCGGATCGTCAATGGGTCCAACGTCCGTGGTCTGCGCGCCTCCGCCGTCACGTCCGCAGATGTGTGAAGCGCCCGGTATCGCCCGGCCCAGGAGTTTTCCACAGCCTGACCAGCCGGGCGGCCGATGCGGAATCCTGTGACCATGTCTCGCGATCACCTTCAGCCGGCACCCGGCGGCAGCATCGAGGCCCCCTTCCTCGAGCTGCTGGCCCGCGACGCCTCCGTGGAGGCGTACGAGCAGCCGGTGCTGCTCGCCCGCGCCGAGGGCGGACCGGCCGACCGCATCGCCGCGCTGGAGCGGGCCAAGCTGCTCGCCCTGCGCGTCCGGGCCGAGCTGGAGGGGCGCCGGCGCCGCGAGGCGGAGCTGTCCGCGCTGTTCGAGACCGCCCACGACCTCGCGGGTCTGCGCGACCTCGACGCCGTCCTGCAGGCCATCGTGCAGCGCGCCCGGTCCCTGCTCGGCACGGACGTCGCCTACCTCACCCTCAACGACCCGGCGCGCGGCGACACCTACATGCGGGTCACCGAGGGCTCGGTCTCCGCCCGCTTCCAGCAGCTGCGCCTCGGCATGGGCGAGGGCCTCGGCGGACTGGTCGCCCAGACCACACGGCCGTACGTCACGGAGGACTACTTCAAGGACGCCCGCTTCCAGCACACCCTCACCATCGACGCCGGCGTCCGTGACGAGGGCCTGGTCGCCATCCTCGGCGTCCCCCTCATGCTCGGCCCGCACGTCATCGGCGTCCTCTTCGCCGCCGACCGCAGGGCGCGCGTCTTCGAACGCGCGCAGATCGCCCTGCTCGGCTCCTTCGCCGCCCTCGCCGCGGCCGCGATCGACAGCGCCAATCTGCTCACCGAGACCCGCGCCGCCCTGGCCGGCCTGGAGCGGGCCAACGAGATCATCCGGGACCGCAGCGCGGCCATCGAGCGCGCCTCCGACGTGCACGACCGGCTCGCCGAACTCGTCCTGCGCGGCGGCGGGGTGCACGACGTGGCCGCCGCCGTCTCCGAAGTCCTCGACGGCACCGTGGAGTTCGGCGAGGCCGACGCGGCGCCGGCCGCCGCGCTGGAGGCGTCCCGCGCCGAGGGCCACGCGGTACGGCACGGCGACGACTGGATCGCCGCGGTCGCCGCGGGCGGCGAACTCCTCGGCGCGCTGGTGCTGTGCGGACATCCCGGCCTCGACCCCGTCGACCAGCGCACCCTGGAGCGCGCCGCGATGGTCACCTCCCTCCTCCTGCTCGCCCGCCGTTCGGCGGCCGAGGCCGAACAGCGGGTGCGGGGCGAACTGCTGGACGACCTGCTGGACGCCCGCGACCGCGATCCGCGCCTGCTGCGCGAACGCGCCGCCCGGCTGCACGCCGATCTGGACGCCACCCATGTCGTCCTCGCCGCGCGCCTTGACGGCCCGGCCGCCGACGCCGACGAGGAGGCCGCGGCCCGCCGCCGGCTGTGGTCGGCCGCCTCCCACCTCGCCGCGACCGGGCACGGCCTGGCCGCCGCACGTGACGGCGGCACCGTCCTTCTGCTGCCGCTCGCCGCCGGCGACACCGCCACGGACCTGGCCCGTCGCACCGCCCGCCAGCTGGGTACGGCCGTCCACCAGCCCGTCACCGTCGGCGCCTCCGCCCCGGTCGGCGACCTCGCCACCCACCCGGAGACCGTCGCCACCGCCTACGCCGAGGGTCGCCGCTGCCTGGAAGCGCTGCATCTGCTCGGCCGGGCCGGGGACGGGGCGGCGGCCGAGGACCTCGGCTTCCTCGGCCTGCTCCTCGCGGGCGAGCGGGACATCGCCGGCTTCGTCGACCGCACCATCGGCCCGGTCGTCTCCTACGACGAGCGACGCGGCACGGAACTGCTGCGCACCCTCGACGCGTACTTCGCCTGCGCGATGAGCCCGGCCCGGACCAAGGACGCGCTGCACGTCCACGTCAACACGGTCGCCCAGCGGCTGGAGCGGGTGGGCCGGCTGCTGGGCGACGACTGGCAGACCCCGGCCCGCGCCCTGGAGATCCAACTCGCCCTGCGTCTGCACCGGTTGGCGGCCCCGGACAGACGCTGACCCCGTACGGACGTGCCGTACGGGGGCCGCGCGTGCGGAGTCCGGCAGCGCGCCGGTCGGACCGTTCCGGCGAGGTGTCCGGTGGATCAGCCTCGGACGACGAACGTCCTGTTCCTGCCGGAGCGGCTGGAACAGGACCGCTTCTCCTCGGTGGTCATCTTCCTGGACTTGACGACCACCGCGTTGCTCCGGCCGTCCGTCCCGTTCGGAGCAGGCCCGGTGATGACGTCGGGGACGAACCAGAAGTAGTGCCCCCACTTCCGGTCGTCGTAATGGGTCTGCCAGGTGCCGGAGACGGTCTGCATCACCTGCGCACGGGAGATCCAGCCGACCTCACCCGGTTTCACCGTCATGTTGACGGAGCTGGTCTCCGAGTGCGTGCTCGACCAGGAGTGGCTGTAGGTCGCTGTCACGCTGAAGTCGATGATTCCCGCTATCTTGCCGCCGGCGGTCACGGACACGCCCGCCGAGTCCGTGGAACCGACCGTGTCGGACCAGGTCATCGACTGGGTGGCGGGCGAGGTGCTGCAGTTGTAGAGCGAGTCGGAGACGCGGTGGAAGTCTCCGAGATACGCCTGGCCCAGCTGCGGGTCGTTGAAGGTGCACTTGCCTTCGCCGGAGTCGCAGTCGGCCATGATCTGCGCCCGGGTGGGCTGGTCGTCGGCCGCGGCCGGAACGGCTGTCGCCGCGACCGCGCCCAGGACAGCCACTGAGAGCGCCAGCGTGCGCCCGCCGTGGCGCGTCCTGCGGTTGTTCGCCATACATGTGCCTTTCGCTGTGCATGAGGGGGGTCGGCGATCGCGGGAAGAGTGACCGAAAGTGCCGTGATCACCGCCTGTTGCGCTTGAGGACTCGCAACAACTGACCTATCTACACCACCAGTTGACGAAATCCCAGCCGTGAGTGACCTTCTGCCCGTAAGTGATCGGCGAGACCCGCTGCGCCTCCGCGACGGCATGCCGTCGGCGACCTGTGCTATCGTGTTGGCGTTGCAGTTTTGGTACCCATGAACCCATGTGCGCCTGACGGGAATGTTTCTCCTTCGGGCGCATTGTTGTTTGCCGGCATCTCCGGAATGGGGCCTCTGCCTACAGAACGGAGAAGAAAATGGCACAGGGAACCGTGAAGTGGTTCAACTCTGAAAAGGGTTTCGGTTTCATCGCGCAGGACGGCGGCGGCCCCGACGTCTTCGCCCACTACTCGAACATCGCGACCCAGGGCTTCCGTGAGCTCCAGGAGGGTCAGCGGGTCTCCTTCGACGTCACGCAGGGCCAGAAGGGCCCGCAGGCGGAGAACATCCTCCCCGCCTGATCGCCGGACGCGTATCCGCTCACCGGGGTCCGCACCGTCAGGGTGCGGACCCCGGTTTGTGCTGTTTCCAGAAAGGCAGACAACCGCATGTCCCGCAGGCCCCAGAAAACGAACCGGCGCGCCTCGTCACCCCGACCGTCGGCGTCGTCGCCGAGGGAATTCCGGCTGCCGGAAAGCACGACACCCGCCCTTCCCGCCGTCGAGGAATTCGCCGCTCTGGACATGCCCGCGGAGCTGCTGAAAGCCCTCACCACGCAGGGCGTGACCACTCCCTTCCCCATCCAGGCCGCCACGCTGCCCAACTCGCTCGCAGGCCGTGACCTGCTGGGACGAGGGCGCACCGGCTCCGGCAAGACCCTCGCCTTCGGGCTGGCCCTCCTGGCCCGCACGGCCGGACTGCGAGCGGAGCCCAAGGCGCCCCTGGCTCTCGTGCTGGTGCCCACCCGGGAGCTCGCCCAGCAGGTGGCGGACGCGCTCACCCCCTACGCGACGGCGGTGAACCTCCGTCTGGCCACCGTGGTCGGCGGGCTGTCGATCACCAAGCAGGCCGGTGCGCTCCGGCGCGGTGCCGAGGTACTCGTGGCGACGCCCGGCAGGCTCAACGACCTGGTGGAGCGCGGAGACTGCGAGCTCACCGGCGTACGCATCACGGTGCTGGACGAAGCCGACCAGATGACCGACATGGGCTTCCTGCCGCAGATCACCAAGCTGATCCAGCAAGTACGGCCCGACGGACAGCGCATGCTGTTCTCCGCCACCCTGGACCGCAACATCGACCGCTTGGTGCAGCGGTTCCTGACAGACCCCGTGGTGCACTCCGTGGACCCGTCCGCGGCAGCGGTGAGCACCATGGAGCACCATGTGTTCCACGTCCAGGACGAGACCGACAAGAAGGCCGTCACCACGCGGATCGCGGCCCGTGACGGGCGGGTCATCCTCTTCCTCGACACCAAGAGGTCCGCCGACCGGCTCGCCAAGCGGCTCCTGTCCGTCGGTGTCCGCGCGGCGGCACTGCACGGCGGCCGCTCCCAGCCGCAGCGCAACCGCACCCTGGAGCAGTTCAGGAACGGGCAGGTCACCGCCCTGGTGGCGACGAACGTCGCGGCCCGGGGCATACACATCGACGACCTCGACCTCGTCGTGAACGTCGATCCCCCCACCGATCACAAGGACTACCTCCACCGGGGCGGCCGCACGGCCCGCGCCGGTGGCTCCGGCAGCGTGGTCACGCTGGTCCTGTCCGACCAGAAGCGGGACGTGAACCGGCTCATGTCGGACGCGGGCATCCGCCCCCGAACGGCCCGCATCACGTCGAGCGACCCGGAACTGGCCACCATCACCGGCGCCCGCGAACCTTCCGGTGTGGCCGTCACCATCGAGGTGCCCCAGCCGGCGACGCCGACGGCGTCCCGCCCGGACCGGAAGAACGGTACGGAGCCCGGAAGGCGATCCGGCCGCCGCCGCCGAAACGGCGGCGGAGCCAGGGCGGCGACAGGTACTGCGGCCAGGACGGACAGCGGGGGCTCCGACCGCCGGTCCGGGGCCGGGGCGACAGCGACCGGTGGCGCCCCCGCAGCCGGCGGGCGCGGTTCCGCCCGCCGAGCGGGATCCGGCGGGGCCGCGGGAGGCGCCACCGGAGCGGGCGGCCGCGGTTCCGACCGCCGGCCGGCGACCGGCGCTGCCTCCGGCAAAGCCGTCCGCGGATCCGGCCGCCGCAGCTCTGCCACCTAGGTCCTGTCGTCGAACTCCCGCCGTGGGGGTCCCCCCGGCCGAAGGCTGGGGGGTTCGGCGACGGGGCCTGGGCCGCACCGGACGAGGCCGGCCCTGGTGACGACGTCCCTGGCGAGGTCGTAGGGCGGGAACAAGCCGCCCTCGCGCCCACCCTTCACGTCCGCGACGCACTCCGGTGCGCGCGCACTTCCGCCAGCGCGGTCAGCACCGTGTCGTTGGCGTTCCGGTTGCCGACGGTGAGCCGGAGTCCCTCACCGGGGTAGTGGCGCGTCTGGACACCGGCTTCCGTGAGTGCCGCCGCGCCCGCATCGATCGGATCGGGCGCGGCGAGCCAGACGGAATTGGCGTGGCCGGGGCGTACGCGCCAGCCGAGGGACGCCAGTTCGCGCCGGAGCCGTTCACGTTCGGCGACGACGGTGTCCACGCGGAGGCGCAGCTCGCTCTCGGCCCGCAGTGATGCCTGCACCGCCGCCGTTGCCACCGCGTTGATCCCGAAGGGCAGCTGCTGCCGGCGGATCCGCTCCACCAGCTCGGAGGAGCCGAGGCCGTAGCCCACCCGCAGGGCGGCGAGGCCGTAGGCCTTGGAGAAGGTGCGCAGGACCAGCAGGTTGGGGTGTGCGTCCAGGAGCGCGGGTGAATCCGGCAGATCGGTGTCGCGGGCGAACTCCACGTACGCCTCGTCGAGGAGCACGGTGATGTGTCGAGGGACCCGGCGCAGGAACGCCGACAGCGCGTCGGCGGTGACGAGGCTGCCGGTGGGGTTGTGCGGATTGCACAGCACCACGACGCGGGTGCGGTGGTCGAGCGCCGCGAGCAGGGCGCCCGGGTCCTGGTGTCCGTCCGGCGACAGGGGGACGGGGACAGGCTGAGCGCCGGCCATGCCGGCCAGGAGAGGATAGGCGTCGAAGGTGCGCCAGGCGTGTACCACCGCGTCACCGGGCCGGACCACTGCCTGGAGCAACTGGAGGGCCACGCCGACCGATCCGCTGCCGACCGCGACGCGGTCGGGGGGCACCCGGCACCATGCGGCGATCCGCTCGGTGAGGTCGTCGGGGTGGAACGGCGGGTAACGGTGAGCCTCTGCGACGGCCCGCTGCATCGCCTCGCGTACCGAGGGCAGCGGGGGATAGGGGCTCTCGTTCAGGGCGAGCCGGTGCAGCACGGGGATGTCCATGGCTCAGCCCCGTCCGCCGTGCCAGCGCACGGCGACGGCACCGGCGAAGTCGCCCGCGTGGGCGAATCCCCCCAGCACCACCAGGTCGCCGTCCGTCACCCGTCCGGAGTCGATCGCGCGGTCCAGGGTGATCGGGATCGCCGATCCGAAGAGGTTCCCGTACTCGTCGAAGGTGTTCAGGTGCCGTTCGGCAGGCAGTTGCAGCGCCTCTCGCCAGTTCCGCAGGAAGGTGCGGTTGGGCTGGTTGGTGATGAGGACGTCGATGTCGGTGCTCGCCACGCCGAGCCGCCGGCACAGGGCCGTGACCACTTCGGGGACGAGGCGGTTCCCGCGTGCCAGGACCTTGGCGACACTGGCGTCGGTGAACCCGATCCGCAGCTGGGACTCGCCCGGCTCCCAGTACTTACGGCCGTCGTCGACGGCCACGGTCATGTCGCCGGCGTACTCGCCGATGTGCCTGGTCTCCACGTCGAGGACCGGCGACTGCGCCGACGTCGTCACGTACCCCACACCGCAGCCGTCCCCCGGGATCGCCGCCTGGGCGAGTTTGCGCACCTCGGACTGGGTGAACCACTGTCCCGCGGCGCTTTGCGCATTGCATATCAGCGCCGTCTTCGCGTCGGTGGAGGTGAGGATCTGCCGGGCCAGCTTCACCATGTGCACGAACGACGCACAGCCCGCGTTGGCCACATCGACGAGCCACTCCGGGTTCAGACCCAGCCGACGCGCCACCTCGGTCCCGGCGCCCACGAACGGCAGGTCCGGCAGCTGGCTGTGCACCAACAGCACGTCGACGCCACGGATTTCCTTCATGCCGTGCCGTTCGACGAGAGGTTGTACGGCGCGCTCGACCATGTCGGCGTTGGTCTCGTCCCTGGCCACGTGGTGCCGTAACGGCGGCACCTTGAACATGGGGTGGTTGCGGAGCTTGTCCTCGGCTCCGGGGAAGTCCGTGTAGAACTCCGCGGGGACCGGCTCGCCGGGCAGGTAGCTCGCCACGTCGGTGAGGCTGACCGTGGTCACGGAGCCACCGCCCTCGCCGGCGCCGAATTGACCGGCAGGCCGCCCCGGTGCCGGTGTTCCAGGATGGCCTTGAGGTTGTGCATCTCCACGGTGTGCCCCGCGTAGAAGAGGTCCCAGTAGTCGCCCACCCAGGGCCGGTCGGGGCGGGGCGCCAGGCCGGGGTGCGGGTTGTCGTCGTAGTAGGGGTGCCGGCAGTTGGTCCAGGTGATCACCGAACCCGGCTTGTCGAGGACCAGTCGGGCCGGCACGACCCGCATCAGGTAGATCATCCACAGCTTCTCGCCCTGGTCCCAGGAGCAGTGGTAGTCCACGGTCATGGCCTCTGGGTTCGCGATCACCCTGCAGTAGATCCGGGTGTCGTCCTCCAGCCGGTCATGACCGACCCACAGCCCCGGTGTGCCGGTGGGCGCGAAGTCCCGCAGGCTGCAGGTCCACTCCTCCAGGTGGTGCCCCTGGCGCAGGTAGTCGTAGGCCTGCTCCGGCGGGCAGTCGACGTACTCGTGGATGGTGCAGTACTGCCCGTAGACCTGATGGTGGGGGTAGACCGCGTGGGTGAGCTCCATGCAGTGGGCGGTCAGTTCCTCCTTGCCGGTGTTCTCGATCCGGACCAGACCGGGGATGTCAGCCAACGTGGACAACGGCTCGCTCATCCGAACTCTCCTTGCTCTCGGCGGCTTTGGTGAAGGACTGGAACGGAAGGAACGGGGGGATCTCCCGTGGGTCGCACTCCACCGAGACGAACGCCGGGCCGGCGCCGGCATTGCTGCGCAGCAGTGCCGTGCGCAGGTGCGCCGCGTCGGCGGCCTCCGTGACCTGCAGGGACGGGAAGGCGGCGGCCACTCCGGCGGCGAGGTCGGTCCGGGCGAACAGGTCGTCGCTGCGGACGCCACCCTGGAAGAACTCCTCCCGCATCGCGCACATGGCGTGGGCGTTGTTGTTGAAGATCACGAAGGTCACGGGTGCGTCGTACTCCACGGCGGTGTGCACCTCCATGCCGTGCATGAAGAAGGCCCCGTCGCCCGCGAGGACGTAGGTGCGCCGGCCGGTGGCGAGCGCGGCGCCGATGCCGGCACCGAAGGTGTAGCCCATGCCGCCCATGCCGACCGCCACCACGAAGCGGCCGTGTCGCGGTGCCGGGAGGAGATGGATCGCGCCGGCCCCGGTGTTGCCCGCGTCCACGAAGACGTGCGCGTCCTCGGGGAGGGCCGCCTCCACGGCGGCGACCGCCTGGGCGTGGGCAACCGTTCGCCCTCGGGTCCCGACGAGCGCACCCGGGACGGCAGCGGGCAGGGGGCCGGCGTGCGGCGGGCAGGGGCGTCGGTGCGGGGGCAGCCGGGCGGTCACCGCGCGCAGCGCGTCCCGCAGGTCCCCGCCCAGTGCGGTGCCTGCCACGAACGGCGGTTCGGGGCAGAGGCTGATGACGTCGGTGGCGGCCAGGGCCCGGTCGAGGCCACCGCGCGCCAGGAGCGGCAGCCGGGTACCGACCAGCAGGCACAGATCGGCCCGGCGCAGACAGTCCTCGACGTTGGCATGGCCCATTACCCCGGCCACTCCCGCGAATCGGGGATCACGGTTGTCGAAGACGTCCTTGGCGTCCGGGGTGACCGCCACCCATGCCCCGAGGCGCCGGGCCAGTTCGGCCAGTTCCCCACGTGCGCCGGCCGTGGCGACGCCCTCACCGGCGATGACGAGGACGCGACCGGCCGCGCGAAGGGCGTCCGACACGGCGCTGACGGCAGCTGTGTCGCGCCGCGCCGTGGTTGTCGTGGCGGGGCCGGCCGGTGTCGGGGCCGCACCGCGGGCGGGCACCCGGATCCGCGCCTGCTGCACATCCTTGGGCAGCAACAGCACGGCCGGTCCGCGTGGCTCGGCCTGTGCCGCCGCGACCGCCCGGGGCAGCAACTCCACGAACGAGTCCGCTTCATCGACCCGGGCGCAGAACCGGGAGAGGGGTGCGAAGACCTCACGTGCGTCGAAGGAGCCCGCCCTGCCGCTGGAGTCCTGGAACGCCCCGTGCCCTTCCTGGCCGGTCGGCGGCTGGCCCACCAGGGCCAGCACGGGTACCCGGGAGGCGTACGCCTCCGCCAGACCCGGTACGAGATTCATCGCCCCACCGCCCGAGGTGGCGGCAACAACCCCCAGGCGGCCGGTGGTACGCGCGTATCCGTCGGCCATGGTGACGGCGGAGAACTCGTGTTTGGCGACGACGCCCCGGACGGCGCCGCCGCGGTGCACCGCGTCGTACAGGTCCTCGATGTTCGCGCCGCCGACGCCGAACATGTGGGTGACGCCGGCCCCGGCGAGTTCGCCGGCCAGCCAGTCGACCAGACGTACCGTTTCTCCGTCGGCTTCCCCCGTGTGTGATTCCGAGGTCGTGATGGTCATGCGGGGTTCCTCTCCCTCTCGTGGTGCCGGTCGATGAGGCCGGACGGCGAGATGACCTGAAAGCGGTGCCGGTATTCCTTGGGGGTGAGTCCCAGGGTCCGTCCGAAGGAGCGGAAGAACGTCTCGGTGGCGGCGAATCCGCAGCGGCCGGCTAT
Source organism: Streptomyces puniciscabiei (assembly GCF_006715785.1). Classification (NCBI taxonomy): domain Bacteria; kingdom Bacillati; phylum Actinomycetota; class Actinomycetes; order Kitasatosporales; family Streptomycetaceae; genus Streptomyces; species Streptomyces puniciscabiei. The sequence continues at coordinate 22,889 of NZ_VFNX01000005.1, forward strand.
CTGGCTGATCGTCAGGTCCGTGGTCTCCAGCAGTTCGCGTGCGCGGGCGATACGCGTCCGCTCGACGTACTGTCCGGGTGTCGTGCCCACCTCGCGCCGGAAGACCCGGGCGAAGTTGCGCTGACTCATGTTGGCCCGCCGCGCGATCTCGGCCACGGGCAACGGGCTGTCCAGGTTCTCCAGGATCCACTCCTGCGCGGCCCGGATCGGCGGATGGTCGGCCAACTGCGCGTCGAGGACGGCGCTGTACTGGGACTGGCCTCCGTGCCGCTTGAGGAACAGCACCAGGAACCGTGCCGTCTGCAGCGCGAGCGCGGATCCGTGATCGGCCTCCACCAGAGCCAGCGCCATGTCGATGCCCGTGGACACGCCGGCGGAGGTCACGAACGGGCCGTCCCAGACGAAGATCGGCTCGGCGTCCACCGTCACGTCCGGATAGCGGGAGGCCATCGCCTCGCTGTACGCCCAGTGCGTGGTGGCGCGCCTGCCGTCGAGGAGGCCCGCCTCGGCCAGCAGAAAGGATCCGCCGCAGACGGAGGCGACCCTGCGCGACCGGGCCGCTGCCCGGCCGATCCAGGGCACGAGTTCCTCGTCCCGCAGTGCGCTGTCGAGACTCCACCCGCCCGGTACGAGGAGTGTGTCGATGGGGCCCTGCCCTGCCTCCAGTGGTGATGCCTCGACCACCATCCGCGAACTCATGCGCACCAGCGGTGCGTCGGCGGAGACGAACTCGGTCCGGTAGGGGATGCCCGAGGGGCCGAGGAGGCGGTTCGCGGTATCGAACACTTCGATCGGTCCGGTGATGTCCAGGGCCATCGCGCCCCCGTACACCACCACAACAACACGTCGCTCCAACACGGTCACAGCCTGTATCGGATCTCGCACTGGCTGCAATGACAGATTACTGACGCATCCGGCCAACGCGCGGCGCCACAGGGGCGGGCAAGGCGCTGGCAAGGCAGTTCGTGTACCGGGCGGCCGGCGCTGCGTGAGGCAGCTCACAGGGCGTCGGTGCGGCCGTGCACGTGCTCGGCCGAAGCCGCCGAACACGTCAGGATGCAGGCATGAGAATGCCTGTCGGCCGTCCGAGCCTGCGCCCGTATCTCCCGTACCGGCAGCGCCCGATGACGAGCGACCCCCCAGCGACGGGTTCGTCACCCGGCCGGGGATGCTTCGCGTCGCCCTGGGCAGGATCGCGCCCGACCGGTCTCTGGTGCGTGCCACGATCGACCGGCTGCGGGTGAGGAGCCTGGCCGCGGTGTTCTGCGCCCACTCCCACTACGATCACGCGCTCGACGCGCCGGTGTGGCACTGGAGACCGGCGCGGAGCTGGTCGGATCGCCCTCCACCGCGAACATCGGCCGCGGCCTGGGAGTGCCGGAGTCGCGCTTGCCCGTGGTCGGGGACGGGGGGACCGTCTCCTACGGCCGCTTCGACCTCACCTTCCTGGACTCTCCGTGAAGTCGCCCGCAGCGGACACGTCCATGTGAGCACCGTCCGCTACCGCCTGCGCCGTTTCGAGGAGCTCACCGGCACCAGCCTGCACGCCCCGGAAACCGTGGTGGAGCTCAACTGGCCCTTGGCAGCACGCGAGTTGGAACCCCAGGGCGGGCTACGGCGGCGGCGTCGAGGCCGCGTGCGCAGCCCGCCCGGGCGGATGCGGTCATTCGGCCGCGGCCAGCAGCCGTGCCTCGCTCTCCTCGTACAGCCGTCGGCTCTCGTGGCTGTCGGCGGCGCGGCGCCGCTGCTCCCAGCGGCTGCCCAGCCAGCCCGCCAGATAGCCGAACGGCACGGAGACCAGGCCGGTGGACTGCATGGGAAACCAGTGGAAGTCAGCGTTCGGGAAGACCGCCGAGGGCGTGCCCGAGACGGCCTTGGAAAAGATCATCAGCACCAGGGCACAGGCCGCACCGCCGTAGAGGCTCGCGAGCAGGCCCGTCCGTGTGAAGCCCCGCCAGAACAGGGAGTACGTCAGTGCCGGGGCCACGGCCGACGCGCCGATGCAGATCGCCAGCGTGGTCAGTACGGCGACGTCCCAGTTCTGCACCAGGGTGGAGAGCGCGATGGCCACGGTTCCCACGGCCACGCTCGTCCACGCCGCCACCGTCATCTCCGTACGCGGCTCCGCCCGTCCCCGCCGCACGGTGTGGGCGAACAGGTCGTGGGCGAGCGACGAGGCCGCGGCCAGGGTCATTCCCGCGACCGAGGACAGCAGCGTGATGAACACCGTGCCCGCCATGGCCGCGTAGAGAACCGTGGTGCCCACCGAACCGGCGCCACCGCCGAGCGCCCGGGACAGCATGAGCACGGACGTCCTTCCGTGGGGGTCGGCCGCGGTGATGTACTGCGATCCCACCAGCGCGGCCGCGCCCGTACCCATGATGATCACGAGCAGGCAGAACGTGGTGACCGTGCCGACCGCCCACGACATGGAGCGACGAATGGCCGGCACGTCCCGCGCGGAGTACAGACGCATCGTGATGTGGGGCAGGCAGGCGGCGCCGAGGATCACGGTGATCTGAAGACTGGCGAAGTCCAGCCGGTCGACGGCCGAGGTGCCCAGCTGCAGGCCCTGCCGGAAGAAGGCGGGGCCCGCTCCGCTGCCGCGCCGGGCCGCCTGGAGCACGGCGTCCGGGCTCCAGTCGAAGCGGTTCAGGACGAGGACGGCGACGGTGGCGCTGGTGCCGAGCAGGAGCACGATCTTGATCATCTGAATGAGCGCGGTTCCTCGCATACCGCCGAGCGCCGCGTAGATGATCATCAGGCTGCCGACGAGGACGATGCACGTCGTCCTGGCGCCGGCCAGATGCGGGATGCCCAGGATGAAGGTGAGCAGGGACCCGGCTCCGGAGAGCTGGACGACCAGGAAGGGCAGGGTCGCGCCGAGCGTCACCACGCAGGAGGCGACACGGACCGCGCGCCCCGGCATGGTGCGGGCCAGGACGTCGCCCATGGTGAAACTGCCCGCGTTGCGCAGCGGTTCGGCCAGCAGGAACATCAGCAGCACCAGCGAGAGGGCGGTGCTGACCGTCAGGACGTATCCGTCGTATCCGGCGAGCGCGATGATGCCGGTGGTGCTCAGCACCGTGGCCGCCGAGATGTAGTCGCCCGCGATCGCCAGGCCGTTCTTCAGGGGCGTGAGCGAGCGGTAGCCGGTGTAGAAGTTCGTCAGGTCGTCGCGGTCCGGTCCCGCCATCACGCACATCAGCAGGGTGAGGGTCACCAGGGTGGTGAACAGGACCAGGACGACGGCCTGTGTCCCCGTGCCGAAGTCGTTCATCTCGCCACCCCGGCTTCCTGGTCCGGCCGCCGGACCGTCTGCTCTCGCACGGCCCGCGCCAGTGGGTCCACGGAGCGTCGGGCGCTGCGGCCGTACCAGAGGACCGCCGCGAAGGTGACGACGAGCTGGAGGACCCCCAGGGCCATGCCCAGGCTCAGTTCACCGGTGATCCGGGAACCCATCAGGTCCGGCGCGCAGCAGGACAGCACGACGTACACCACGAAGGAGCCGAGCGCGGTGAGCGTGGAGACCCGGCGGAGCACGCGGTAGGCCGAGCGCAGGGCGGCGAGGTCGCCACCGCGCCGGCCGGTCTCGGGCGCGGACGGTTCGTACCGGGCTGCTCGGCCGTACGGCTCGTACGAGAAGACGTCGTACGCATAGTCGTACGTGTAGGGGTTGTCCTGCGGGACGCTGTGGCGGTACGACACCTGCCGTGGATCCCGCTCGTCGGGGAGTGTCATCGCGTGCGTGGCCTTCCGGTGCGGCTCTGATGCGGGGGCGTTGGTGGAGCTCGGGGGTGGCGGCGCACGATACCGACTGGTTGGAATGCCTGATAAGCCTGCTGGGCATCACGTTTCGAGTTCGATGTGGCATCCGGTCGACGGTGATCGCTCTACGGCGACGACCCCCGGACCGTAGGCCACCGGGTGCGTGAGTGGCTTGTGGGGAATGTCACACGCCCACGCGTACCTACTGGTCGGTATGGTCGCGGGGAGCCGCGAACGACAGGAGGCGCTATGTCCGCGACCAACCGGCAGATCCGTCTGGCAGCCCGCCCGGTGGGCGAAGTGAAACCCGAGGACTGGGAGCACCGTAGTGAGCCCCTGGAGGAACCGGGCCCGGGCCGGTTCGTCGGCCGGACACGCGTCATCTCCCTGGATCCGGCCATGCGGGGCTGGCTGGACGACCGGCCCTCCTACCTGCCGCCGGTGGGCATCGGAGAGGTGATGCGCGCCGGATCGGTCGTCGAGGTCACCGCCTCCGACCACCCCGGCTTCCAACCGGGTGACCACGTGGTCGGCACCTTCGGCGTGCAGGAGTACGTGGTCTCCGACGGCCGGGGCGCGATGAAGATCGACACCTCGCTCGCCCCGCCCTCGACGTACCTGGGAGCGCTGGGCATGCCCGGCATGACCGCGTACTTCGGCCTGCTGGACGTCGGGGCGCTGAAGGACGGCGAGACGGTCGTGGTGTCCGGGGCCGCCGGAGCCGTCGGAACCATCGCGGGCCAGATCGCGAAGGCCAAGGGCTGCCGGGTCGTGGGCATCGCCGGAGGCCCGGAGAAGTGCGCCCTGCTCACCGGTGAACTCGGCTTCGACGCGGCGATCGACTACCGGGCCGGCGACGTCCGGAAGGCGCTGCGCGAGCACGCCCCCGACGGCATCGACGTCTACTTCGACAACGTCGGAGGGGACATCCTCGACGCCGCGCTGACCCGGCTGGCGATGCACGCCCGCGTCGTGGTCTGCGGTGCGATCAGCCAGTACAACAACGCCACGCCGGTCAAGGGCCCCTCGAACTACCTCTCGCTGCTGGTGCGCCGCGCCCGGATGGAGGGCTTCGTCGTCTTCGACTACGCCAAGCGCTACGCGCAGGCGGCGCAGGAGATCGCCGCCTGGATCGGCGACGGCCGCATCAAGGTCAAGGAACATGTGGTGAGGGGCACCGTGGACGACTTCCCCGAGACGCTGCAGATGCTCTTCCGCGGCGAGAACGTCGGCAAGCTCGTGCTGGAGCTGGCGTGACCGCCGCTGCCCCGCGGGGGGAACAGAAGGACAGCGCCGCGCTCCAGGGGAAGGTGGCGATCGTCACCGGCGCCGCCGGCGGGCTGGGCCGGGCCATGGCGCTGGCACTGGCGAGGGCGGGGGCGCGCGTGGTCGTCGCGGACCTCGACGCGCCGGGCGGCCGGGAGGTGGCCGAGATGGTCGGCGGCCACTTCCGCGCCTGCGACGTCTCCGACCTCGACGCCAACCGCGCGCTGGTGGAGTTCACCCAGGAGACGTACGGCGGGGTCGACATCGCGCTGCTCAACGCGGGGGTGGCGACCGGATGCGGCGTCGGCGAGGACTTCGACCCCGTGCGCTACCGCCGGGCGATGGGGGCCAACCTCGACGGCGTGGTCTTCGGCACCCACGCGGTGCTGCCGGCGCTGCGGGCCCGCGGTGGAGGGTCGATCGTGGCGACCGCGTCCCTGGCGGGCCTGGCGGCCGTGCCGCTCGATCCGCTGTACGGGGCCAACAAGCACGCGGTCGTGGGACTCGCGCGCTCCCTGGGGCCGGCTCTCGCGCCGGAGAACGTGCGCTTCAACGCGGTCTGCCCGGGGTTCGCCGAGTCGCGGATCATCGACCCCCTGCGCGGCATGCTCTCCGAGCAGGGTCTGCCGGTCATCCCGGCCGAGACCGTCGCCGGCACGGTGCTGCGGATCCTCACCGGTGACGGCTCCGGCGAGTGCTGGTTCATCCAGGCCGGCCGGGAACCGGAGCCGTTCCGCTTCCGCAACGTTCCCGGGCCGGGCAGACCCGTCGGCGTCTGAGACGTTTCCGGGGTGGGTCTGAACGACCGGGCCCACCCCTCCTTTCGAGGTCCGCACTCCGCATCCCGCATCCCGCATCACGTCACGACTCGCTCCACTACGCTGCTCGGTACACGCTTCGCGTCATCAATGCGGTCGGTTCCCGGCGCCTCGGCGGTCGGACGGTCAGGGACGATGCATGGACTATTACGATCTCGGCACCTACAGCCGCCCCGTGACGACGTCCTCACCCGAGGCGCAACTCTGGTTCGACCGCGGACTGGTCTGGACGTACGCCTTCAACCACGAGGAAGCCGTCTCCTGCTTCGAAGCCGCCGCGGCGGCCGACCCCCACTGCGCCATGGCCTACTGGGGCATCGCGTACGCACTCGGCCCCAACTACAACAAGCCGTGGGCGTTCTTCGACGAGCAGGACCTCGCACGCACCGTCGCACGCACCCATGCCGCCGTGGAACTCGCCCACGAGAAGGCGGCAGCCGCCGCCACGCCCGTCGAACGAGCCCTCATCGGCGCGCTGCGTGCCCGCTATCCGCAGGCGAAGGCGGTCGACGACTGTTCCGCGTGGAACACGCCGTACGCCGACGGCATGCGCGCCGTCCACGAACTCGCTCCGGACGACCCCGACATCGCCACCTTGTACGCCGACGCGCTGATGAACCTCACGCCCTGGCGGCTGTGGAACCTGCGGACCGGTGGACCGGCCGAAGGCGCCCGCACGCTCGAGGCGAAGGCCGTCCTCGACCGGGCGCTGGCGACCGGTGCCGGGGCGGGGCACCTTGGCGTCCTGCACATGTACATCCACCTGATGGAGATGTCCCCGACGCCCGAGGCCGCCCTGCCCGTCGCCGACCGGCTGCGCGGCCTGGCGCCCGACGCCGGCCATCTGCAGCACATGCCGTCCCACATCGAGGTACTCTGCGGCGACTACCGTCGCGTGGTGTCGGACAACCACGACGCGATCGTCGCGGACGAGAAGTTCCACGCGCGGGCCGGGGCGATGAACTTCTACACGCTGTACCGGTCGCACAACCACCATTTCAAGATCTACGGCGCGATGTTCCTCGGCCAGTTCCGGACCGCCCTGGAGGCAGCGGCCCGGTTGGAGGCGTCCATTCCCGAGGACCTGCTGCGCGTGCAGAGCCCGCCGATGGCCGACTGGCTGGAAGGCTTCCTCGCCATGCGGGTCCATGTGCTGATCCGGTTCGGCCGATGGAGCGACATCCTCCGGCTGCCCCTGCCCGCCGACCGGGAGCTCTACAGCGTGAGCACGGCGATGCTGCACTACGCCCGGGGCATCGCATGGTCGGCCACCGGCCGTATCGCCGAGGCCGAGGCCGAGCGACGGCTGTTCGGCGAGGCGGTCGCCCGGGTCCCGGAGACCCGCATGCTGTTCAACAACACCTGCGCCGACATCCTGGCGATCGCGTCGGCGATGCTCGACGGTGAACTCGCCTACCGCAAGGGCGACCACGACGCCGCCTTCGCCGCGCTGGAGCGGTCGATCGCCCTGGACGACAACCTTCCCTACGACGAGCCGTGGGGATGGATGCAGCCCACCCGGCACGCATACGGCGCCCTGCTCCTGGAGCAGGGGCGCGTCGCGGAGGCCGAGGCGGTCTACCGCGCCGACCTGGGACTCGACGACACCCTTCCCCGCGCCGTGCAGCACCCCGGCAACGTCTGGGCCCTGCACGGGCTGCACGAGTGTCTGGTCCGGCTGGGCAGGGCGGGAGAGACACAGATCGTGGCCCAGCAGTTGAGGATCGCCGCCGCGATGGCCGACGTGCCGGTCGAGGCGTCCTGCTTCTGCCGCCTCGACGCGTTCTCCGACACCGCCGGCGGAGGCGGTTGCTGCACGACGGAACACTGAGCCGTCAGCAGACGGCCCGAGGCGTCCCCCTGGGAGCGCGTCCCGCACCGGAGAGACCGTTTCCCCGCCGGGCACCCGTTCCGCGCCGCTGCCCCCTCGACCACCGTCCGGCTGAAGCCATCCCGCCACCGCACACATCGAGCCGTAGGCCGCCAGGTCCTGGTGCGACAGCAGCAGCGCCCCGGTAACTGCAACATCCGGCAGGCCGACGGTCGCGCGCCGGGACTCGAAGCCGCACTCGATGGCAACGGCGATCAGATCGTCCTTGTCTCTCGAGCGGGACATGGGATTCGCCGAAGCCCTGCGTCGCGCGGGCGGTTCCGACCCGGTCACATGACGGCGGCGTCGACGAGACCCAGGTCGGGCAGGCCGAGCGAGCAGATTCGCTCGGCCTCGTCGGCAGACAGGCCGAAGTGCCGCAGCAGTCCCCGGACGACCAGGTCTCGCCTTCAGCCTCGGCACCTTCGACGGCCGGTGGACGTGGCGGGGCCCGGGAGTCGTATCCAGCTCCCGGGCCCCTGGGGATGCCACCCAATTGCGCACGCCGGCGGCGTTTAAGAGGACGGATCAGTCATCATGCCGTCGTGTTCTTCCTTTGAACTACCGCACCGTGAGAGAGGTGCAGGCGAGAGTCGAACTCGCATCCGACGGCGTTCGTCCGGCCTCCGTCGATCCGGCGATCGGCGGCGATGCTGAGACTGGAGCGAGAGTCTGAGATTGACCACGGCTGCCTCTGCCGAGTTGGGCTACCCCGGCCCGTTGCGGATGTGTGCCGGGGGAAGGACTCGAACCTTCACTGTCACCGTGTCTTCAGGCTGAACTTCAGTGTCAGCTTGCGCTCATCACGCGGACCAGGCCTCAATCCGGCCCGCGCCTGTTGCGCACCCCCGCGCTCGCACGCGGGGGCGATCGTGGATGCTACCCGTGGCCGGTGTCAGCCGAGCAGGTAGCCGAACACCGCCTCGCCGACCCGCTGGTCGGTGACCTCGGAGCCGTTGGCCTCCTCGCGGGCGAACTTCACCGCCTGCTGGAGCTTCTCCACGCGCTCCACCAGCTCGTTCACCCGCCGCGCGGGGAGCGCTCCGGAGAACTTCACGGTCGTCCAGTACCCGATGGGCACGTCCTCGTAGTACACCTCGACCTGCGCCGGGTGCTTGTCGGTCGCCTCCGCCTTGACGTGGTTGCGGGGGACCTTCTTGGTGCGGATCGTGCGCACCGGGTCCGTCTTCCACCAGTCCGTGGACGGGTCGTGCGACCAGGACTCGGCGGCGTCAAGGGTGGGGAGCTTCCTGACGAACGTGTGCAGGTCGGTGAGCTGCTTCTCCAGGAAGAGGAGATAGCTGACCGGGACGTCGGTGAGGATCGTCCGGCCGTCGACCGTGACGTCCGCACGGGCCGCGCAGTTCGCCCAGTCCTTGGTGGCGGTGACGTCGAAGAGCCGGGTCAGGGACACGGACATCTCCCGCAGCACGTCCTCGGCCTGCACCTGCACCCGCGTGGACTCGGGCGGCAGCTGCTCGCCCTCCTCGTCCTTCGGCTGGTACGTACGCGAGATACCGGCCAGCAGCGCCGGCTTCTGCACCTTGTGGTGCGCCGCGGTGATGTCCTGGAGCGACTTGCTCTTGACACCCTTCTCGACAGCGATGATCTGGTTCAGTTTCGCCACTTCGGCTCCCCCTTCGAACAGGCAGGAACGTACCTCACCGGTTCGAACACGCGCACTCGCTTTTAGAGGTCCGCGTCGGTGCGCGGTGCGATGTGGAAGTCGAACGCGAGGGTCCCCGGATCCAGGGCCGTCGCCCCGCCGTCGACCGTGAGCACCGCACCGTTGACATAGGACGCCGCCGGGGAGAGCAACCAGCCGATCGTCTCGGCGACTTCACGCGGCTCGCCCGGCCGGCCCATGGGCAGCGGCCTGGTCGCCTCCGCGTAGGCGGAGTCCACATCGCCGTCCCCCAGCCCCGCCTCCCGGGCGAAACGCGCCATGCGCCGGTCGGCCATCTCGGTCCTCACCCAGCTGGGGCACACCACGTTGGCGCGCACCCCCGCGCGCCCGTAGTCGACGGCCACGGAACGGCACAGCGACAGCAGGGCGGCCTTGGACACGGCGTACGGGGCGTTGCCCGGGCCGTTGAGCAGGGCGGAGACCGACGCGACGGCCACGACGGCACCGCGCGCCCGCAGCAGATGGGGGATCGCCGCGCGCAGGAGCAGCATCGGGCCGGTGACGTTGGTGCGCATCACCTCGTCCCAGTCCGCCGGCGACAGGTCCCCGACGGTTCCGCCGCGCCCGATGCCCGCGTTGAGCACGACACCGTCCAGCCGGCCGTGGGCGTCGAGGGCCGTACGGACAAGACCCTCGGCGGCGCCGGGGTCGCCCACGTCGGACGGGTACGCCAGTGCGCCGGTCTCCTCCTCGAGCCGTCGCAGCGGTTCCACCCGGCGCCCGGTGACCACCACCTGGTGTCCCTGCTCGCGCAGCAACCGTGCGGTGGCCTCGCCGATGCCGGAGCCGGCGCCGGTCACGATGACAACTCGCTCGTCCATCAGAGGGGTTCATCCTTCTGTTCCGGGAGCACGCGGGTAACCGATCGTAGAAGCGGCCGCACGCCCCGCCTCCCGTTACCGGCGATCTTGAGACAGGGGGGTGCGGCCGCGTCACCGGGCGCCGGACCGGTCAGTGCGGCGCGGGTGACCCCGGCCGGCCGCTCAGGCGTACGGCTTCGAGGGCGATGTAGAGCTCGGCGGCGGACGCGGCGTCGGTGGTGCGGCGGCCGGTCAGTTCGGCGACGCGGTTGAGGCGGTACAGGACCGTGTTCCGGTGGCAGTGCAGCCGGCCGGCCGCCGCCGTCGTCGATCCGCCGGCGGTGAACCAGGCCTGCAGGGTGTCCAGCAGGGTGGCCTGTTCCCGCGGGTGCAGGGCGAGCAAGGGGCCGAGGACCGTCCGGGCGACTTCCCGCGCCATGTCGGGGGAGGCGGCCGCCAGGAGCGATACCGGCGCGCTGCCGTACAGATGGGTGCCGCCCGTTCCGTGGGGCAGGCACTGGACGGCCAGTTGGGCCTGCCGCCAGGCCGCCGGGGCGTTCACGGGCGAGGTGAACGCGCGGCTGACCCCGACCCGGGTCAGCGCGAGGTCGGACAGCCGGTCGACGGCATGCGCGACGGCCTGTTCGTGGGGGAGGGACAGCAGACCCACCCAGGCCCCTATCGGCTGGATCCACTCGGAGCCGATGCCGGCGGCCCGCAGGCGGCTTCGCACGCTGGGCAGTGGCTCCACCCCGTCGTGGACCTCGGCGCAGACCACCAGAAAGGGGCCCTGCCGGTCGAGGTCCAGGACCCGTGCGATCTCCCATGCGCTCGCACTGGTGCCGGCCCTGCCGTCGAGCAGGGTGGTGAGCATCATGCTCCGGGCCGTGGTGTCGCGACGCGACTGCTCCTCGAGGGTGGCCCGGTAGGCGTCGGCGGCCGCACTGGAGTAGTCGTCGATGGCCGCCCAGATGCCGGAGGCCATGTGCAGCAGCTGGACCGTGCTCTCCTCGTCCACGGCGGCCGCGAGCAGCCGGTCCCAGACGAAGCGGCCGGCCAGCCGGTAGGCATGCAGCAGTGCGGCCAGCGGGATGCCCTGTGCGGCCTTCAGCCGCCCGGCGGCGCGCGGCGCCTGAAGCGTCGTCGGCCGCCCCTGCAGCGCCGCGAACATCGTGGTCAGGTTGTCGCGCACCACAGCGCGCAGCTGTTCCCGGCCGAGCAGCGTGCTCTCGGTGTACGCGTGCTCGCCTCCGAGGATCTCGTCGGTGAGGTCCTCCGCGAGCCGGTCCACCTCGGCCAGCAGGCGGCCGACCAGTCGGACGAACCGGTCGTCGGCCCTCGGCTGCGTCGTCACGGGCGCAGTGTAGTCCGGCGGAACTGTGCGCCGGCACAGGCCGGCGCCGCCTTTTCCCGCCCCCCGCCTATGGCCGAAACCGGTGGCGGGCGGTGGAATCACCGGCGGCGCGTCCCACCGTGACCGCACGGATCGGGCATGTGCACAACTCGTGGCGGATCGAAGGAGACCGTATGGACGGTGTACCCGGAACGGCCGGGATGGGGCGGCGGCGATTCCTCGGGTATGTGCTGGCCGCCTCGACGCTGACCGTGGCCGCCGAACTCGGTGAGGTGGCGCTCGCGCCGGACGGGGCGATGGCGGTCGTCCCCTCCGTGCCGGGTCCGGCGGAGATCTACGACCTCAACGACATGCTCACCGACGCGGCACTGCCGACGGCGAACCTGATCACGATCCGGCTCGACAGCGACGGCACGGCCTCCTTCGCGCTGCCCCGGGCGGAGGTCGGGCAGGGCATCACGACCTCCAGCGCCATGCTGATCGCCGAGGAACTGGACCTGCCGCTGGAGCGGATCCGGGTCACGCTCGCGGACGCGCGGCCGGAGCTGCTGTTCAACCAGCTCACCGGTGGCTCCAACACCACGATCTCGACCTTCACACCGATCCGGGTGGCCGCCGCGGTGGCCCGGGGCCGGCTGATGCGGGCGGCGGCCCTGGAACTCGGGGAGGCTCTGGACACCCTGACCGCCAAGGCCGGGGTCATCACCTCGTCGGCCACCGGACGCAGTCTCACGTACGGCGAACTCGCTGAAAAGGCGGCGGCCATGACGACCAGTCAGGTCTCCGTCGCACTGAAGGAGGCCGCCGACTTCGAGGTCATCGGCACCCCGCAGGGGCGTGTCGACGCGCGGGAAGCGGTGACCGGGCGCAAGAAGTTCGCCATGGACCTGCACGTCCCCGACGCCCTGCCGACCATGGTGTGCCGGCCGCCGGCGATCAACGGCACCGTGCGCTCGGTGGAGAACCTCGCCGCGGTGCGGGCGATGCCCGGCATCACCGACGTCGTGGCCGTCTCGACCGGCGTCGCCGTCCGTGGCCGCACGTTCGGGCAGTGCATCGACGCCGTGCGCGCGCTGAAGGTCTCCTGGGGTCCCGGAACGGCCGAGGGGAAGAGCGACGACACCGTCCGCGACGAACTCCGCAAGGCGGAAGTCCCGCTTCCCGCACCGGACCTGCTGAGCAAGTCGGTCGACGCCCGGTTCACCTTCCACTTCGCGAGCAACAGCGCGCTGGAGACCAACTGCGCCATCGCCGACGTACGGGAGGACTCGGCCGAGATCTGGGGAAGCCTGAAGTCCCCGATCACCGCCCAGGAGCAGATCGCGCTGAAGCTGGGACTGCCGGCCGGCGCAGTGAAGGTCCATGTCACCGAGGGCGGCGGCTCCTTCGGCCGAAAGCTCTTCCATGACGCCGCCGCCGAGGCCGCCGAGATCTCGAAGGCGATGGGCAAGCCGGTCAAGGTGATGTGGCACCGCACCGACGACTTCCGGCAGGGCCGCACGCACCCGATGGCCACCTCGCGCGTGCGCGCCACCTACGCGCTCGGCCAGGTGCTCACCTACGACCAGCGGCACACCTCCGTGGCCACCGACTTCGGCCACGGTGTCGGTGAGATCATCACCGCGGAGGCCGCACGGCTGCCCGTCGGCGATCTGACCTTCTCCGAGACGATCTTCGCGCTCAGTCAGCAGACGCCGTACCACTTCGGCGTCGTCACCCAGGTGCTCGGCGAGACCGACAAGGGATTCCACACCGGCTCCATGCGCAACATCTACTCGCCCAACGTGCGCTGTGCGCAGGAACTGGTCGTGGACGAGCTGGCGAAGCGGATGGGCAAGGACCCGTACCGGTTCCGCCGGGAGTTCCTCAAGGAGGAGCGGGCGCGGGCCGTCCTCGACAAGGTGGCCGACGTCGGGCAATGGGGCCGGAGCATGCCCGCTGGCACGGCACAGGGCATCGCGCTCCATCCCGAGTATCACGCGTACGTCGCCGTCCTCGCCGAGATCGACTGCCGGCCGGAGACCACCGGCCGCACGATCCGCGACGCCTGCACCGGACCGCGTGTCACCAAGGTGGTGTGCGCCGTCGACGTGGGTCTGGCGGTCAACCCGCGAGGACTCGAGGCGCAGATGATGGGCGGCATCATGGACGGCATCGCGATCACCCTCACCTCCGGCCTCCATCTCGCGGGCGGCCACTTCCTGGAGGGGAGTTGGGACCACTACTTCTACACCCGGCAGTGGAACACCCCGCCCGAGCTGGAGATCGTCGTCATGCCGCCGGCCACCGGGCAGCCCGGAGGCGCGGGCGAGCTGGCCGTGGCGGGTGCGGCCGCTGCGGTGGCCTGCGCCTACGGCCGGGCCACCGGCACCATGCCGACGGACTTCCCGGTCAACCACGCCGGACCGCTCGGCTTCGAGCCGCTGCCCACCACGCCGCCGATCCCCGCGTCCCCCACCGACGGACTCGACCGCGCCTTCTAGGAGACCATGTGCCCGAACACACCTTCATCCTCAACGGCAAGCGGGTGTCCGTCGACGTCGAGGACGACGTCCGGCTGCTGTGGGTGCTCAGAGACGTCCTCGGTGTCACCGGACCGAAGTACGGCTGCGGCCTCGGCGTCTGCCAGGCCTGCACCAGCCACATCAACGGCAAGGCCTTCAACCCCTGTTCGGTGCCGGTGAAGGACATCGGCGCCGATGACGAGATCACCACCATCGAGGGCCTGCCCGCCACCGTCGGCCGTGACCTGCATCCGATGCAGGAGGCCTGGCTGGAGTACGACGTCGCGCAGTGCGGCTACTGCCAGCCCGGTCAGATCATGACCGCCGTCGCCAAGGTCCGCCAGGCCCGCGCGGAGGGCCGGGAGATCACCGAGGCCGACCTGGACGAGATCCGCAACGTCTGCCGGTGCGGCACCTACCACCGCATCCGGCAGGCGATCACGGCCGGCGCGAAGAAGTACTGAGGCGTCGGCCGGGATGTCGCCGAGCAGCCGGTGCGGCGGCGGGCCGCCTAAGCGTCGTCCGCCGGTTTCAGCTGCAGCGCGTTCTCCCAGATCTTGTTGAGCGTCGTCACCAGCCGTTCGAAGGGGATCCGCTGCCCGAGCACGAACACGCTGTAGGCCATGCGGCTCACCATGCCGGACAGGGCGTGGGCCGTCACCAGCGGATCGAGAGTGGGGTCGGCCTCGCCGCTGTCCTGCAGGGCGCGGATCATCCTGGCGTTGCGCCGCGCGAAGGCGTTGCCGCGTTCGACCCGCAGCGCCAGGAAGCTGTCGTCGATGTGCGCGACCTGCTCGAAGAGGGCCATCAGGCGCGCGTTCTTCTTGTACGAGCGCAGATAGTCACGGTTGGCCGCGTCGATGAGCTGCCGGGTGTCGGTGATGCCGGTGCGCTCGCGCAGGTGCGGATGGAGCATCTCCTCCTGCACCATGGCGACGAGCGCCCGGAAGACATCCTCTTTGTCGGTGAAGTAGGTGTAGAACGAGCCGGACGCGACATGGGCGGCCGCGGTGATGTCGGTGATCCGGGCGTCGAGATAACCGTCGCGCTCGAAGACCTCGCGCGCCGCGGCGATGAGCGCGTTTCGCGTGCGCTCGCCCCGCCGGCTGCGCGGGGCGAGCGGTTCCCGGGGTCCGTCATGAGCCGGGGCCCGGCGGCCCTTGCCCGGGTGCGGCGCCGGCTTCACCGTCCCAGGTCCAGCGAGCCGAGGAAGCGGAGGAGCGCGGCGTTGACCTCCTCGGGGCGCTCCTGCTGGACCCAGTGGCCGGCGCCCTCCAGGACGACGTGCTCGCGCAGGTCGGTGAGGACGTCACCGAGGCGCTGCGCGGGCATGAACCTGGCGACGGGATCCCGGGAGCCGGTGAGGAAGAGGGACGGCTGCGTGAGGGGACGGCCCTCCAGGTCGCGGGTCAGCGCCCAGTTGCGGTCCATGTTGCGGTAGTAGTTGAGGCCGCCCGTGAAGCCGGTCGCCTCGAACGTCCTGACGTAATAGGCCAGTTCGTCCTCGTCGAGCCACGGCGGGGGCGCGAGTTCCGCCTCGTCGCGGGACGCCCACTCGGCGGAGTAGACCTCGCGTGCGACGAGCGTCCTGCGGACGTTCCGCGCCAGCGCCTCGTCCGCGGCTCCGGGCTCCTGGAACCACACCATGTAGAAGTCGTCGCCCAGACGCGAACGGAGGACGGGCAGCGGCGCGACGGGGGAGCGCGGGGTGACGGGCACGCTCAGGCCGGCCACGGCCCGCACCCGTGCGGGATGCAGCCAGGCCATGTGCCATACGACGTTGGCTCCCCAGTCGTGTCCCACGAAGACCGCGTCCTCGGCGCCCACGTCGTCCAGGAGGCCCGCGAGGTCCCCGCACAGGCTCAGCACGTCGTAGGCCTCGACCTCCCGAGGCCGTGAGCTCCCTCCGTAACCGCGCATGTCGGGCGCGAGGACCCGGTAGCCGGCCTGGGCCAGGGCGAAGACCTGGTGCCGCCAGGAGAAGGCGAGCTCGGGAAACCCGTGGCACAGCACGACCGGCGGTGTGCCGGGCCGCTGCTCGCCGTGCTCGAAGACGCGCAGGGTGATGCCGTTCGTGGCGACCTCACGTGCCTCGAGGCGCTCCCAGTCCGCGAGTGAAGCCTTCGTCGTCATGTGCCACCGCACCGCCCATCGGCTGATCACCCTCGACCAACTGCCCTGGTCGACGGGAGGTTATAAGTATTGAACCTGACGTTGGATTCAAATATACAGGGAGAGGGACGATGCATCTCTTCGGCCGGGGCGCGGACACGACGCCCGGTACCCGCAGCGCCGTCCTGTTCGACTTCGGCGGTGTGCTCACCACCAGCGTGCACGCGGCCTTCGAGCAGCTGGGGACCGAGCTGGGCTGCGACCCGCGGCTGCCGCTGCGGCTGCTGGCCAGGGACAAGGTGAGCGGCGCCCTGCTCGTGGCGCACGAGGAAGGCCGGATCGGCGAGCTGGAGTTCGAACAGGGCTTCGCCGAGCGGCTCCGCGCCCACGGAGTGGCGATCGACCCCGCGGAGCCGGGCATCGTCCGCCGGATCCAGCGCGCGCTGGAGCCCGACCACGCCATGATCGATCTGGTCGCGCGGGTGCGCGAGGCAGGGTACCGGGTCGGTCTGCTGTCCAACTCGCTCGGTGACGACTGCTACGCCGGGTTCGACCTGCCGGTCATGTTCGACGCCGTCACCATCTCGGGAGAGGTGGGCGTCCGCAAGCCCTCGCGCCGGGCCTACGAGATCGCCTGCGAACGGCTGGGCGTCCGCCCGGAGGACGCGGTGATGGTGGACGACCTGGAGCAGAACATCACCGCGGCCGAACGCGCGGGTCTCGCGGGGATCGTGCACACGGACGCCTCCGCGACGGCCACGGCGCTGACCTCCGTACTCGGCCCTCGCGCACGGCGTCCGGGCCCGGGCGCGCGAGGGGCCATGGAGTGACGGGGCATCGCCCGCTGCGGCGGTTCAGCCCAGTTTCCTCAGCAGTTCCGCGGCGAGCGGGGCGGAGGAGGCGGGGTTCTGTCCGGTGATCAGGTTGCGGTCGACGACCACGTTGGGCGCCCACGGCTCGCCGACCTGGACGTCGACGCCCGCCTCCTCGAGCCGCGTCTGCAGCAGCCACCTGGCCTTGTCGGCGAAGCCCGCCTGCGTCTCCTCGGCGTTGGTGAACGCGGCCACCCGGTAACCGGCGAAGGCGTTGGAACCGTCGCCCCGCTCGGCGGCGAGCAGCGCGGCCGGGGCGTGGCAGACCACACCCAGCGGTTTGCCCGAGCCGAGCGTGTCGATGAGGAGCCGGCCGGAGACGGCATTGACGGCGAGGTCCTCCATGGGGCCGTGGCCGCCCGGGTAGAAGACGGCGTCGTAGTCGTCCAGGCGGACGTCCTCCAGCCGGACCGGGGTCTTGATCTCGCCGATGGAGGCGAGGGCGGCGGCGATCCTGTCCGCGCCCTCCTGTCCGCCGTTGACCTCGGGCGCGAGGCTGCCGCGGTCGACGGTCGGGACGACGCCGCCGGGCGTGGCGACGACGATCTCGTGACCGGCTGCCCTGAACGCCTCGTACGGGGCGACGGCCTCCTCGGCCCAGAAACCGGTCGGGTGCTTGGTGCCGTCGGCCAGCGTCCAGTGGTCGACGCCGGTCATCACGAAGAGGATCTTCGACATGGTGCTTCTTTCGGGGGAGTTGGAGAGATCGTCCTCGAACCTAGGACCCCGAGCCATGTGTTTCCAATGAGGACTCCAATGCCAGGCATTGGAACTTCTATGGCTACCTTTGATGCGTGAGCGATCTCGACCTGAACCTGCTGCGCACGTTCCTGGCGGTGTACCGATCGGGTTCGTTCACCGGTGCCGCGCAGCTGCTGGGGCTGTCGCAGCCCACGGTGACGACACAGATGCGCGCCCTGGAGCGGCAGACGGGACGGGAGCTGTTCGAGCGGCTGCCGCGAGGGGTCGCGCCGACCGCCGTGGCCGACGAACTCGCGGTACGGGTCGCCCCGGGGCTGGACCTGCTCGCCGCCGTTTCCGGCCCGGACGCGACGGAGGGCCGTACGGCCGATCCGGTGCACCTCGCCGGCCCCGCCGAGTTCCTGTGCACCGGCGTGCTGCCGGTGCTGGCGCCGCTCGTGGCGGACGGGGTGCGGCTGCGGGTGGCGGCGGGGCTGACCGACGCACTGCTCGAGGAGCTACGGGCGGGCCGCCACGACCTGGTGATCGCCACGCTCCGCCCCCAGGGCCGGACACTGTCCGCGGTGCCGCTGGCGGACGAGGAGTTCGTGCTGGTCGCGGCTCCCGTGTGGGCCGAGCGGGTGAAGGAGCCGCTCGCCACCGAGGGCCCCTCGGTCCTGCACTCGGTTCCGCTGGTGACATACGCGGAGGACCTGCCCATCGCCCGCCGCTACTGGCGTCATGTCTTCGGTCGCCGGCTCTCCTGCCCCGCCGCCGTCACGGTGCCGGACCTGCGCGGAGTGAAGGCCGCGGTCGTGGCCGGCGCGGGCTTCACCGTGCTGCCCCGCTATCTGTGCGCCGACGAGCTCGCCTCCGGAGCCCTCGTCGTCCTGCACGAGCCCGACGACGCCCCGATCAACACCGCCTACCTGGTCCAGCGCCCGGGCGTCCCCGACAACCCGGACGTGATCCGCGTCCGCGACCACCTGCTGCACGCCCTGCGTGGCCGGTGACGACAGACCTGGGCGGCGGAGACCTACCGGGGCAGGGCAGCAGGAGCACTCCCGTCGTCGGTCTCTCCGCGTACCGGAACCGGCTGCCGATAGCGCGTGGAGGTGTCGATCCTCGGGGCGGCCCGGCCGAGCCGCAGAGCCGTGCCCCGCGCCTCGTCGTCGTCCGCGACGGACACGGCGAGGAGCCGGAAGGGGGCCGAGGGCCGCAGTTCGACGACCACGACCGGCCTCCCGGGCCGCAGGGCCACGAAGTCCGTGCCGCCGGGATGGCCGCGCGTGCCGACGGACCAGCCGCCCGGAACCCAGGTGCCGCGCTGCCGGGCCCCGCGCAGGGCGCGCCACCAGTCGGCCTCGACCGTCACCCGGCACACCGCAGCCAGCGGCACCCGCACGTGACCGCGCCGGGCCGCTGCCCGTTGCCACCACGGCAGGCGTACGACCACGTCGTCCCCGTCGACGAGAATGCGTGCCATCGCTCAGCTCCTCCGTTCCATACTCGTCGCTTCCGCGCGCGGCTGCCGGACACCGCCGCGATCGGTGCCGCTCGTCACCCGGCACCGGGCCGCGGACATGCGGGCGTGTCCCGTGTCGTGGCGGTGCGGTCCGGGTACCCGGCCGGGGCGCCGGAGGGAGGTGCCCCGTGTCCGTCCGGTTGTCCGGGTGCGAGCAGGAGCACCTGCCGGGCGCGAGCCGTCGTACGACCGCACGCCGCGGCCCGGGGACGAGCCCGGCGGAGGTGTGGAAGGAGTCGACTGGGCATGCGGTTTCATGATCGCGTCCACGCCGGCCGGGAGCTGGCCGAGCGGCTGCGCATCCGGCAGGAGGCGGGGGCGCTGACGCATCCGGTCGTGCTGGCCCTGCCGCGCGGCGGGGTGACGGTGGCCCGCGAGGTGGCGCGGGCGCTGGAGGCGCCGCTCGACGTGCTGGTCGCGCGCAAGATCGGCGCACCCTTCCAGGAGGAGCTGGGTGTCGGGGCGCTCGCGGGTGACGACCCCCCGCTGTTCGACGAGCGGACCCTGGACGAACTCGGCCTGGAGGAGGCGGCCCTGGACGAGGTGGTGGAGCGGGAACGGGCGGAGCTGCACCGCCGGGAGGAGCGGTACCGGCAGGGCCGTCCCGCGCCCGAGCTGCGGGACCGTACCGTCATCCTGGTGGACGACGGGGTGGCCACCGGGGCGACCGCGCGGGCGGCGCTGCGCTGGCTGCGCCGCCAGGCGCCGGAGCGGGTGGTGCTCGCGGTGCCGGTGTGTTCGCCGCAGGCGGCCGAGCTGCTGCGCGGCGAGGCCGACGAGGTGCTCTGCCTGCAGCGGCCGACCGTGTTCCTGGCCGTGGGGGAGTGGTACGAGGACTTCGAGCAGCTGACGGACGACGACGTGCTCGCCGCGCTGCACGGGCAGTGACCCCGGGGTACGCCGAACCGGAGCGGAGGCCGCGATGGAGTTGATCGAGGAACGTTCCTTCCGCTACCGCATCGAGCCGCACGCCGGCATGCGGGTGCCCGGGATCGTGTTCGCGTCCCGGCAGCTGCTCCGGGACGCCGAGCAGTCCCTGGAGCAGGTCGTGCACGTGGCCACCCTGCCCGGTATCGTCGCCGCCTCCTACGCCATGCCGGACATCCACTGGGGGTACGGCTTCCCCATCGGCGGGGTCGCCGCCACCGACGTGGACGCCGGCGGGGTGGTCTCCCCGGGCGGTGTCGGCTTCGACATCTCCTGCGGGGTGCGGCTGCTGGCCGCCGACTGCGACGGCGAGACGCTCCGGCCCGCGCTGACCGCGGTGATGGACGGCCTCGACCGGGCGATCCCGCGGGGCGCCGGGCCCGGCGGCGTATGGCGGCCGGACGGCCCCGGGGAGCTGGAGCGACTGCTGGCCGAGGGCTCCCGCTACGCCGTGGAGCGGGGCCACGGGGAGGAACGCGACCTGCTGCGCTGCGAGGACGGCGGCGCGGTCGCCGACGCCGACGTGAACCAGGTGGGCCCGCGGGCCCGGGAGCGGGGCCTCGGCCAGGTGGGCAGCCTGGGCTCCGCCAACCACTTCCTGGAGGTGCAGCAGGTGGCCGAGGTGTACGACGGCCCGGCCGCGGCCGCCTTCGGGATCCGGCCGGGTCAGGTGTGCGTGATGATCCACTGTGGCTCGCGTGGGCTGGGGCACCAGATCTGCACCGACCATGTGCGGCTCATGGACCGCGCCATGGCCCGCTACGGCATCTCCGTGCCCGACCGGCAGCTCGCCTGTACGCCGGTCGACTCGCCCGAGGGGCAGGCCTATCTCGGGGCGATGGCCGCCGCCGCCAACTACGGCCGGGCGAACCGGCAGTTGCTGTCCGACGCCGCGCGGGGTGTGTTCCGGCGCGCGGCCGGAGCCCGGCTGTCGCTGGTGTACGACGTCTCCCACAACCTCGCCAAGATCGAGACCCACCCGGTGGACGGACAGCGGCGCCGGCTGTGCGTCCACCGCAAGGGCGCCACCCGCGCCTTCCCGCCCGGCCATCCCGAACTGCCCGACGACATAAGCGGGTTCGGGCAGCCGGTACTGATCCCCGGCACCCTCGGGACGGCGTCGTACGTGCTGGCCGGCGTGGACCGGGGCGACGCCTTCCACTCCACCTGCCACGGTGCCGGCCGCACCATGAGCCGCCACCAGGCCGCGCGCAGCATCACCGGCAGCGAGCTGCGCACCCGGCTGCGGCACGCCGGCATCGCCGCGCGCCCGAAGTCCTGGCGCGGCCTGACCGAGGAGACACCGGAGGCGTACAAGGACGTCGACGCCGTCGTCGCCGCGAGCGAGGGGGCGGGGCTGTGCCGGAAGGTCGCCCGGCTGGTGCCGCTCGGGGTGGTGAAGGGCTGACCGCCGGTGGCCGGCGGACGGGGGTTACGGCGATGGGCGCGCGCGTGTGTGTGGTCACACGTCCACGATCACCGTGCAGGACCAGCCGTACGCGTCCGGGCCGATGTGCAGCTCCTGCCAGGAGACACCCTTGGGCGCGGCACCGATGACGGTGACGTCCGCGAGGCGGGCGAGCGACAGCCGTACCTCCAGTCCACCGTCGTCGGTGGGCTCCGCTTCCACGTCGACGGGGATCCGGCCCGCCACCTCCAGCCGGTAGACCACCTCGTCCAGCAGCGCGACCAGCAGGTCCGCGTCGTCGCCGGGGGCCAGACGGACCCGCTCCATGGTGGCGGGGTGGGCCTCGGACACATCGGCGAAGGCCTCGACCATGGCGCGTACGGCCTCGGTCAGACACTGTTCCCGGGTGGCGCCCCAGGCCTGCAGCCGCGTGTCCGCCGTGTGCGGCATCGAGCGGTGACCGTTCTCGCCCTCGCGTCGTGCGCGCAGCTCGTCGCTGATGTCACCCACCATGGCCGCCAAGATCCCTTCTCCGGCTCCCCCCTCGGGTTCCATCGTCACTCGCCGGGCCCGGCGGCGCCATGTCTGCCGGTTTGCCCGAGCCGTCCCGGGCTACGCGGGCGGGCGAGGCCGTACGCCTCACCCTTCTCGGAGCCGGAGGTGCCCGATGACACGGCGGATACGTGACGTGATGTCGCCCGGCGCGGTGGCGGTGGAACCGATGACCACGGTGGAACGGGCGGCGTTCCTCATGCGGGAGCACGACATCGGTGACGTCCTGGTCGCCTACGACTGCGATCTGTTCGGTGTGCTCACCGACCGCGACATCGTGGTGCGGACGCTCGCCGAGGGACTGGACCCGCACACCACCACGGCCGGCACGGTGTGCAGCCGGCCGCCGGTGCTGACCGTGACACCCGAGGACACCACGGACCGCGCGGTCGAGCTCATGCGAAGGCACGGGCTGCGCCGGCTCCCGGTCGTGGAACACGGCGGCTGCCCGGTCGGGTTCGTCAGCCTCGGTGACCTGGCGGCCGCCGAGGACCCGCACTCGGCGCTGGCGGAGATCAGCAGGGCGGAACCCAATCACTGACCCGGCGCGAGCACCCGGGCCCGGCAGGCCGACGGTGTGCCCCAGGAGGTGCGCAGCGCGCGGGCCTTGCGGATCCACAGGGACAGGTCCAGTTCCTCGGTGTAGCCGAGGGCGCCGTGCAGGTGCAGGGCGGTGCGCGCCGCGGCGTACGCCGCCTCGCAGGCGGAGACCTTCGCCGCGGCGATATCGCTTCCGCGCCCGTCGCCGCCCCGCTCCAGCGCCAGCGCGGCGGCGTGGACCAGCGGCTGGGCGAACTCCAGGGCGACGAGGGTGTCGGCCAGCCGGTGCTTGACCGCCTGGAAGGAGCCGACGGCGACCCCGAACTGCTTGCGCCGCCGGACGTGTTCGACGGTGCGGTCCAGCAGGGCGCGGCCCAGCCCGAGGGCCTGCGCTGCGGTGGTGAGCGCCGCGAGCTCGGCTGCGTGCGCGGCCGCCGCGGCGACGGCCGGCCCCTGGGCCAGTACGCCGCCGCCGAGCGGGCGGGCCGGCCGCCGCGCCGGGTCCAGCGAGTGCTGTACGGGGCCGTGCGCCCGGGCCAGGCGCAGGGTGTCGCCCTCGACGACGAACACCGCGTCGGCGGCGTCCGCGTCCAGGGCGTAGGGACTGCCGGGGGAGAGCAGGCACAGCGAGGCGACGACCTTGCCGGCGGCGATCCCCGGCAGCCAGGCCGCGGCCGACGCCGCGTCGCCCAGCCGGTCCAGCAGGGCCGCCGCCGCGACCGTCTCCACCAGCGGTCCCGGCACCGCGTGGCGGCCCAACTCCAAGAAGGCCACGGCAAGTTCGACCGGTCGCGCACCCAATCCGTCGTAACGCTCCGGTGTCCCGAGCGCGAACACCCCGGCCTCGGCCAGCCTGGCCCACAGGGCGCGGCCGGGCCCGGTGTCCCCGGCCGCCCAGGTCCGTACGACGTCCGGTGTGCCCGCCGCCCTCAGCATGGCGTCCAGTGAGCGGGCGAAGTCGCGCTGCTCGGCGTCCAGGAGGAAGCGCATCACCGGCGTCCCTTCGGCAGGCCGAGCAGCCGCTCGGCGATGATGTCGCGCTGGATCTCGTTGGTGCCCGCGTAGATGGGACCGGCCAGGGAGAAGACGTACCCCTCGGCCCAGCCGCCGTGCGCGGGCGCGTCCGCGGCGTCGTCGGCGAGGTCGCCGTAGGGGCCGAGCAGGTCGAGGGCGGTCTCGTGCAGAGCGATGTCCAGTTCGGACCAGAACACCTTGTTGAGGCTCGACTCCGCCCCGATCGAGTCTCCCGCCGCCAGGCGCGAGGCGGCCGCGTAGGCGAACAGCCGGTAGGCGCGGGTGCCGATCACCGCATCGGCCACCCGGTCGCGCAGCGCGGTGTCGCAGGGGTCGGCGACCGAGCGCCACAGGGCAGTGAGCCGGTCGGCGGCGGCCGTGAAGCGGCCGGGGCTGCGCAGGGTGAGCCCGCGTTCGCTGCCCGCCGTGCTCATCGCCACCCGCCAGCCCTGCCCGGGCTCGCCGATCACGTCCTCGTCGGGCACGAAGACCTCGTCGAGGAAGATCTCGGCGAAGGCGGGCTTGCCGTCGAGCCGGCGGATGGGCCGCACCGTCACCCCCTCCGCGTCCAGCGGGAACATCAGGTACGTCAGTCCCTGGTGGGGCCGGTCGGCGTGGGGGTCGCTGCGGAACAGTCCGAACGCGCGGTCGGCGAACGCCGCCCGCGACGACCAGGTCTTCTGGCCGCTCAGGCGCCAGCCGCCGGCCGTGCGCACGGCCGTGGAGCGCAGCGAGGCCAGGTCGGAGCCCGACTCCGGCTCGGACCAGGCCTGGGCCCAGATCACCTCGCCGCTCGCCATGGGCGGCAGGACGCGCGCGCACTGCTGCGGTGTCCCGTGCTCGAAGAGGGTGGGCGCGAGGAGGTTGATGCCGTTCTGGCTGACCCGGCCGGGCGCACCGGCCGCGTAGTACTCCTCCTCGAAGATCAGCCACTGGAGGAGGGAGGCGCCCCGGCCGCCGTACTCATCGGGCCAGGAGACCACCGACCAGCGGTCGGCGAACAGGGTGCGCTCCCAGTCCCGGTGGGCCGCGAACCCCTCTGCCGTCTCCAGCGAGGGCAGGGGGGTGCCGGGCACATGACCGGCGAGCCAGGCCCGTGCCTCGGCGCGGAAGGCGTCGTCCGCGGCGGAGAAGTCGAGGTCCATCAGCCGCCCCCCTCCTCGGCACCGGTCCGCTGCATGGCGTGCGACATCCGCCCTCCTTCCCTAACAAGTGTTTGGTAGGTTAACGTACGGCCCATCAGGCGTCGAGAGCCCTCCGGAGCCGCCCATGAGCAGCGTCGAGGAGCCCCGCAGCGAGGTCCGCGGCCGGCTGCGGGCCGCTCCGACCGGCGAGCCGGCCGTTCTCCCCGGACGCGACGGCCCCGGTCGTGGCGCCCAGGCCGATACGCAACGCCTCGTCCACGAGTGGGACTTGGCGGCCGCGGGCCGGGCCTGTGCGGGCCGGCCGGGCGAGTACGGCGGCCGGGCCGCGAGCGCACCGGCCCCGCCGGACCACGCCGGCGGCTTCGACGTCCTGCGCATGCCGGACGGCATCGCGGCGGCCGGACCGACCGGCGGGCAGCGGCTGTTCCCCATCTCCCGCGCCGACGCCGACTGCGCCGACGCCAACCGCGCCGGCTCCGTCCGGACTCGCCGTACGACCACCGCCGAGCGCGTCCTCGGCCTGCCGAAGGAGGCCCGCCCGTGAGCATCCCCCCGCCGCCCTATGTTCCGGGTCACGCCCTCCTCCAGGGCCGTACCGCCGTGGTCACCGCCGCCGCGGGCGCCGGCATCGGCGGTGCGACCGCCCGTCGGCTGCTGGAGGAAGGTGCCCGCGTCCTGCTCTCCGACGCCCACGCCCGCAGGCTGAAGGAGTCGGAGGCGGCGCTGGCCGCGGAGTTCGGGGCGGACCGCGTCGCGGCACTGCCCTGCGACGTCACCGACGAGGACCAGGTCGCCGCGCTCTTCGACTTCGCGGTGGAGCGGCACGGGTGCCTGGACGTCGTCGTGAACAACGCCGGACTCGGCGGCACCGCCGACCTGGTCGAGATGACCGACGCTCAGTGGGACAAGGTCCTCGACGTCACCCTCACCGGCACCTTCCGCTGCACCCGCGCCGCGCTGCGCCGGATGAAGGCGGCGGGCGCCGGGGGCGTCGTCGTCAACAACGCCTCGGTGATCGGCTGGCGGGCGCAGCGGGGCCAGGCGCACTACGCCGCCGCCAAGGCCGGGGTCATGGCCCTCACCCGCTGCGCCGCCGTGGAGGCCGCGGAGTACGGGGTGCGGGTGAACGCCGTCTCGCCCAGCCTCGCCATGCACCCGCACCTGGTGAAGGTCACCACGCCGGAGCTGCTGCGGGAACTGACCGCCCGCGAGGCCTTCGGCCGCTGGGCCGAGCCGTGGGAGGTCGCCAACGTCATCGTCTTCCTGGCCAGCGGCTACTCCTCGTACCTGACCGGGGAGGTCCTGTCCGTCAGCAGCCAGCAGGCCTGAGCCGGGACGACGGTGCAGCATGAGCAGCGGGACGACCGCCGCGGGGTCCTCGCCCGAGCGGCGCGAGGAACTGCCGCGGCCGCAGCCGGGGTGTCCGCCGGGCAGGGCCGCACCGCCACCACCGGCCGCCGGATCCGGCCGCCGCCCGGACACGCGCGGGCAGCGGCCGTCCTCGCCTGCGGGCGTCCGGGACGACGGTGCAGCATGAGCAGCGGGACGACCGCCGCGGGGTCCTCGCCCGAGCGGCGCGAGGAACTGCCGCGGCCGCAGCCGGGGTGTCTGCCGGGCAGGGCCGCACCGCCACCACCGGCCGCCGGATCCGGGCCGCCGCCCGGACACGCGCGGGCAGCGGCCGTCCTCGCCTGCGGGCGTCCGGGACGACGGTGCAGCATGAGCAGCGGGACGACCGCCGGGGGGCCCTCGCCCGAGCGGCGCGAGGAACTGCCGCGGCCGCAGCCGGGGTGTCCGCCGGGCAGGGCCGCACCGCCACCACCGGCCGCCGGATCCGGGCCGCCGCCCGGACACGCGCGGGCAGCGGCCGTCCTCGCCTGCGGGCGTGGTCCCGGGGACAGCGCCTGGGACACGCGTGTCCCCCCGCCGACGCGCAGATCCGGTTCGAGCAGGGGTGGCCGGGAACGCCGGAGCACAGGACGGCCGTCGAGCTCTTCCGTGCCGGGCTCGGCGTCCGGCTCATCTGCCGCTTCGCGCGCGACACCGTGGGGTCGCCGCGTCCTGGGACCGGCCGGACGGACGGCACCGCACGCAGGAGATCGCCCGCCCGTGCCCGTCGACGGTGCCGGAGGGCACCGCGACGCCGCGCATGAGACCGCAGACATCACCGATCCCCCAAGGAGGGGCCATGGCCGAGGCATACATCGTCGAAGCGGTTCGCACGCCGGTCGGCAGGCGCGGCGGCGGGCTGGCCGCCGTCCACCCGGCCGATCTCGGCGCCCATGTGCTGAGGGCGCTGATGGAGCGCTCGGGCGTCGACCCAGCCGCCGTCGAGGACGTCGTCCTCGGCTGCCTGGACACCGTCGGCCCGCAGGCCGGCGACATCGCCCGTACCTGCTGGCTGGCCGCCGGGCTGCCCGAGGAGGTGCCGGGGGTGACCGTGGACCGCCAGTGCGGCTCCTCCCAGCAGGCCCTGCACTTCGCCGCGCAGGCGGTGCTCTCCGGCACCCAGGACCTGGTGGTCGCGGGCGGGGTGCAGAACATGTCGATGATCCCGATCGCCTTCGCCACCCGCCAGGCGGCCGAGCCCCTGGGGCTCACCCAGGGCCCCTTCGCCGGCTCCGAGGGCTGGCGGGCCCGCTACGGCGACCGGCCGGTCAACCAGTTCGCCGGCGCCGAGATGATCGCCGACAAGTGGGGCATCTCCCGCCGGGACATGGAGGAGTTCGCGCTCCGCTCCCACCAACGGGCCGTCCGCGCCATCGACGAGGGCCGCTTCGACCGCGAACTCGCCCCCTACGGGGAGGTGACCCGCGACGAGGGGCCCCGCCGCGACACCACGCCGGAGAAGATGGCGGCGCTGAAGCCGGTGGTCGAGGGCGGCCGGCTGACGGCCGCCGTCTCCTCCCAGGTCTCCGACGGCGCCTCCGCCCTGCTGATCGCGAGTGAACGAGCCGTGCGGGAACATGGTCTGACGCCCCGCGCCCGCGTCCACCATCTCTCGGTGCGCGGCGAGGACCCCATCCGGATGCTGTCCGCGCCGATCCCGGCCACCGCGTACGCTCTGAAGAAGGCCGGGATGACCCTCGATGACATCGACCTCGTGGAGATCAACGAGGCCTTCGCCTCCGTGGTGCTCGCCTGGCTGAAGGAGACCGGCGCGGATCCGGAGAAGGTCAACGTCAACGGCGGCGCCATCGCCCTCGGCCACCCGCTGGGCGCCACCGGCACCAAGCTCATGACCACGCTGCTGCACGAGCTGGAGCGCACCGGCGGACGCTACGGCCTGCAGACCATGTGCGAGGGCGGCGGCCAGGCCAACGTCACCATCGTCGAGCGGCTCTGACCCGCCGCTCCCCCGCCGTCTGTGGCCGTGCGCAGGCGGCGGGGTTCGTGACCTCACCGCGCCGGCCACGGCGAGGCCGGCGGGACATTGCCCGATCGAGCGCGCCGGGACAGTGCTACTCGGCCGACGGCAGCCCGCGGAGGACGGCCCCGGCCTCCGTCATGATCCGGTCCACGAGCCCGGCGCAGGACGGCAGGTCGTGGATCAGACCGGCGACCTGCCCGGAGGCCATCACACCGAGGTCGGTCCGGCCCTCGACCATCGACGCCCTCAGCAGCATGGGGGTGTTGGCGGCCAGCAGGACCTGACTCCAGGTCAGCTCCTTGCCGTGCCGCATGGCCAGGCCGTCCCGGACCATCCGCGCCCAGCTCGTGCCGGACAGCGCTTTGAAGGACGCCGCGTGACGTACGGCGCGCAGCAGCGCCGTCGCCCGGCCCGAGCGTTCCAGGGAGTCGACCAGTTCGGTGCGCAGCATCCGGTGGGGGAGCCCGTCGACCCTGGTCGTGACGGTCACGTCGTCCACCGTGGCCGCCAGGTACCGGGCCTTGACCGCGTCGGGGACGGTGCTGTCGGAGGTGAGCAGGAAGCGGGTGCCCATGGCGATCCCCGCGGCACCGTAGGCGAGGGCGGCGACCAGGCCGCGGCCGTCGTGGAAACCGCCGGCCGCGACGACCGGGATGCCGACCGCGTCGACCACCTGGGGAAGCAGGACCGTGGTGGCGACCTTCCCGGTGTGCCCGCCGCCCTCCCCGCCCTGCACCACCACCGCGTCGGCGCCCCACGCGGCGACCTTCTCCGCGTGCCGCCGGGCCCCGATGGACGGGATGACCACCACGCCGGCGTCCTTCAGCCGGGCGATCAGCTCCCGGGAGGGCGCGAGCGCGAACGAGGCGACCCGCACCCCCTCCTCGATGATGATCCGCACCCGTTCGGCCGCGTCCGAGGCGTCGGCCCGCAGATTGACCCCGAAGGGCGCGTCGGTACGGGACTTGACCTCACGGACGGCCGCGCGCAACTGCTCCGTCGTCATGGTGGCCGAGGCGAGGATCCCGAGGGCGCCGGCCCGGGCGGTGGCCGACACCAGACGGGGACCGGCCACCCATCCCATGCCGGTCTGCACGATCGGGTGCCGTACCCCGACGAGCTCGGTCAGCGGGGTGGCGATCGCGATGCCGGTCACGCGGGCACCTCGCGGTCGCGCAGCGCCCCCGGGTCGATGACCTCGCGGATCAGCCGCAGCTCCGCGTCCGTGGGTTCGCGGGTGTACGGCACCTCGTCCGGGACCGTCAGCGGGAAGCCGGTGGCCTCGACGACCTGCTCGACCGTGACCCCCGGGTGCAGCGAGCGCAGCCGCATCGTCCGCTCGGGCGTCCGGAAGTCGAAGACGCCCAGGTCGCTGACGACGTCCGCGATGTGGTGGTACCGGGACGCGGCGGGACCGGCCGCCGCGGCACGGTCGTAGCCCACGCCGCACACCATGTCCACCCGCTCGACGAACACCCGCGTCGAGTGCCGCGGCACCCAGTAACTGGTCGGATTGTTCAGGGTGTTGGCGGGAGCGCCGCGCACACCCAGCAACTGCCGGGTGGGCCTGGCCCAGTCGCCGATGCAGGAGATGTTCTGGTTGCCGTACCGGTCGAGCTGGCTCGCGCCCATCATCACGTGCCGCCGCCCGGTCGCGACCAGGGCCAGGTGCTGCCGGAAGGGCAGCCAGCCCTCGACCACCCCGGGCCGGGCGCCGACCGCCGGGACGTCACCGATCAGCAGTGCCTCGCCGTCGGTCAGCAGCAGGTCGGGGGAGAAGGTGAGCCTCGCCAGCCGGGCACCGATCGTCGGGACGGTCCCCATCGGGCTCGCCAGCACCTCGCCCGCGCCACGCCAGGCCTCGGCGCAGGCCACCACGCAGTACTCGGCGCGCGTCGCCCTCGTCGCCGTACGGCGGTCACTCATGTGGGGCCTCCTCGTGGAACGCCGTCACCGCGGCCTGGTACGCGTCCTCGTCGCCGGACAGGAACCGCTCGGCGAAGGCCCGCCAGGCCTGCGGGTCCCGGGCCGCCCGTGCGTAGGCCCGCTGGAACGCCTCGTCACGGTCGTGGTCGGGGACGCAGGAGGTGAAGTGGGCGCCGTTCGGTGTCTCCACGACGCCGGTCACGAACGCGCGCTTGACCAGCAGGGTCTGCGGCCCGGCGTCCTTGAGCAGGTCGGCGCTGTCCACGATCCGCTCGCAGGAGACGTAGGCGGCGTCGGCGGCCTCGCAGAACAGGTCGTCGAAGTAGGGATCCGGGCCCAGGTACTGGGCGTTGCCGTGCACGTCCGCCCGGTTGAGGTGCACCAGCGCCGCGTCCAGGCGCAGGGCGGGTACGGCGACGAGTTCCTCGCCGTCCTCGTACGGCGAACGCACCGTCCGCAGCCGGGGGTTGACCGTCATCACGTCGGATCCGAGACCGGCCCGGACCGGCAGGAAGGGCAGCCGGTGCGCGGCCGCGGTGAGCCCCCACATGACCATGGCCTCGTCCAGTTCCACCAGCTCCGGCGCGCCCCGCTGCCGGGCCGCCGTGAAGTGCGGCTCCAGGGGGATGGAGTCGAGGGTGGCGAAGGCCGCGACCAGCGTGCGGATCTTTCCCGCCGCCGCGAGCAGGCCGACGTCCGGGCCGCCGCAGGAGACGACGGTCAGGTCGGTGAGGTCCGAGCGCAGCAGCGCCCGCACCAGTGCCATCGGCTTGCGCCGCGAACCCCAGCCGCCGATGCCGATCGTCATGCCGCTGTCCAGCCGGCCGACGACCTCCTCGACGGTCATCGTCTTGTCCCTGCTCATGACCGCTGCTCCTGGTCCGTGCCGACGGACTCCCGGGCCTCGCCGAAGGTGTCGCGGACGCGGTCGGCGACGCCGGTGAGGTTGGCCTCGAAGGTGAAGCCCTGCTCGAAGCGGTAGCTGCGGCGCACGTCGACCGGGTCGATGCCGTTGATCGCAGCCTTGGCCAGGCGGATCAGGGACCCGTCCTTGGCGGCGATCTCCCGTGCCAACTCCCCCGCCGCCTCGCGGAGTTGGGCACGCGGGACCACCCGCCACACCGAGCCGTGCCGGTGCAGCTCCTCGGCGGTGACGGTGCGCGAGGTGTAGTACAGGGCCCGCATCAGGTGCTGGGGCACCAGCCGGGCGAGATGGGTGGCCGCGCCCAGGGCGCCCCGGTCCAGTTCGGGCAGGCCGAAGACCGCGTCGTCGGCGGCGACGATCGCGTCGGCGTTTCCCACCAGCCCGATACCGCCGCCCAGACAGAAGCCCTGTACGGCGGCGACCACCGGGACCTCGCAGTCGTACACCGCGGCGAACGCGTCGTAGCAACCGCGGTTGGCACCGACGAGGGCCGTGTGCCCGGCCGTGCGCTGCATCTCCTTGATGTCGACGCCGGCGTTGAAGCCGCGGCCCTCGGCGGCGAGCACCACGCACCGGACCTTCCGGTCGGCGCCGGCGGCGCGCACGGCGGCGGCCAGGTCGGACCAGCCCCGCACGGGAAGGGCGTTGACCGGCGGGAAGTCCACGGTGACGACGGCGACCCCGTCTTCGGGGGCGGAGGTGGAGACACCCATGAGCGGATCAGCTACCTTTCCACCAAACGTTTGTTAGGCATGAAGGTAGCAGCGGAGCGCGCGCTGCGGGAGGTGCCCTTTGGCGGCGGTCATCGATCTCACCGGACGCGTCACGGTGGTCACCGGCGGCACCCGGGGCGTGGGCGCCGGCATCGCCCGGGCGTTCCTGGAGGCCGGCGCGGACGTCGTGACCTGCGCGCGCCGGCCCCCGCAGGCGCCGGTCGAGGCGGCCGGCCGGACGGCTCGCTTCCTCCCCGTCGAACTGCGCGACACCGACGCGGTCGGCGCCTTCTTCGAGCGGGTGCGGGACGAGTACGGGCGCCTCGACACCCTCGTCAACAACGCCGGGGGCACCCCCTTCCGGCTGCTCGGCGAGGGCGGGGCCGCACGGCACGCCCGGGTCGTGGAGCTGAACCTCCTCGCCCCCCTCACCGCGTCGCTCGCCGCGTACGAGGTGATGCGCGGTCAGCAGCGGGGCGGGTCGATCGTGATGATCGGCAGCGTCAGCGGAACCCGCCCCTCACCCGGCACCGCGGCGTACGGCGCGGCCAAGGCGGGCCTGGACAGCCTCGCCCGCTCGATGGCCGTGGAGTGGGCGCCGCGGGTGCGGGTCAACACGGTCGTCCCCGGCATGGTCCGTACCGAACTGTCGCACCTGCACTACGGGGACGAGGACGGCATCGCCGCCGTGGGCCGTACCGTCCCGCTCGGCCGCCTCGCCGCGCCCGCCGACATCGGCGACGCCTGCGTCTTCCTCGCCTCCGACCGGGCCACCTACATCAGCGGGGCGAGCCTGCACGTCCACGGCGGAGGGGAGCGCCCCGCCTTCCTCGACGCGGCAGACGTCAACAAGTGACCCGTACTCCGGCACCCACGAGAGGACCCTTCCCATGACCGGACTGTGCACCGGACGCGTGGCCGCCGTCACCGGCGCGGGCCGCGGCCTGGGCCGCGCACACGCCCTGGCTCTCGCCGCCGAGGGGGCCAAGGTCGTCGTCAACGACCTCGGCGTCGGCCTCGACGGCACCGGCGGGGCCGCCGGACCGGCTCAGCAGGTCGTCGACGAGATCCGCGCGCTCGGCGGCGAGGCCGTCGCGCACGGGGGCGACATCGCCACCGCCGAGGGCGCGGCCTCGCTCGTCGCCACCGCGCTGGAGACCTACGGCCGCCTGGACACCCTGGTCAACAACGCCGGGTTCCTGCGCGACCGCATGCTCGTCAACCTCGAGGAGGACGCCTGGGACGCGGTCGTACGCGTCCACCTCAAGGGCCACTTCCTGCCGCTCAGGCACGCCGCCGCGCACTGGCGTGCCGAGGCGAAGGCGGGCCGCACTCCCGAGGCCCGCGTGATCAACACCAGCTCCGGAGCCGGGTTGCTGGGCAGCGTCGGCCAGGGCGGCTACTCCGCCGCCAAGGCCGGGATCCTCGGCCTGACCCTGGTCGCCGCCGCCGAACTGGCGCGCTACGGCGTCCAGGTCAACGCCATCGCCCCGGCCGCCCGGACCCGGATGACCGAGCACACCTTCGCCGAGACCATGGCCGCGCCGGAGGACGGCGGTTTCGACGCCATGGCCCCCGAGAACGTCTCCCCGCTCGTGGTCTGGCTGGGCTCCGCCGCCTCCGCGGGTGTGACCGGCCGCGTCTTCGAGTCCGAGGGCGGCCGCATCACCGTCATGCAGGGCTGGCGCCCGGGCCCCACCATCGACAAGGGTGCCCGCTGGACGCCGGCGGAGGCGGGTGAGGCGGCCCTGAAACTCGTCGCCGAGGCGGAGCCCCCGCTGCCGGTGTACGGGGCGCAGTAGGTCCCGGCGGTGGCGCCCACCACGGCCCGCCGCGCCGCGTGCCCCCGCTGCGAGGGCCCCGGGCAGCGCCGTACCGGGCGTGCTCGGAGACGGGTGGTGATCACCGGCGGCCGGCGAGGAAGTCCACGATGGCCGTGACCAGTTCCGGCGCGCCGGCCGCCGTCCAGTGGTTTCCGGGGACGACGGTCCCGGTGGCGTGGGGCAGCGCCTCGATCAGCTCGGCGGCCGAGGCGGTGCGCGGATCGTCGGCGCCCGTCGCGACGAGCGTCGGTACGTCGATCCGGCCCATCTGCTCGGCCGGCGTGGCGACGAGCGAGTCGAGGACGTGGAGGAGCGCGACCGGATCCGCGTCGCCCGACCGGAGCCACCGTTCGGAGCGCTCCTCCGGCGATCCCGGCTCGAACGTCCCCCAGCCGGTGAGAACCGGCCGCAGGGACGCCCCCGCCCCGCCTCCCGTGCCGAGCACCTGACGCAGGCCCTGGCCCGCGACCGCGGCCCGGCCGGGTGCCGCGCCGCGCACCAGCATCCTCACCACGATCCGGGCACCGAGCGAATACCCCCCGAGGTCGTACTCGGTCAGCCCCAGGTGGTCGAGGAGAGCGAAGCCGTCCTCGGCCGGCACGTCCGGGGGGCAGGCGGAGGCGCCCTGGGGCTTCGCGCTCCTGCCGTGCCCGCGCAGGTCCGGCAGGATCACGCGACGACCGGCTGCCGCGAGCACCTCCGCCTGGCCGTTCAGCAGCCACAGCGTCCCGTCCCCGGTGAAGCCGTGCAGCAGCACCAGCGGCCTGCCCTCGCCCAGTTCCCGGTGGGCGAGGCGCACACCGTCACGGCCGGAACAGCAGGACACGGCGGGGTTCGGCATGCGGGGGAGCGCATACCTGTGGCGTTCTTCTAGCCGAGGGTGAAGTCGTCGGCGTGGACGTCGGACTGGCCGTACCATCCGTGGACGTAGACCGTGACCGTTCCGCTGCTTCCCGTGGTGAAGTTGACGGTCAGCTGGTTCCAGCTCGTGCTGCTGGACCAG
Organism: Streptomyces puniciscabiei; assembly: GCF_006715785.1. NCBI lineage: Bacteria > Bacillati > Actinomycetota > Actinomycetes > Kitasatosporales > Streptomycetaceae > Streptomyces > Streptomyces puniciscabiei. The sequence goes on from NZ_VFNX01000005.1 coordinate 57,492, forward strand.
GTGCCGGCGGTGGCGCCGCCGCTGACCCCGAGGTAGGCGTAGGGGCCCTGGACCCAACCGCTGAGCGTGTAGGCGTGGTTGGGGGACAGGGTGACGGTCTGGTCGCATTCGCCGGTCCCGCTGGAGCTCGGGGTGACCTGGAGGGCGTGGCTGCCGCTGTGGACCGGGCCGGCGACCACCGTGCTGCCGCCCGTACAGGTCCAGGGGCTCAGACCGCCGGTTTCGAAGCCGGCGTTGGTCAGCGAGCCCCCGCCGCCCCCGCCCCCGCCGCCACTGGAGGTGACGGTGAGCGTGTAGGTCGCGCTGTGGCTGCCACTGGCCGCGGTGCCGGTGACGGTGATCGGGTAGGTGCCCGCGGCCACGGAGGAGCCGGCCGTCGCCGTCAGGGTCGAGGTGCCCCCGGACGTCACGGAGCCGGGGCTGAAGGAGACACTGACGCCGGAGGGCGCGCCGGAGGCCGAGAGGCTGACGGATTCGGCGCTGCCGGAGGTGACGGCCGTGGCGACGGTGGCGGTCGTGGAACCGCCCTGGGCGACCGTGGCGGAGCCGGGCGACAGGGACACGGAGAAGTCACTCGTCGTGCCCCCGCCGCCGCCCGAGGTGCCCTCGTACGGCACGAACGCGTCCGTGAACGCCAGGCTGTTCTGGCTGATCTCGCTGCACGTGGGCAGGGAGTTGGCGCTGCCGCTGCACGGCTGGTCGCGGTTGACGGACCAGAACGCGAGCCGTCCGACGCCGTTCTGCGCGGCGAAGGTCTCCACGGTCCGGGCGTCGGCCAGGGTGAACGTCGAACCGTCGTCGTTCTTGCCGATCATCGGGGTGATCCCGAGATTGGCGTAGGTGTAACCGGAGTCGACGGACTGCATCTGTGCCAGCGTGGCCCTGGCCGCCTCGACCGCGCCCTGGCCCATCTCGGTGCCCGTGCCCGCGTAGTAGTCCATGGCCATGATGTTGACCACGTCGATCCTGATGCCCGCGTTCTTGGCGGCCTTGAGGATGTTGACGCCGTCGTTGGTCAGGCCGCTGGTCAGTACCGGCAGGGTCATGGAGAACTGCAGGCCGGGGTTGGACGCCTTGAGGTCCTTCATCGCCTGCATCTGGCGGGCCGTGGCCGCGGTGTCCGCGACGGCGGCGCCCTCGACGTCGAAGTCGAGCCGGGTGACGCCGTAGTCGTTGATGAGGGCCTGGTATCCGGCGTCGATGCTGCTCTGGGTGGAACACGTCCAGGCGAGCGGCTCGCCGCTCGCCCCGCCCGAGGAGATGATGACGGAGGCGCCCTCGGACTTCGCCTTGGCGATCTCCGGGTCGGTGTAGGAGTCGTTGCCGATGGGGAGGGTGTCGCCCCAGATCTGGTTGCAGCCTTCACCGAGCACGAACGCCGCGGTGTAGGCCTTGAGTTGGTGTCCGGTGATGGCGGTGTCGAGGAGTCCTTCCTGACTGTTGGACATGTCGACGTAGGGAGCCACGGAGTAGACGCTGCTCGCCGCCGCGGCGCTGCCGGCCGGTGCCGAAGCCACGACGGCTCCGGTGGCCGCGAGCGTGAGCGCGCATGCGGAAGCCGCAAATCTTGCCAGGTGCATGACAGTTCCCCTTCTGGGGGTGCCTCGGGCGTGGAGGGGTGGGTGGTGGTGCCGTGCGAGCCGAGTTGGTACATACCAAAGCGCCGGTGGGTCACCCCGTCAAGAGGACTAGACCAACTCGATCCATCCGGATTCCCGATGCCCGGACCCGCGTGCGGATCGGGCAGAAGGTTCGCGGACAGGGGCGAAGGCCGGACGAGCGTGGGCCGTATTAGGCTGGGTGACCATGGAACCGGCACGTCCACGACCGCGCCGGGCTCGAGCTTCAGGGAGTGACCGATGACCGTGGGAACCGAGCGGGCCGTCCTGGCGGGCGGTTGTTTCTGGGGCATGCAGGATCTGATCCGCAAGCAGCCGGGCGTGGTCTCCACTCGCGTCGGCTACAGCGGCGGTGACACACCGAACGCGACGTACCGCGATCACGGCGACCACGCCGAGGCCATCGAGATCCTCTTCGATCCCACGGTGACGAGCTACCGCGACATCCTGGAGTTCTTCTTCCAGATCCACGATCCGACCACGCGGGACCGCCAGGGCAACGACATCGGGCGCAGCTACCGGTCCGCCATCTTCTACGGCGACGAGGAACAGCACCGCGTCGCCCTGGACACGATCGCGGACGTCGAGGCGAGCGGGCTGTGGCCGGGGAAGGTGGTCACGGAGGTGGAACCCGTGGGCGACTTCTGGGAGGCGGAGCCCGAGCACCAGGACTACCTGGAGCGCTACCCCAACGGCTACACCTGCCACTTCCCGCGACCGAACTGGAAGCTGCCGAAGCGGGAGTCGTCCACGACGGACTGACCCGGTGACCGCGTGAGGCGCCGGCGGGGGGCATGAGCGCGGCGCGGGGCCGGGATCCCGTCGCGCACCCCGCCCAAGAGGACGGCTGCGAACGGCTGTTGACCGGTGTGTGGGCTGTGGGTTCCCACCGCCCCCGGTTCTCAGGACAGCCGACGCCCCTCCTCGGGAGCCGGGGGCAGCGCGAGGTGGGCCAGGTCGCCCGGCCGGGGTGAGGTGATGGGCCACAGGGGAGCGGCCTTCCCGTCGGCTAGCGCGGCAGGCGCGTCCGTGAGGTTCATCCGCTCGCGCAGCCGGCCGTAGAAGTCCATCGGGCCCAGCCGGACCGCCTTCAGCCGGCGTGGCGCGGCGTACACGCCGATCCAGTCCCCGGGGCCGAGCACGCCGCGCAGCTGACCGTCGATGCTGACGGCGGCCTGTCCCGACCGGTCCAGGACCCGCAGGGCGATGGGCTCGTCGGGCGCGGCCACGACCGAGCGGTTGAACACCATGTGCGGCGCGACCGGAGTGAAGACCAGCCCCTCCGCGCGCGGCGAGACCACCGGGCCGCCGGCGGCGAAGCTGTACGCGGTGGACCCCGTCGGCGTGGCCACCAGGAGCGCGTCGGCGGAGTAGCTGGCCAGCAGCCGGCCGGCCAGATACACCCCCACCGACACCTGCCGGTCCCTGGCGAGCTTCTCCACGACGACGTCGTTGAGAGCCGTGACGTTGAGGGCGACGCCCCAGTCGTCACCGACCTCGCACTCCGACCGCACGCGGGGCGGCGGCAGCATCGGCCCGCGGCCGTACCGCAGCAGCGCCTCCATCTGCGCGGGCACCTCCAGCCGGCAGGACGCCCGCATGGTGAGGAGCATCCGGCTCTCCACGGTGATCCGCTCGGACCGGACCGCGTCCAGCGCCGTGCGCACCGCCGAGGCCGGGACCTCGGTGAGGAAGCCGACGCGCCCGAGGTCGACGCCGAGGACCAGGGCGTCGTTCTCGGCCGCCATCCGGGCGCCGCGCAGAAAGGTGCCGTCCCCGCCGAGGGTGACGATGAGGTCGGGATCGCCCGCCGCGTCGACCTCCTCCCGGGCGCTGTGCCGCGCCCCCTCCCGCCACACGTCGATGTCCGCGCACCCCACGGCGTGCTCCGCGCACCACTCGCGCACCACTTGCGCGGCGGCCACGGCCTCGGCCCGGCCGCCGTGCACCACCAGGCCGATCCGCTGCACCGTCATACCCACCTCCCAGCCGGCTGCTCCCGCCCGCCATCCTCACCGCCGCCCGCTCCCGCGCCGAACGCGCCACGCCGCGCCGGGTGGGCGTGCGTGTGAACGTGCGTACCGCCTACCCGGGCCGCCGCACTCCGGACCACGCGACCGCGCACAGGGGCGCGACAGCCGTCCGCGCGGGCGGTACGGCGCCGGCGGGCGGGGCTGTAACCGCACGCCGTCGTTCGTGAAGCTGTCGCTGGTCGTGGTGTGCCGCTCGGTCGTGTTCATCGGGCTGAGCAGCTTTCTCTCCCTGTACGCCGGGCAGCGCCTCGGAGGAAGCGCGGCCGCCGGCACCGCCGCGCTGTTCGTGCTCCATCTCGGCGGCGCCGTCGGCTCCGTGCTGGGCGGCGCGCCGGCGGAGCGGTGGGACCGGGTCACGGTGTGCCGCTGGTCCTACCTGGTCTCCGTAGCGGCGGTCGCGGGTGTGGTGTTCGTCGCTGGTCCCGCGCTGTACGCGTGCGTGGCGCTGACCTCCGCCGGCCTGTACGTGCCGTTCTCCCTCCGGGTCACGCTCGGCCAGGACTGTCTGCGCGCCCGCGTCGGTACGGCGGGAGGCATCACCCTGGGCCTGGCCGTCAGCGTCGGCGGTCTCGCGAGCCCGCTCATCGGCAGGCTCGCCGACGCCACCACCCCGCGGACCGCCCTGACCCCGCTCATCCTCATGCCGGCGCTGAGCCGGCTCCTGCTGCGCACCCTGCCCGAGCCGGCCACCGCGCGGAAGGCCACCGAGAAGGAAGCGGAAGGCCACCGGGAAGGAAGGGGAAATGCACCCGCACCCGACGGCCCCGCGCCGGTGACCAGCGGCGATCCCCCTCAGCATGTCCGCCGTCGTAAAGGAGGCGAAACGGCGCAGTAATGACGCGGCGCGAACCTTCCCTGCAACGCCTCGGGGCCACCGAGGCGGACCGCAGGAAGAGGGAGCAGCCGTGACGGAGACCGTCGACAATCAGGCGCCGCCAGCCCCGCCGTCCTCCCCGGGCGCCCGGACGTACAACGGGTGGACGCAGAACGACACCCTGGAGGACTACTCGCTGCGCTACGCGCCCAAGTCCTTCCGCCGCTGGACGCCGTACGTCGTGGCCACCACGGCCCTCGGCGGCATCGCCTATCTCGCGGACTTCGCCATCGGCGGCTCGATCGCCGTCTCCCACGGCTTCGCCAGCGCCATGGTGGCGATCCTGACCGCGGCGGTGGTCATCTTCCTCACCGGCATCCCGATCTCGTACTACTCGGCGAAGTACTCCATCGACATGGACCTGCTGACCCGGGGCGCCGGATTCGGATATCTGGGCTCGACGCTGACCTCGGTGATCTACGCGAGTTTCACCTTCATCTTCTTCGCCCTGGAAGGCTCGATCATGGCGCAGGCGCTCGAACTGGGCCTGCACATACCGCTGCCCGTGGGCTACGTCATCTGCTCGCTGATCATCCTGCCGCTCGTCGTGTACGGCATGACCGCGCTGTCGAAGATGCAGGTGTGGACCCAGCCGGTCTGGCTGGTGCTGATGGTCGCGCCGTTCGTGTCCATCGCGATCCAGGAGCCCGGGAAGTTCGCCGAGTTCACGCATTTCGCGGGCAACTCGCCCACCGGGTCGAGCATCAGCATGCTCGGGGTCGGGGCGGGCGCCGGCGTCGCCCTGTCGCTGATCGCGCAGATCGGGGAGCAGGTCGACTACCTGCGCTTCATGCCCGACAGGACGGCCGGCAACGGCAGGCAGTGGTGGGCCGCGGTCCTCGGTGCCGGGCCCGGGTGGGTGGTGCTGGGCGCGCTGAAGCAGATCGGCGGCGCCTTCCTCGCCTTCTGCATCGCCTCGAGCGTGGGGCTGGCCAAGGCCAACGAGCCGATCCAGCAGTACGTCCACGGGTTCGGGACCTTCGCCGCGCCCGTCGCCCTGGGGCTGGCCACCTTCTTCGTCATCCTCTCCCAGGTGAAGATCAACTCCACGAACGCCTACTCCGGTTCGCTGTCCTGGTCGAACTTCTTCTCCCGGCTGACCCACCGTCACCCCGGCCGCGTCGTCTACATCTTCCTCAACGTGGGCATCGCCCTCGCCCTGATGGAGGGCGGCGTCTTCGGCTTCCTCAACACCGTCCTCGGGTTCTACTCCAACGTGGCGATCGCCTGGATCGGCGCGGTCGTCGCCGACCTGGTCATCAACAAGCCGCTGAAGCTGAGCCCGTCGTACATCGAGTTCAAGCGGGCCCACCTGCACCACTTCAACCCGGTCGGCTTCGGTTCCATGCTGATCGCGTCGGCGGTGTCCATCGCCGCGTACTTCGACGCCTTCGGCAAGGCGTTCTCCCCCTTCATCGCGCTGTTCCTCGCCATGGTGCTCTCGCCGCTGTTCGCCGTGCTCACGAAGGGCAAGTACTACATCGCCCGCGCGGACGTTCTGGACGAGCCGCTGCTCGGACCCGACGGGCTGCCCTCGGCGGCCACCCTGACCTGCTCGGTGTGCGCGACCGGCTTCGAACGGCCGGACATGGCCGGCTGCCCCTTCCACCACGGCGCGATCTGCTCGCTGTGCTGCAGCCTGGAGAAGGACTGCCACGACACGTGCAAGGCCGGGGGCGCCGCCGGCCCGGTCGCCCTGGGCCTGCCCGCCGTGCGCGCGCAGGACTGAGCCCGGCCGCGTGTGCGCGGAACGCGCGGTGGCCGGGGCGAGGTGCCCCGGCCACCGCACACCGCGGCCGGTCATTCGTTCTGGAAGACGGCCTTGCTCACCTCGGCGGGGTTCTGGAACTCCTTCTTCCCGAGGTGCGCGATGCGCTCGGTGACCTCCTTGGACGCGTGGTTCTTCTCGGCGACCTTCCGAAGCTGGTCGGAGTTCGCCGGGTACTCCGCGCCGGACAGCGCTTTCTGCAGGTCAGGGGGGTTGATACCCGCCATGGCTCCTCCAGGCGGTGAGATGGTCCTCGGTACACCGGCGCCGCAACGCCGCGCCGGGACTGCCCAGGTACCCACCCACTGGCAGCGGATTCACGGATCTCCCCCTGTCTTGGGACCCGTGACGGACGGGTACCCGAGGGCTTTGGAACCGGCACGGACGCGTGTGGGAGGCCCCCTGAGCGAGAGCACCCCTTCGCAGGCCGAGGGCGAGCGGGAGCCGGGCAGCGCGGAGGCCGAGCAGCCGTCGCGTACGACTCCGTCCCAGGCCGAGGGCGAGGACACCGCGGACGAGAACGCCGAGGAAGGCGACGAGTGAGGAGGAGCCATGAGCACGGCACGCACCAGCGTCCCCGAGGTGCTGGCCGCGCTGAAGGACGTGTCGTACCCGGCCGACAAGGACCGCCTGGTCACGGCCGCGCGTGAGGCGGGCGCGTCGGACGAGGTCGTCAAGGCCCTGCGCGGCATCCCCGCCGAGCAGTACACCGGCCGCGAGGACGTGGCGAGGTCGGTACGGGTGGATCCGGACTCCGACCTCGACCGCACCGCCGCACAGCGCGCGGAACAGGCACGGGAGGGCGGCAAGCCGGGACTCTCCCAGCACCTGCGGGAGGAGCCGAGGACACCGATCCAGGAGGAGTTCGACCGCTGAACCCACGAGGACCGGCCGGGCCGTTGGACGAAAAGGCCTGACGGCCCGCCGGCCCGGCTCTAGCGTGAGGGGACACGTCTGGACAGGTAGGGCAGGTGGCTCGGCGATGACGCAACCGCAGGAACCGCTCGACAGCACCGGCGGCAGATCCGCCGGCCGCCCGCTGCAGGTGGAGACTCACGGCCTCGACGTCATCGGGGACGCGGAGCGCAAGGGCACCCCGCGTTCGCTGTTCTGGCCCTGGTTCGGCGCCAACGTCTCCGTACTCGGCCTGAGCTACGGCGCCTTCGCGTTCGGCTTCGGGATCTCCTTCTGGCAGGCCCTCGCGGCCGGAGTGCTCGGCATCGCCGGCTCGTTCCTGCTGTGCGGGGTCGTCGCGGTCGCCGGGAAGCGCGGCTCGGCGCCCACGATGGTGCTCAGCCGGGCGGCGTACGGAGTGCGCGGCAACCGGCTGCCGTCCGTGATCTCCTGGATGCTCACCGTCGGCTGGGAGACCGTCCTCACCGCGCTCGCCACGATGGCCACCGCGACCGTCCTCGGCCGCCTCGGCTGGGGCGGCGGCACCGGGACCGAGATCGCCGCCCTCGCGGTCGTGGCCGCGCTGACCGTCGTCGGCGGAGTCATGGGCTTCGACCTGATCATGCGGCTGCAGACGGTGATCACCGTGGTCACCGGCTTCCTCACCGTCGTCTACGTCGCCCTCGTCGCCGGCCACATCCACTGGAGCACGGTGAGCGCCGTGCCGTCCGGCTCCGCGCAGGAGTTCATCGGCGCGCTGGTGTTCATGATGACCGGCTTCGGCCTGGGCTGGGTGAACGCCGCCGCCGACTACTCCCGCTATCTGCCCCGGAGTTCCTCCAGCCGCGGGGTGATCGGCTGGACCACCTTCGGCGCCTCGGCGGCCCCCCTGCTCCTGCTGGTCTTCGGCCTGCTGCTGGCCGGTTCCTCCCAAGCGCTGAGCAAGGCCGTCGCGGCCGACCCGATCGGCGCGCTCACCACGATCCTGCCCACCTGGTTCCTGGTGCCGTTCGCCGTGGTCGCCGTGCTCGGCCTGGTCGGCGGCGCAGTCCTCGACATCTACTCCTCGGGCCTCGCCCTGCTCTCCGCCGGCCTGCCGGTGCCCCGCTATCTGGCCGCTCTCCTCGACGGCGTCCTGATGATCGCCGGCTCGGTCTACATCGTGTTCTTCGCCGGCGACTTCCTCGGCCAGTTCATGGGCTTCCTCACCACGCTCGGCGTCCCCATCGCCGCCTGGTGCGGCATCGTCCTCGCCGACCTCGCCCTGCGCCGCCGCGACTACGACGACGGCGACCTCTACCGCCCGCACGGCCGCTACGGCGACATCGCCCCGGCGCCCCTGCTCCTCACCCTCGCCGCCACGGCCGTCGGCTGGGGCCTGGTCACCAACACCGCCGCGAGCTGGCTCACCTGGCAGGGCTACCTCCTCGGCCCCGTGGGCCTCGGCGGCAGGGCCGGTGCCTGGGCCTACGCCAACCTCGGCGTCCTGGTGTCGCTGGCCGTCGCCTTCCTCGGGCACCTGCTGACGGGCCGGGGCCGGGTCCACGCCCAGGAGGCGCGGGCACCGAGCCCGGTGACCGACGAGGAGGTGCTCCACGCATGACCGGCGGACACCTCGCCGTCATCGACATGCAGCGTGTCTTCGCCGACCCGGCGAGCCCATGGGCCACGCCCCGGTACGCCGACGCGGCGGCGGGGGTGCGCAGCCTGCTGCCGGCCTTCGCGGGCCGCGTCACCTTCACCCGCTTCCTGGCCCCCGGGGAACCGGCCGGGGCCTGGCGCGCGTACTACGACCAGTGGCCCTTCGCCCGGCAGCCCCCGGACGCCGAACTCTGGCGGCTCTCCGGCGAGTTCGCCGGCCTGGCCGACCACGTCGTGGACGCCACCACCTTCGGCAAGTGGATCCCGGAACTCGCCGCGCGCGTCGGCCCGGACGACCGTCTGGTCCTGGCCGGTGTCAGCACCGAGTGCTGTGTGCTCTCCACCGCCCTGGCCGCCGCCGACGCCGGCACGGAGGTGCTGGTGGTCGCGGACGCCTGCGCGGGCGCGGACGACGACTCCCACCTCAAGGCCCTGCAGATCATGGAGCTGTACCGGCCGCTGGTCCGGGTCACCACGGTCGACGAGCTGCTCGCCGAGGCCGGGCCGTGACCGGCGTTCCGCTCGAGCACCAGCGGATCAGCCGGATCCTCGCCCGGGAGATCCGCGACGGCAGCGGCCGGGCCGGTGCGCGGCTGCCCGGCGAACACGTCCTCGCCGAGCGGTTCGGCGTCAGCCGTACGGCCGTGCGCGCGGCCCTCGCCGAACTGTCCGAGGAGGCCTGATCACCACCCGCACCGGCAAGGGCTCGTACGTCCTCTTCGCCGGCGGGCCGCCGGAGGACCGGCTCGCCGGGGCCCGCGCCCGGGCCGTGCGGGGCGTGGCCACCAGCGTGCGCGCCCTCGCCGCACACGAGACGCACGAGAGAGCGCCCACGCCGCCGAACTCCGTCTGGGGGAGGGCGAGTTCGTGTACGGGGGGGGCGGATCCGCGAGCTGGTCGCGACGGGGCCGTGGTGTCGTACGAGTGCAGTTACCTGCCGCCGGGGCCGGTGATCCGCGAGCCGGCCGCCCGCGGCCTCGGCGAGGAACCGCTCACCGAGCTGCTCCTGCGGGCCGGGCTGCGGCCCGACCATGGGAGCAGCGGGTCTGCGGGCGGCTGGTCGACACCGGGGAGGCGGAGCTGCTGCGCCGCGCGCCGCGGGACTGGTTCCCCAGGGCACGGCGTCCCAGTCACGCGGCCGACGGTTCCTTCCCCGACACACTCCTCCGGCACCCGGTCGCGCAGGCCGCGTCCCAGCAGGCGAGGAACCACGCCCATGCCGTCGGATCCTGATTGCCGGGCCGGGGCTGTACCGGCGTACCGGGCACCCACCGGCACTGGCGAACGGGTCCGCTCGGGCACCGGGTCGCGGAGGGAGGCGGTGAAGCCGCCCCTCTTGGGCTCGCGGAACCATGGCTGCATCGGCATACGGCCGAGCCAGGGCCTGTCCGCGCGGTCCCGCGTGGGGACGACCACTTTCACCGGCCGGCTTCCTCGATCCCAGGCCACCACCGCTCCCGGGCACCATCGGATCTCCCGCCGATCCGCACGCATGCCCCACGACCCACCGGGTACGCGAGGCGGAGCACGCCCGGGTGCGGTTCCGCCCCGGGTGGCCCGTACGACCGTCGCTACCTGGGGACCTGCCATGGAGACACCCGCACACAACGACCTGCCGACGCCGGCCCAGCAGGCGCTGGACACGCTGGCCGTGAACGCCGAGGACGAGGCCGCGCTGGACGTCCTCGCCCACAGTGACGTGCTCGTCCCCGTGCCGGACGACGCGGTCGACGGAGAGGGCGCCGACGCCACGACCGTGGCCCTGCCCGTTCTGGAACAGCCCGGAGGGGGCCCGGTCGTGCCCGTCTTCACCACGGAGGGCGAGATGGCCGGGCTCCTGCCCTTCGTCTCCCGGTACCGTCTCATCCCCCTCGGCGCCCTGGCCTCCCAGTGGCCCGACGAGGACCTCTCCCTGGCCATAGACGGCAACTCCACGCACGCCCTGACGCTCACGTCCCAGGGGGTACGCACGCTGCTGGCCCGCTGACACACAACCGCCCCCGCCCCCGTGGACAACCGCGCATCGGCCGAAGGACGGCCGGAACTGACCCCTGCCAAGGGGTGGTCACACGTCGCCGGAAGGGGAAGATCCCCGGCGACGGACAGACCACGGCGCGCGAAGGAGTGGGGGTCGTGAGGGTCGTCCTGCTGGGCACCGCCGCCGGTGGCGGCTTCCCGCAGTGGAACTGCGCCTGCTCACTGTGTACGGCGGCGAGGGACGGCAAGCTGCCCTCCCGCACCCAGGAGTGCGCCGCCGTCACGGGCAACGGCCGCGACTGGTGGCTGCTGAACGCCTCGCCCGATCTGCGTATCCAGCTCACCGCCACACCGGCGCTGTGGCCCGGCCCCGGCCCCCGGGACACCCCGCTCCGCGGCGTCCTGCTCACCGACGCCGAGGCCGACCACGTCACCGGCATGGCCGAGCTGCGCGGGGCGGCGCGGCTGAAGGTCTACGCCGCCCCGCCGGTCCACGCCGTGCTGGCACCCGCCCGGGCCGCCCTGGACCGATACGCTCCCTGGGAGTGGGCGGACAGCCTGGCCGACGGCGGGTTCGTGCTGGCCGGCGGGCTGGTGGTCACGGCCCATCCGCTGGGCGCGAAGATCCCGAAGTACGTGCCGGTGCAGGCGCCGGAGCCGTCCGCCCCGTGGGTGACGGCGTACCGGGTCGAGGACCTGGCCAGCGGGGGAGTGCTGGTCTACGCGCCCTGTGTGGGCACCTGGAGTCCGGACCTGGACGAGCTGTGCGCCGAGGCCGACTGCGTGCTGCTGGACGGCACCTTCTACGCGGCCGACGAGATGGGCATGACGGTACGGACCCCGGCCCGCCAGGCCGCCATGGGCCATCTGCCGGTCAGCGGCCCGGACGGCACCCTCGCCGCCCTGGCCCGGCATCCCGGCGCACGCCGGATCTACACCCACCTCAACAACACGAACCCGCTGCTCGACCCCGCCTCCCCGGCCCGCGCCCGCATTGCCGAGGAGGGCGTGGAGATCCTGCCCGACGGGGCGGAGCTGGTGCTGTAGACGGCCGAGCCGGCGCTCCACCGGTCCTGCGGGGAATGTGACGACAGGCCCTACTGGTCCTGCCGGCTGCCCTGGCGCTCCAGACCGGTCAGCATGCGCTCCAGCACGGCGCGCTGGAGCGGCAGCACCTCGGCGTGCAGGGCGCGGCCCTTCGGGGTGAGCGCCACCCACACCCCGCGGCGATCCTCCGCGCAGACCGAGCGCTCCACCAGCCCGTCCTTCTCCAGCCGGCCGATCAGCCGGGACAGCGCGCTCTGGGTGAGATGAACCCGCCCGACCAGGTTCTGCACCCGGCACTGGTCGCCCTGCGCGGGCGACTCGGTCGCCAGGATGTCCAGCACCTCGAAGTCGCTGGCGCCCAGCCCGTGCGGATGCAGGGACCGGTCGATCTCGCACATGGTGCGGGCGTGCACGGCGAGGATGTCCCGCCACCGCTCCTCGAGCCGGGCGTCGGCCGTCTTGACTGCCATACCCGCACCGTAGCACCGATCCGGCCAATCGTTGAGTGTGCAACTAGTGCGGGTACATGCGGCGGGGCGAGCCGAGGGGCGGTGCTCAGGCGACCGGGTCCTGGAGGAGGCCGATCGGGTTGCCGTCGGGGTCCTTGACCGAGGCGATCAGCCTGCCGTTGCCGACGTCCCGCACGTCCTGGACGACCTCGGCGCCCGCCGCCAGCAGGGCCGCGAGGCGCTCCCGGAGATCGGTGACGTGCCAGAACGGCACCGGCCCGGTCAGTCCCTGGGCATGCCCGTTCGGGTCGAGGCCGACGTCCTGTCCCTCGGCCTTGAAACCGACGTAGTAGGGCTCGTCCGCGTACGGCTCGACACCCAGGAGGGCGGTGAACAGGGCCTTGGCGCGGTCCTTGTCCTTCACGGGGTAGATGATCGTCTGCACGCCGGCGGTCATGGGACTCTCCTTTTTCTGAGGCGCGTGGCCCGACGGGTTTTCCGTCGGTGCCCTCACGCTAGGACCGGGGAGCCCGCTCCGGCTTCTCCGATCCTGACCGGTTGCGGGAGCTTCCGAGACGGGCGCGGTCGCGCCCGTAGGGGCGCGGGGAACGGCGCGGCCGGCCACGACTGAGCCGCAGACGCCCGACGACGTTTCCCGGCACCCCAGTGGCCGCCCCGGCTCACGCGGAAGCGCGCCGCACCAACTCCGTAGGAAGGATCACCGCCGCCGGATCCTCCCCGCCGATCTGCGCGAGCAGCACCCGCACCATCTCGTTGCTGATCCGGTCCCACGGCTGCCGGATCGTGGTGAGCTGGGGCGTCGCGGCCGTAGCCGCCGGGGAGTCGTCGAAGCCGCCGACAGCGATGTCATCCGGCACCTTTTTGCCCGCGCGGTGCAGCGCGGCCAGCACGCCCTGCGCCATCAGGTCGGAGGCGACGAACACGGCGTCCATGTCCGGTGCCTGCGCCAGCAGCCGCTCCGCGCCCGCCTCACCGCTCGCCCGGCTGTAGTCCCCGGAGACGATCAGGCTCTCGTCGACCCCGAGGCCCGCCTCGGCCAGCACCTCCTTGTACCCGGCGAGCCGCTCCACACCACCGGGGGTGTCCAGCGGACCGGTGACCACACCGATCCGCCGACGCCCCAGTGACAGCAGATGCCGGACCATGTCCCGGGCCCCGTCCCGGTCGTCGGCGGCCACGTAACTCACCTTCGAGCCAAGGCCGATCGGCTTGCCGCAGGCGACGAGCGGCACGCCCGCCTCCCGCAGTTCCTCCGCGACCGGATCGCCCGAGTGGCTGGAGACCAGCAGCACCCCGTCGACATGCCCGGCGGTGATGTACCGCGTGATGCGCCGCCGTTCGTCCTCGGTGCCCGCGATCATCAGCAGCAGCGGGACGTCGTGCGCGGCCAGCGCCTGGGTGCAACCGCGCAGCAGCACATTGAAGTTGGGGTCCTCGAAGAACCGCTCCTGCGGCTCGGTCAGCAGGAAGCCGACCGAGTCGGAGCGGCCGGTGATCAGCGAGCGGGCGTGCCGGTTCACCACGTACCCGGTCCTGCGGATGGCGGCGTTGACCGCCTCGGCCGCGGCGGGGCTGACGTAGTGCCCGCCGTTGAGCACACGCGAGACGGTGCCGCGCGAGACGCCTGCCTCCCGCGCCACGTCGTGGATCGTCGGCGGTTTGCGCCGGCCCCCCGAATTGCTCATGGTCATGACTTTACGGCCCCGGAGAGCAGGTCGAGGCTCCAGAACCGCTGAATCACCAGGAACAGCGCGATCAGCGGCAGGACCGCGAGGAACGCGCCCGTGATCACCAGCGTGTACAGCGCGGGGGTGTTGGAGCCCTGCTCCAGCAGCGTGTACAGACCCAGCGTGAGCGGGAACTTCTCGTCGTCGCTGAGCATGATGTACGGCAGCAGGAAGTTGTTCCAGATCGCGACGAACTGGAACAGGAACACCGTGACCATGCCCGGGATCATCATGGGCAGCGCGATCCGGGTGAAGATCCGCCACTCGCTCGCCCCGTCCATCCGCCCGGCCTCCACCACGTCGGCGGGGACGGCGGCTGACGCGTAGATCCGGGCGAGGTAGACGCCGTAGGGGGAGAGGATCTGTGGCAGCAGCACGGACAGGTAGGAGTCCGTGAGATTCGCCTTCGCCAGCAGCAGGTACTGCGGGATGGCGAGGATCACCGGCGGCATCAGTACGCCCGCGAGCAGGACGTTGAAGATCGTCTCGCGGGCCTTGAAGCGGTAGGTCGCGAGGGCGTAGCCGCTGAACGCCGAGACGGCGGTCGACAGCAGGGCGCCGAGACCGGCGTACAGCGCGGAGTTGCCCATCCACGTCCAGTAGATGCCGCCTCGGTAGGCGTTGAGGTCCTTGATGTTGCCGGTGAAGCCGGAGCCGGGCAGGAAGGTGAAGGTGGAGAACAGCTCGTGGCCGGACTTGGTGGACGCGATCACCACCCAGGCGACCGGCAGCAGCATGTAGATCGCGCCGATCAGCAGGGTGATCGTCGGGACCAGGGCGATCCGGTGGCGCAACGGCGGGGCCTGCGCGGTTCCGGGCGAGGTGCCCGCGGCCGGGGCGGCCTTGCGGACGGCAAGAGAACTCACCGCGCCTCCTCCTGCTTGTCACGGCGGTTCGCAGCCCGCAGGAACCCGAAGGACAGCACCAGGGTGGCCAGGGCGATCAGCGTCGCCTCGGCCGCCGCCGAGTAGATGTCGTTCCGGTGGAAGGCGTCCTGGTACACCTTCATCAGCGGACTCCAGCTCAGGTTCACGGAATTGGTCAGCGGGTGGAGGGTGGTCGGCTCGTTGAACACCTGGAGCGTCGCGATGATCGAGAAGAAGAACGTCAGCACCAGCGAGGGTGCCACCAGCGGGACCTTGATCTTCAGCGCGATCTGCAGCGGGGTGGCGCCGTCGAGCCTCGCCGCCTCGTACACCTCGGCCGGGATCGACCGGAGCGAGGTGTAGATGACGATCATGTTGAAGCCGGTGCCGCCCCAGACCGCGATGTTCGACAGGGCGACGTAGAGCGGGCCGCCGTCCAGCAGGTTCGGCTGCGGCAGGTGCAGCTTCTGCAGGACGTAGTAGAAGGGGCTGACGGACGGCAGGTACAGGAAGCCCCACATCAGCGCGGCCACCACACCGGGGATGGCGTACGGCAGGAAGATCGCGAGCCGGGTGAACGGGGCGAGCCGCACCTTCTCCGAGTCCAGCATCAGCGCGAACAGCAGCGCGAGACCGAGCATCACCGGTACGACGATGCAGCCGTACCCGAGCACGCGCAGCGCGCCGTGCAGCAGCTCGCTGTCCTGGAAGGCCTCGGTGTAGTTCTCGAAGCCGGCCCAGACCTCGTGCCGCGCCCCGGACCCGAGGCCCAGGCCGGAGACGTGGATCTTGCGGAAGCTGAGCCAGAGGGCGTACCCGATGGGCAGCGCGAAGAAGAGGGCGAAGAGGATCGTTGCCGGAACGAGGAAGGCGTACGGGGCCCCCTTGACCCCGTACGACCTCCGGCCTGCCGTGCTGCTCACCGAGAGACCCCGAAGCCCTGCTTCTTCATGTCGGCGACCGTGGCGTCCTGCATCCTGTTCAGGGCGGTGACGAAGTCCGACTTGTTCTTGGCGGCGGCGCCGAACGCGTCGTTGAAGGTCGCGTAGGCGACGTTCACGTTCGGGCCCCAGGCGGAAGGCGCCGTGGTCTTCGCGATGTCGGCGGCCTTGGTGTAGAAGTCGGGCTGGTTGGAGAAGAACGCCGGCGGGGTGGTGAACGCGCCGCTGAGCTGGGCGGAGGTGGAGGCGGGGTAGATACCGCCGTCCTTCGCCAGCGCGTTGAGGGCGTCGTGGTCGGTGTTCAGCCAGGCGGCGAACTCGGCGGCGGCGTCCTTGTGCGCGGAGTCGGTGGTGACGGCCGTGGAGGAGCCGCCCCAGCTGCCGGTCACGTCCTGGCCCTGCGACCACTGGGGGAGCGGGGCCATGGCCCACTTGCCCTTGGTGTCCGGGGCTGCCGTGGTCAGCGTGCCCGGCGCCCACACGGCGCTGACCCAGGCGATCTCCTCGCCCGTGTCGAGCGCCTTGTTCCAGGCCGGCTGGTACATCGGCTGGTTGTCGATGACGCCTTCCCTGACCAGCCCGCCCCAGAACCTGGCGACCTTCTGGGTGGCGGCGTCGTTGATGGCGACCTTCCACTTGTCGCCGGATGTGGTCCACCACTTGGCGCCGGCCTGCTGGGCGAGACCGGCGAAGAGACCGGAGTCATTGGCGGAGAAGGTGGTCAGGTACTTGTCCGGCGCCTTCTTCCTCAGCTGCCGGGCGACCTGCGCGAACTCGTCCCAGGTGGTCGGCACCGTCAGGCCGTACTTCTTGAACAGGTCCGCGCGGTAGTAGAACATCATCGGGCCGATGTCCTGCGGGACCGCGTAGACCGCGTCCGTGCCGAGCGTGGTCTGCTGCCAGACGCCGTCGGCGAACTTGCTCTTCACGTCGCCGACTTCCTTGGATATGTCGGCCAGCGCGTCATTGCTGACCAGTGTCGGCAGCGCCTGGTACTCGGCCTGCACCAGGTCCGGGGCCTTCTTCGCCTTGTGCGCGGTGAGGATCTTGGTGACGAGCGTGTCGCCGGACGCCTGCTTCTTCACCGTGACGGTGATCCGGTCCTTCTTCCCGGGCCCCTTGTTCCACAGGTCGACGACCTTGTCCATGCCGGGCGTCCAGGTCCAGTACGTCAGCGAGACCGGACCGGACTCGGACCTGCTGTCGTCCCCGGAGCCGCAGGCGGCGAGGGTGGTCGCGCCGAGCGCGACGGCGAGGGCGGTTGTCACGAGGCGACGACGCTTCGTGTGCGGCATGGTTTCTCCCCTGACCTGGGTCCCCGCCCGCTGCGGGGACCTGCCGTGCAGATGTGCACGTTCACATGACCCGGGCGCTCACCTGCCGCGAGTCCCTGCCATGCTTCTGTGAGCGTTCACAGTAGAGAAACATCCTGGACACTTGTCAATGGTTGTTGCTGTGCGGTTATGTTGGGATCGCAGCGCCGCCGCTGTGTGTGCACGTTCCCAAATGATCGACCCACGGGAGACACCCATGCCGGACACCAGCCCCAGGGGCCTCACCAGGCTCGCCTTCGGTGGGGACTACAACCCCGAGCAGTGGCCGGAAGGCGTCTGGCAGGAGGACGTCCGGCTGATGCGCGAGGCCGGCGTCACGATGGTGAGCGTCGGGATCTTCTCCTGGGCCCTGCTGGAACCGGCTCCGGGGGAGTACGACTTCGGCTGGCTGGACCGGGTCCTCGGCCTGCTGCACGAGAACGGCATCCGCGTCGACCTGGGCACGCCCACCGTCGCGCCGCCCGCCTGGTTCTACCGCGCGCACCCGGAGGCGCTGCCGGTCACCGCCGAGGGCCTGCGCTACGAGTTCGGCTCGCGCGGTGCGATCTGCCACAGCAACGCCGACTACCGCGCCGCCGCCAAGGCCATCACCACCAAGCTCGCCGAGCGCTACGGCGACCACCCCGCGCTCGCGCTCTGGCACGTGCACAACGAGTACGGCGTCCCCGTCTCGGCCTGCTACTGCGACTCCTGCGCCGACCGCTTCCGTCGCTGGCTCGCCCAGACGTATGGCACCGTGGACGCCGTCAACGAGGCCTGGGGGACTGCCTTCTGGGGCCAGCGCTACACCGCCTTCGAGCAGATCAACCCGCCCCGGGCCACCCCGACCGTCGGCAACCCGGGCCAGGCCCTCGACTACAAGCGGTTCGCCGACGCCACCATCCGCGAGAACTTCCGCGCCGAGCGCGACATCCTGCACCGCCTCTCGCCCGGCGTCCCGGTGACCACCAACTTCATGACCGCCCTCAGCCAGTGCGACTCCATGGACTACTGGGCCTGGGGCCGCGAGGTCGACCTCGTGACCAACGACCACTACCTGATCACCGACGGCCGCCGCACCCACGTCAACCTGGCGATGGCCGCCGACCTCACCCGCTCGGTCGCCGGCGGCGCCCCCTGGCTGCTCCTGGAGCACTCCACCTCGGGCGTCAACTGGCAGCCCCGCAACCCCGCCAAGGCGCCCGCCCAGATGGCCCGCAACTCCCTGGCCCATGTGGCCCGCGGCTCCGAGGGCGCGATGTTCTTCCAGTGGCGCCAGTCCCGGCGCGGCGCCGAGAAGTTCCACTCGGCGATGCTCCCGCACGGCGGCACCGAGACCCGGGTGTGGCGCGAGGTCGTCGAACTCGGCGCGGCCGTCGACTCGTTGAGCGCCATCCGGGGCACCCGCACCGAGGCCGACGTGGCCATGCTGTGGGACTGGCAGTCCTGGTGGGCGCAGAACCTCGCCTGGCGCCCCAGCGAGGACCACGACCCGCGCGAACGCGCCGACGCCTTCTACGAGGCCCTCTACGACCGCCACCTCACGGTCGACTTCGCCCACCCGGAAGCCGACTTGTCGGCCTATCCCCTTGTCGTCGTACCGGCGCTGTACCTGATGACAGAGGCGGCCGGGAACAACCTCACCGAGTACGTCGAGAACGGCGGCACCCTCCTGGTGTCGTACTTCTCCGGCATCGTCGACGAGCACGACGCCGTGCACGAGGGCGCCTACCCGGGCGCGCTGCGCGACGTCCTCGGCCTGACCGTCGAAGAGTTCTCGCCCCTGCTGAAGGACGAGCGGGTGCGCCTCACCGGCCCCGACGGCTCCGAGCTGAGCGGGGACGTGTGGACCGAGTTCGTCGTGCCGCGCGGCGCCGAGACCGTGTGGGCGTACGCCGACGGCCTCACCGCGGGCCGTCCGGCCGTCACCCGGCACCGGCACGGCCGGGGCACCGCGTGGTACGTCTCCACCCGCCTGGACGCGGCGGGTCTGGACGCACTCGTCGGCCGGGCGGCCGACGACGCCCGGATCGCCCCCCGCGCCGACCTGCCCCGGGACGTCGAAGTCGTCCGCCGCAGCGGCGAGTCCGGGACCTACCTCTTCGCGATCAACCACACCGCCGGCGACACCAAGGTGCCGCTGGACGCGCCCGGCACCGAGCTGCTGACGGGCGAGCGCGCCGCGGGCCGCCTCGCGGTCCCGGCGGGGGCCGTCCGGGTAGTACGACTCGACGGCTGAGCCGGCTCCCCTCCGCCCGCGTGTGCCACGAGAGCCGTGGGCGGCAGGGTTCTCCTCCGGCCCCACCGGAGGACCCCCTCCCCGTTCACGTCGAAGGGACGACGGACGATGAAGTTCCATCCCAGACGCACCACCAGAGCCCTGCTGCTGCCGCTCACGGCCGGGCTCGCCCTCACCTTCCTGCCCGCGCAGACCGCGCAGGCCGCGAGCACCCTCACCAACGGCGGCTTCGAGGCCGACGGCACCGGCGTGGCCACCCCCACCGGCTGGTCCGAGTACGGCGACACCGGCGCCTCGTACACCGAGGCCGGCGGCCACAGCGGCGGTTACCGCCTCACCCAGTACGCGTCCTCGGCCTACAAGGTCGAGACGTACCAGTACCTGCCGGGGCTGGCCAACGGCAACTACACCTTGACCGCATGGGTCCGCTCAAGTGGTGGGCAGAACGCCGCGTACATAGCGCTCAAGAATTGCGGGAGTGCGGAGCAGCGCACCGATCTGCCCATCTCGTCCAGTGGGTGGATCAGGATCGTCACGCCGATCAAGGTGACCAACAACCAGTGCACCATCAGCGTCAACAGTGACGCGAACGCCGGCAACTGGATCAACGTTGACGATCTGACCTTTGCTTCCGGCACCACTGGTACATCCATCCATGGTGCCGACATCTCCTCCCTCGCCAAGAGCGAGGCCAAGGGCGGTGTCTACAAGACCGCCTCCGGCACCACCGGTGACGCCCTCGCCATCCTGAAGTCGTACGGCATGAACTACGCCCGGCTGAAGGTCTGGGTGGACCCGGCCGACGGCTTCAACGACAAGACGCACGTCCTGGCGATGGCCAAGCGGATCAAGGCACAGGGCATGAAGCTGCTGGTCGACTTCCACTACTCGGACAGCTGGGCCGATCCGGGCCGGCAGAACAAGCCGGCCGCCTGGGTGGGCCATACATACAGTCAACTCAAGACGGACGTGTACAACCACACCTACGACGTGTTGAACGCCTTGAAGGCGCAAGGCACCACCGCCGACATGGTCCAGATCGGCAATGAGATCAATGCCGGCATCCTGTGGTCCGAGGGCTCGACGGACAACTGGAGCCAGCTCGCCGGCCTGCTCAACTCCGGTTACAACGCGGCCAAGGCGGTCAGCTCCTCCACGGTCGTCGCGCTGCACCTGGCCAAGGGCGGGGACAAGTCCGGCACGGAGTGGTGGTTCGACAACGCGGTGGCGGCCGGCGTGAAGTTCGATGCGATCGGCCTGTCGTACTACGGCTACTGGCACGGCCCGCTCTCCGACTTCCAGACCACCCTGGACGACGCGGCCTCCCGCTACGGCAAGCCGGTGTTCGTCGCGGAGACGGCCTACCCGTTCACCCTGGCCCAGGACGACTCCCTGGAGAACCAGATCGACACCAGCGGCGAGCTGGTGAACGGCTACCCGGCGACCGTGGCCGGGCAGACCAAGTGGATGAACGACGTGGCGAGCATCGTGGAGGCCGTCCCGAACGGCCGCGGTCTCGGCGTCTTCTACTGGGAGGCCACCTGGACCGCCGTCACCGGCAACGGCTGGGACCCCACCGACGCCACCTCCGGCAACGGCTGGGAGAACCAGGCCCTGTTCGGCTACGACGACAAGGCGCTCTCCTCCATGACGTGGTTCAGCCACCGCTGAACCACCGGTGACGGGCCCGGCCGTAAGGGGCGGCCGGGCCTTCGCCCATTTTCCGGGGTCATATGCACCCACCCCGGTCGTACGGCCGTTCGGTACCGGACAACGAGCACCGATTCCCGGACGCTGCGGCGTCGTCCGCGCGACAGTGGGAACACTGCGTACGAGGAGGCCGGGGACGGAGGCGGACGGATGATGGGAACCCCGTCGGGCCGCATGCGGCAGACGATTCTGTTATGGCTCAAGGACCCCGCGGCCCATTTCCCGGCGCCCCGCCGCCGCGATCTCGCCGAGACGGGAGTCACCGCGCGTGCCGTGGCGGCCAAGCTGGGCGTGCCCCGCCGGACCGCCGAAGCCCACCTGGACTTTCTCACCCGGCTCGGCCTGCTGCGCGCCCGCCGCAGCTGCTGGGGCACCTGCTACCGGCGCGACGAGATCCGCATCGCGGAGGTGGCCCGGGTTTTCGAGAAGGGCTGGTGAGGGGACGACACAGGGGACACCGGCCGGCCGACTGCGAAGGGCACGCGCATGGACCGACCCACGGCACTCGTCCCGCAGCACTACCTCTCCCTGGGCGCCCACGGTCCCGAGGACGTGGTGGCCGACGCGGACGGGCGCGTGCTGACCGGAGTGGCGGACGGCCGGATCCTGCGCGTCCACGGCCTCGGCGACCCGCGCACGGCCCGGGTGGAGGTGGTGGCCGAGACGGGCGGCCGTCCGCTGGGACTCGAACCGCTCCCGGACGGCGGTCTGCTGGCCTGCGACGCGGAACGCGGCCTGCTGCGCGTCGACCCCGGCGGTGCCGTACGCGTGCTCGCGGACTCGGTGGCGGGGGAGCGGCTCCGCTTCTGCAGCAACGTCGTCGCCCTGCCGGACGGCACGGTGTACTTCACCGTCTCCAGCCGCCGCTACCCACTGGAGCAGTGGATCGGCGACATCGTCGAGCACACCGGCAGCGGACGCCTGCTCCGCCTCACCCCCGAGGGCGGTGAGCCGGAAGTCCTGCTGGAGGGGCTGCAGTTCGCCAACGGCCTGGCCCTGAGCGGCGACGGTTCCTTCCTGGTCATCGCCGAGACGGGCGCCTGCCGCCTCACCCGGTACCACCTCACCGGCCCGCGCGCCGGCCACGCCGGCCTCTTCGCCGCGCTGCCCGGCATGCCGGACAACCTCTGGCGCGAAGGCCCCGACGGCCCGCTCTGGGTCGCGCTCGCCAGCCCCCGGGTCCCGCCGCTGGACCTCCTGCACCGCACCCCGCCCACCGTGCGCGCCGCCGCCGCCCGGGCCGCCGTACACGCGCCGTACCGCCCGAGCGGGACGACCGCGGTGATGGCCCTCGACGACACCGGAGGGACCGTCCGGCACCTCACCCGCCGCCGCTCGGGCTTCCGCATGGTCACCAGCGTCTGCGCGACCGGGGACCACCTCGTCCTGGGCAGCCTGTGGGAGCCCGGCATCGCGGTCTGCGCACGGCCCGGCGCCGCCTGACCCGGCGGTACCCTGGTGCCCGGCCGTGATCACCCGTCGGGGCAGGCCGAACAGGAGACGCAACCGCATGACAGCCCCGGAAGCCGAGAGCCTCCGTGTCCGCCCCGCCCCACGGCGGTCTGAATGGCGTGCCCAGATACCCGTCGTCGCCGTGGTCGCCCTCGGCGGCGCCCTCGGCGCGTGCGCCCGCTACGGCCTCGCCCTGGCCTGGCCCACGCCGCCCGGCGGATTCCCCTGGGCGACCTTCTGCACCAACGTGATCGGCTGCGCGGTGATCGGGGTCTTCATGGTGCTCATCACCGACGTGTGGGCCGCGCACCGCCTCGTACGCCCCTTCTTCGGCACCGGCGTGCTCGGCGGCTTCACCACCTTCTCCACCTACGCCGTCGACATCCGCAGGCTGGTCGACGCGGGCCGCCCGGGCCTCGGGCTCGGCTATCTCGCCGCGACGCCGTGCGCGGCGCTCGCCGCGGTGTGGCTGGCCTCGGTCGCCGCCCGCCGGGTGCTGATCGGGAGGAAGCGATGACCTCACTCACCGGCCGGGCCCTCAGGCTGACCGTCTACATCGGCGAGGACGACACCTGGCACCACAAGCCCCTCTACTCCGAGATCGTGCACCGCGCGCACGCGGCCGGCCTCGCCGGGGCGAGCGTCTTCCGGGGCATCGAGGGCTTCGGCGCCTCCTCCCGCATCCACACCTCCCGCCTGCTCTCCCTGAGCGAGGACCTGCCCGTGGCGGTCGTCGTCGTGGACACCGAGGAGCGCGTACGGGCCTTCCTGCCGCAGCTCGACGAACTGGTCGACGAAGGTCTCGTGACCCTGGAGGAGTGCGAGGTGGTCCGGTACGTGGGGCGCTCCGGGGAGCCGGGGGACACGGATCCGAAGGGTAAGAAGTCGTTGTGAACTGGCTGCTCGTCATCGCGGGGGCCGTGGTCGGCGCACCGCTGCGCTACCTCACCGACCGTGCCGTGCAGGCCCGCCACGACCCGGTCTTCCCCTGGGGCACCTTCGTGGTGAACGTCACCGGCTGTCTGGCCCTCGGGCTGCTCACCGGCGCCTTCTCCGCCGGAGCGGCCGGGCCCCACCTACAGCTGCTCCTGGGCACCGGATTCTGCGGCGCGCTGACGACGTATTCGACCTTCTCGTACGAGACCCTGCGGCTGGCCGAGGCAGGCTCCGGCCTGTACGCCGCGGCCAACGTCGTGGCGAGCCTGGTGGCCGGGCTCGCCGCCGCCTTCGCGGGTGTCTCGCTCGCCGCCGCCCTGTGGTCCTAGGCGCTTGCCAGAGCGCCGGCCGCAGCAAGTACTGTCTACAGCAATGTCGACCAACTCTCCTCAGAACTGGATCCCATGAGCGCCATCTCCGTCGGTCAGGCCGTCGTCCTCGGAGTAGTCGAGGGGGTGACCGAGTTCCTCCCGGTGTCCTCCACCGGTCACCTGAAGATCGCCGAGGGACTCATGCACATCCCCGTCGACGACAAGTCCGTCGTCGGTTTCTCCGCCGTCATCCAGGTCGGCGCCATCGCCGCCGTGCTCGTGTACTTCTTCAAGGACATCAAGCGGATCGTCTCCGCCTGGTTCCGCGGTCTGACCAACCGCGAGGAGCGCTACCACCACGACTACAAGTTCGCCTGGTGGGTCATCTACGCCACCATCCCGATCGTCCTGGTCGGCCTGGCCGCCAAGCCGCTGATCGACGGTCCGCTGGGGTCCCTCTGGGTCGTCGCCGGCTCCCTGATCCTCGGCTCCGTGGTGATGTGGTGCGCGGACCAGATGGGCCGGCACAAGCGCGGTGAGGACGACACCTCGTTCAAGGACGCGATGTGGGTCGGCTGCTCGCAGATCCTCGCCCTGCTCTTCCCCGGCTTCTCCCGCTCCGGCGCCACCATGTCCACCGCGCTCATCCTGGACCTGGACCGTGTCGCCGCCACCCGTCTGTCGTTCTTCCTCGGCATCCCGGCCCTGACCGGCGCCGGCATCTACGAGCTCAAGGACGCCCTCGGTGCGGGCGTCGGCGCGGCCCCGCTGGCCGTCGGCACGATCGTGTCCTTCGTGGTCGCCTACGCCTCCATCGCCTGGCTGCTGAAGTTCGTCGCCAAGCACTCCTTCAACGCGTTCGTGATCTACCGGATCATCATCGGCGCCGGCCTGCTCGGCCTGCTCGGTGCGGGCGTGCTCAGCGCCTGAGAGAACTCTGCTGATCACCCACGGGGTGCGGATGCCTGCATTCAGGCGCCGCACCCCGTGAATGTTTGTTTACGTCATGCCTTGACAGTCCCGGCGCGCAACCCGCAGGATCGCTTCCGTGAACCTGTCAGACAGCCAGACAGGTGGTCCGGCACCGCGGCGCGTCAGCGCCATGGAAGCGGTGCTCGCCCACCTCCGCGGCGCCATCGAACGCGGCGAGTACGCCATCGGGGACAAGCTCCCCTCCGAGGCCGAGCTGTGCCGCACCCTCGAGGTGTCCCGGCCCGTGCTGCGCGAGGCGCTGCGCGCGCTGCAGACGATGGGCCTCACGGTCTCCAGGACCGGCAAGGGCACCTTCGTCGTCGCGAACGCCGTCGAGGACCCCACGTTCGGCGACTACGCGGCCAGCGACCTCCTGGAGGTCCGCCGGCACATCGAGATCCCCGTCGCCGGATACGCGGCCGCGCGCCGCACCCCGGAGGACCTGGACCACCTGGCCCACCTGCTCGACCGCATGGAGCGGGAGACGGACACCACCGCGTGGGTCGCGATGGACACCCTCTTCCACCTGGCCGTGGCCGAGGCCGCCCAGAACCCGGTCTTCCGCCGGGTCATCGAGGAGATCCGCGACGCACTGGCGCGTCAGTCGGCCTTCCTCAACGAGCTGGGCGGGCGCCGCGAGCAGTCCAACCGCGAGCACCGGGCCATCGTCGAGGCGCTGATCGACGGTTCCGAACACGACGCGGTGCAGGCCATGAGCCACCACCTGGACCGCGTCGAGACGACCCTCACCGACATCGTGCGTCCCCAGCGGACGGACGATCTCCCCACGGAAGGCGGACCCGAGGCGTGAGCGAGCAGCACCTCAAAGACGAGACGCGCCCCTCGTCCGGCCATGTCGACGCCGGAGACGCCGGCTACAGCAAAGGCCTGAAGCACCGGCACGTCAACATGATCGCCATCGGCGGAGCCATCGGCACCGGCCTCTTCCTCGGCGCGGGCGGCAGGCTCGCCGACGCCGGGCCCTCTCTCTTCGTCGCCTACGCCGTGTGCGGCGTCTTCGCCTTCCTGGTCGTACGCGCCCTCGGCGAACTCGTCCTGTACCGCCCGTCCTCCGGTGCCTTCGTGTCCTACGCCCGGGAGTTCCTGGGCGAGAAGGGCGCCTACACGGCGGGCTGGATGTACTTCCTGAACTGGGCGACCACCGGCATCGCCGACATCACGGCGGTGGCCACCTACACGCACTACTGGGGCATGTTCTCCGACATCCCTCAATGGTTTATCGCATTGATCGCCCTCGCGGTCGTCCTG
Source organism: Streptomyces puniciscabiei (assembly GCF_006715785.1). Classification (NCBI taxonomy): domain Bacteria; kingdom Bacillati; phylum Actinomycetota; class Actinomycetes; order Kitasatosporales; family Streptomycetaceae; genus Streptomyces; species Streptomyces puniciscabiei. Next base: position 83,551 of record NZ_VFNX01000005.1, read on the forward strand.
ACCGTCAACCTGATCTCCGTCAAGATATTCGGTGAGCTGGAGTTCTGGTTCGCCATCGTCAAGGTCGGCGCGCTCGTCGTCTTCATGGCGATCGGCATCTTCCTGCTGGTCACCCAGCACCCGGTGGCGGGCCACCACCCCGGCCCGTCCCTGATCACCGACAACGGCGGCGTCTTCCCCAACGGCCTGCTGCCCATGTTGCTGATCATCCAGGGCGTCGTCTTCGCCTACGCCTCCGTCGAACTGGTCGGCGTGGCCGCCGGCGAGACCGAGAACCCCGAGAAGATCATGCCGAAGGCGATCAACTCGATCATGTGGCGCGTGGGCCTGTTCTACGTCGGCTCCGTCGTCCTGCTGTCCATGCTGCTGCCCTGGAACCAGTACAGCGCCGGGGAGAGCCCCTTCGTGACGGTCCTGTCGCACATCGGCGTCCCCGCGGCCGGCGACGTGATGAACCTGGTCGTGCTCACCGCCGCCATGTCCTCGCTGAACTCGGGCCTGTACTCCACCGGCCGCATCCTGCGCTCCATGGCCATGAGCGGCTCGGCCCCGAAGTTCACCGCGCGGATGAGCCGCAGCCAGGTCCCGTACGGCGGCATCCTCCTCACCAGCGGTATCTGTGTCCTCGGCGTGGGCCTCAACTACGTCGTCCCCGCCGACGCGTTCGAGATCGTCCTGAACTTCGCGGCGATCGGCATCCTCGCGACCTGGGGCATGATCATGCTCTGTCACCTGCTCTTCTGGCGGAAGACCCAGAGGGGCGAACTGATCCGGCCGTCGTACCGGCTGCCGGGCTCCCCCTGGACCGAAGGCGTGACGCTGGCGTTCCTCGCCGCCGTCCTGGTCCTCATGTACGCCGACGGCGGCGCCGGACGCACCACCGTGCTCTGTCTGCCGCTGATCGTCGCAGCACTGGTCGCGGGCTGGTACGCCATCCGCGGCCGGATATCCCGCACGTCCACCGGCGCAGACGCGTGACCCGCGTACCGGCCGACCCGACTCATCGATGCAGGCAGTGATGTACAGCAGTTCTCCCGCCGACGCACCCCTCGTCCGCGAACCCCTTCACGCCCCGGTCGCCCACCTCATCCGCGGTGGAGTCGTCGAGGGCATCCACTACGGCTCCGTCGTCGTCCTCGACGCCGACGGCACGGTGGAGTTCCAGCTCGGCGACATCGAGGCCGCGTTCTACCCGCGCTCGGCCGTCAAGCCCCTCCAGGCCGTGGCGATGCTGCGGGCCGGGCTGCCGCTCGACGGAGAACTGCTGTCCCTCGCCGCCGCGAGCCACTCCGGCGAGGAGCGTCACCTCGCCGGCACCCGGCGCATCCTCGAACTCGCCGGGCTGACCGAGGGCGACCTGCGCAACGTCCCCGACATGCCGTTCGACCCGGTCGTCCGGGACTCCTGGGTGCGCGAGGGCCGCCTGCCCTCCCGGCTCGCCCAGAACTGCTCCGGCAAGCACGCGGCCATGCTGTGGACCGCCAAGCTCAACGGCTGGTCGCTGCAGGACTACCTCGGCCCCGAGCACCCGCTCCAGCAGGCGATCCAGGAGATCGTCGAGGACCTGACCGGCCAGCGGGTCGCCCGGGTCACCGTCGACGGCTGCGGCGCACCGCTGTTCTCCATCTCCCTGCACGGCCTCGCCCGCGCCCTGTCCCGGATCACCTCCGCGGCCCCGGGCACGCCCGAGGCCAAGGTCGCCGACGCGATGCGCTCGCATGCCGAGATGGCCTCCGGCTCGGGGCGTGATGTCGCCGCGCTGATGCGGGCGGTGCCGGGGCTGCTGGCCAAGGACGGGTTCGAGGGCGTGCAGGTCGCCGCGCTGCCGGATGGCCGTGCCGTCGCCGTGAAGATCGCCGACGGGGCGAATCGGGCGCGGGTTCCGGTGGCGGCGGCGGCGCTCGCTCGCGCGGGCGTGGACCCTGGCCTGCTGACCGAGTTCGCAGGGGAGCCACTGCTCGGTGGTGGCGAGCCGGTGGGCTGCGTTCAGGCCGTACGTGCGCTGGATCCGCTTCCGTTCACCGCTTGCGCGTGACGCTCGGCTCGATCCGCCGTCCTGCAATCACCTTCTGTACCTCAGAAAGAGGACCTTACCCTCATGACCGCCGCCACCACCCGCAGCGAACACGATCTGCTCGGCGACCGTGACATACCCGCCGAGGCGTACTGGGGTGTGCACACCCTGCGCGCCACGGAGAACTTCCCCATCACCGGCACCCCGATCTCCGCCTACCCGCATCTGATCGACGCCCTGGCCGCCGTCAAGGAGGCCGCCGCTCTCGCCAACGAGGAACTCGGCCTGCTGGCACCGGAGAAGGCACGTGCGATCGTCGCCGCCTGCCAGGAGATCCGGGCGGGCAAGCTGCACGACCAGTTCGTCGTCGACGTCATCCAGGGCGGCGCCGGCACGTCCACCAACATGAACGCCAACGAGGTCGTGGCGAACCGCGCGCTGGAACTCCTCGGCCACGCCAAGGGCGAGTACACGTATCTGCACCCCAACGAGGACGTCAACCTCGGTCAGTCGACCAATGACGTCTATCCCACCGCCGTCAAGATCGCGACGGTTTTCGCCGTACGTGGGCTGCTCAAGGCGATGTCGGTCCTGCAGGACGCCTTCGCCCGCAAGGCCGTCGAGTTCCGTGACGTGCTCAAGATGGGCCGTACACAGCTGCAGGACGCCGTGCCGATGACGCTCGGTCAGGAGTTCTCCGCATTCGCCGTCATGATCGAGGAGGACCGCAGCCGTCTTGCCGAGGCCGTCGAGCTGATCCATGAGATCAACCTGGGCGCCACTGCCATCGGCACCGGCCTCAACGCCCCGGCCGGGTACGCCGAGGCCGCCCGCCGGCACCTGTCCGTGATCACCGGGCTGCCACTGGTCACCGCCGCCAACCTGGTCGAGGCCACCCAGGACTGCGGGGCCTTCGTGCAGATGTCCGGTGTCCTGAAGCGGATCGCCGTCAAGCTCTCCAAGAGCTGCAACGACCTGCGGCTGCTGTCCTCCGGTCCGCGTGCGGGCCTCGGCGAGATCAACCTGCCGCCGGTGCAGGCGGGTTCGTCCATCATGCCGGGCAAGGTCAACCCGGTGATCCCCGAGGTGGTCAACCAGGTCGCCTTCGAGGTGATCGGCAACGACGTCGCCATCACCATGGCCGCCGAGGCCGGACAGCTCCAGCTCAACGCCTTCGAGCCGATCATCCTGCACTCGCTGTCGGAGTCCGTCACGCACCTGCAGAGGGCCTGCCTCACCCTGGCCGAGCGCTGCGTGTCCGGCATCACCGCCAACACCGAGCGGCTGCGCGCCACCGTGGAGAACTCCATCGGCCTGGTCACCGCCCTCAACCCGCACATCGGGTACACGGCCGCCACCGAGATCGCCAAGGAGGCGCTCGTCACCGGCCGGGGCGTGGCCGAACTCGTCCTGGAGAAGGGCCTGTTGCCGGCCGAGCGGCTGGCCGACCTGCTGCGCCCCGAGGTCGTCGCCGGCAGCGGGGCACCTGCCGCCTGACCTGCGGTAACGGGCAGATATCAGCCCACGCGCGAGTGGGCTCCAGGGCCGGTACGGAGGCACAATGGTGATCATGACAACGACGTCGTCCCTCACCTTCCTGCCGGTCCTGGAGCGCATCGCCGAGGAGATGGAACGCACGCCCGGCCGCGGCCGGGCCGCCGACTACATCCCGGCCCTCGCCGCCTGCGATCCCCGCCGCTTCGGCATGGCCGTCGCCGAGCTGGACGGCACGGTGTACGGGGTGGGGGAGTGGCGCGAGCCGTTCTCCACGCAGTCCATCACCAAGGTCTTCACCCTGGCCCTGGACCTGGCCCGGGAGGGCGACGAACTCTGGGAGCACGTGGGCCGCGAGCCCTCCGGCAACCCCTTCAACTCCCTGGTCCAGCTGGAGTACGAGAACGGCATCCCGCGGAATCCTTTCATCAACGCGGGCGCCCTCGTCGTCACCGACCGCCTCCAGACCCGCACCGGGGACGCCGCCGGTGAGCTGCTGGCCTTTCTGCGCAGCGAGAGCGGAAACGCCTCCCTGGACTTCGACAAGGAGGTCGCGGCCTCCGAGACCGCCCACGGCGACCGCAACGCCGCCCTCGCCCACTTCATGGCCTCCTACGGCAACATCGACAACGACATCCCGGTCCTGCTCGACCAGTACTTCCGGCAGTGCTCCATCGCCGCTTCCTGCGCCGACCTCGCCCTCGCCACCGGCTTCCTCGCCCGCCATGGCATCCGCGCCGACGGCAGCCGGCTGCTCACCCGCAGCCAGGCCAAGCAGGTCAACGCGGTGATGCTGACCTGCGGGACGTACGACGCGGCCGGGGACTTCGCCTACCGGGTCGGCCTGCCGGGCAAGAGCGGAGTCGGCGGCGGAATCATCGCGGTCGTCCCCGGCCGCTGCACCCTCTGCGTGTGGAGCCCGGGCCTGGACGAACGCGGCAACTCGGTGGCGGGGGTGGCGGCACTGGACCGCTTCACGACACTGACCGGTCTGTCAGTGTTCTGATCGGTTCGGGGTGGTCGGTCCGGGCAGTTGGTGCGGGGGACGGCCGTCGCTGCTCACATGCCGGTCACGTACGGGCCGCCCAGTGGTGGAGGGACCGTCGTCTTCCGGCCACCCGGCGTTGACACGCTGAACCAGTGTTGGCCATGGCTTTCCCCGTCGATCTCCGCCGCTGCCAGGTGCTCGGGCTGGCCGGCACCGCCTTTCTCGCGCTGGGCGGTGAGACGGCCGGTGCCCTGCCCGTGCAGGATCTCCTGGCCCCCGCCTCGGTGCAGGCCGCGCTCGGTCTGGTCGGGGTCTATTTCGGTGTCGTCCTGCTGATAGCGGCCTGGGTGCTCCTCGGCCGCCTGGTGCGCGGCCCTCAGCCGCCCAGCCCGCGTGCCCTGCTGCTGGTGCTCGCCGTGTGGACCGCACCGCTGCTGCTCGCACCGCCGCTGTTCAGCCGGGACGTCTACAGCTATCTCGCGCAGGGCGCCATGGTCGACGCCCACATGGACGTCTACGCCCACGGCCCGGCCGCGCTCGGCGGCCCGCTCGCCGACGAGGTGGCCCCGATGTGGCAGCACACCGGCGCCCCCTACGGCCCCGCCTTCCTGGCCGTGGCCTCCGCGCTGTCCGGACTGACGCACGGGCGGCTGCCCGCCGGACTGCTCGGCATGCGGCTGGTCGCCCTGCTCGGCGTGGCCCTGATGGCGGTGGCGCTGCCCCGCCTCGCCCGGCACAGCGGCGCCGACCCGGCCGCGGCCCTCTGGCTCGGCGCCCTCAACCCGCTCGTCCTGCTGCATCTGGTCGCGGGCGCCCACAACGACGCCCTGATGCTGGGTCTGCTGGGGCTCGGCCTGGTCGCCGCGCGGGGCGACCGGCCGGCCGGCGGTGCCCTCGGAGCGGTCCTCGTGACCCTGGCCGCCCTGGTCAAGGCGCCGGCCGCGCTCGGCCTGCCGGCGGTCGTGGCCCTGCAGGTCCGCTCCGGCCGCCGCCCGCTGCCGGCCGTCCTGACCACGGCGGCCGCCTCCGCCGTGACGACGGTCGCCGCCACGGCCGTCGCAGGCACCGGCTACGGCTGGATCGGCGCCCTGGCCACCCCCGTCTCGCCGCACAACTGGGCCCTGACCAGCCTGCTCGGCCGTGCCACCGGTGCCCTGCTGGAGCACCTCGGCAGCAACCTGGCCCCGCTGGCGGTGCCGGCCTGGCAGCTGCTCGGCCTCGCCACCACCGCCGTCGCGGTGGCCCTGATATGGCTCCGGCTGCGCGTCAGACCGGTGTACGCCCTCGGGCTGAGTCTGCTGACGGTCGCCGTGTTCGGTCCGGCGATCCGCCCCTGGTACGTGCTGTGGGGCCTGTTCCTCATCGCCGCCGCCGCGCCCAGCACCTCGGTACGGCACCGGGTCGCCGCCCTGGCGGGCGTCCTCGCCCTCGCCGTACTGCCGAGCGGCGGGCCTGCCGACCTCGGGCAGCTGGTGCTCGCCGTCTCCGGCGGCGTGCTCGGCGTCGTCGTGCTGTGGCAGGCCCACCAGGCGGCCCAGGCCCCGGCCCCGGGACGCATGGCGTGAGCGGGCCGCGTACGACCCGGGGCCGTCTGCTGCTGGTCCTCGCCCTCGCCGCCGCGGTCACCGTCTTCACCGCCACCGTGCCGCTGCTGCGCGGTTTCTTCGACCTGCGCGTCTACTACGGCACCGTGCACACCTGGATGCACCACGGCGGCCTGATCTACGACTACCGGGTGCCCGGCACCTCGTACGGCTTCACCTATCCGCCGTTCGCGGCGCTCACCATGCTGCCGCTGGCCCTGCTGGACCGGACCTCGGCGATCGCCGCGTCCCTGCTGGTCAATCTGGCCGCGCTGGCGGTGGTCCTGCGGATCCTGGCCGGCCCGGACTGGCGGCGGCACGGCTGGTACCGCTGGTCGCTGTGCCTGTGCCTGCTCGCGCTGTTCGAGCCGCTGCGGGACACCTTCAGTTTCGGCCAGGTCAACCTGGTGCTGCTCGCCCTTGTTCTGGGGGACTGCCTGCTGCTGGCGGCCGGCCGGGAGCGCTGGGCGGGCGCGGGGATCGGTCTCGCCGCAGCCGTGAAGCTCACGCCCGCCCTGTTCATCGGTCTGCTGCTGCTCGCCGGACGGCGCCGGGCGGCCGGCGTCGCGACGGCCGTGGCCGTCGCGGCGACCGCGCTGGCCGCCTGGGCGGACCCGCGCGCGTCCCGTTTCTACTGGACCGAGGCGCTGTGGGACACCGGCCGGGTGGGCCGGCTCGACTATGTGTCGAACCAGTCGCTCCAGGGTGTGCTGGCCCGCCTCGGCGAGCCGGGCCGCCCGCTGTGGGCGACGGCGGTCCTGCTGACCCTGTGCGTCTGGGCATGGCGCACCCGCCGGGCCGTGCGGGCCGGTGACTGGACGGCGGCCTTCGCGCTGACCGGGGCGGCGGCCTGCCTGGTCAGCCCCATCACCTGGGTGCACCACCTGGTGTGGCTGCTGCCGTCGTTCGCGGTGCTGCTGCGTGCCGAGCACCCGCGGGTCGCGGGCGCCCTGTACGCGGTGCTGTGCACGAGCGTGGTCTGGCTGTGGTTCGACGACGCCTCCGGTGTCGGTGGCTTTCTCGGCAGCAACACCTACACCTGGATCACACTGGGCCTCCTGCTCGGCCTGCCGACGGGTCAGCCGCGCGGGGTCCGCCTGCTCCAGGGCCGGAGCACCGCCACCGTCGCGGCCCCGGCGGCGAGACCCGCGAGCCCCGCGGCGGCGGCGCGGGCCGGCCAGCCCCAGTCGCCGTCCCGCGCCCGCGACGTCGCCGCGGCCGCGACCACCGGTGGGGCCGTCGACGCCGGCCGGGACTTGACGCGCAGCCCGTCCAGCGAGCCGACCGGATCCACCCGGCCGGCCGCGGCGAAGCCCCAGTCGAGCAGCTCGCGCGCCTCCTCGTACACCGCCAAGCCGCCGCCGTGCTGAGGGTTCATCACGGTCACCACCAGCGTGCGTGCGCCATGCCGGGCGGCCGCCACCAGGGTGTTGCCCGCGTTGCTGGTGTAGCCGTTCTTGATGCCGATCAGCCCGGGATACTTCACCACGCCGTTCGCACCGGTCAGCAGCCGGTTGGTGTTCCGGATGCCGAACGACGCGCCGTCCCCGGGGAAGTACGCCTCCGCGGTCGAGCAGTAGCGGGCGAAGTCGGGATTGCGCAGGCCCTCCCGGCCGAAGACCGCCAGGTCGTAGGCGGAGGACACCTGGCCGTCGGCGTCGTAGCCGTCGGGGGAGACGACATGGGTGTCCAGGGCGCCGAGTGAGCGCGCCTTGGCCTGCATCGCGGCGGCCGTGGCCGACCACCCGCCGTTCAGCGAGGCGAGCACGTGCACGGCGTCGTTGCCCGAGTTGAGGAAGACACCGCGCCACAGGTCGGCCACCTGGTAGGTGTGTCCCTCCTGGACGCCGACCAGGCTGCTGCCCGGGCCGATGTCCGCCAGTTCCTCGTCGCGCACGGTGTGCCGCATCGTGGCGGGCAGGGACGGCAGCACGGTGAGGGCGAACAGGGTCTTCAGGGTGCTCGCGGGCGGCAGCTTGCGGTGCGCGTCGCCGGCGGCCAGTACCGCCCCGCTGCCGGCGTCGGCCACCACCCAGGACAGCGCCGACACCTCCGGCAGTTCGGGCGCGTCGCGGTGCGGCCGGACCTGGGTGCCGGAGCGGTAGAGCTGGGACGGCTGGGGCATGACCGCCCGGGGCCCGGGCGGGGCGGGTTCCCCGGTACGGGGCCCGGCGGAGGCGGCGGCGGGGGAGAGTGCCAGTACGCCGGCCGCGCACAGGGCACAGGCCGACACGGCCACCCGATGAGAAAGTCCGCTGATCATATGATCAACGTACGAACGTGGGCGTCGTCCCTCGCGCCGTGGCGGCCGTTCGGAGCACACGAGCAACCCGGATGCCGCACCGGGGCCGTCTCCGGGCGGGCTCAGCCGGCGGGCAGGGTGGGCAGGATCTGCCGCAGGAACGCGGCGTTGTCGGGCGTGGAGCGCAGCCGCTCCAGGAGGGTCTGAAGGCCGGACGGGCCGCCCTCGCGGGAGCGCAGGACCCGGCGCAGACCGTGTACGGCCGCCAACTCGGCCGGAGTGAGGAGGAGTTCCTCGCGTCGGGTGCCGGTGGCGTCGAGGTCCACGGCGGGGAAGAGGCGCCGGGCGGCGGACTCCCGGTCCAGGCGCAGCTCCATGTTGCCCGTGCTCTTCAGCTCCTCGAAGTAGTAGCCGTCGGCGCGCGAGCCGGTGTCCACCAGGACGGTGGCGAGGATGGTCAGCGAGCCGCCCTCCTCGGCCTGCCGGGCGGCGCCGAAGAACCGCTTCGGCCCGAGCAGCGCGCCCGCGTCGACACCGCCGCTCAGGGTGCGGCCGCCGGCGGCGGAGGCGTTGTTGTGCGCCCGGCACAGCCGGGTCAGCGAGTCCAGCAGGATCACGACGTCCTCGCCGGCCTCCACCAGGCGCTTGGCCCGTTCGACGACGAGCTCGGCGAGCGCGATGTGCTCCTTGGGCGTCCGGTCGAAGGTGGAGGCGTACACCTCGCCGCGCACCGAGCGGCGCATCTCGGTGACCTCCTCGGGGCGCTCGTCCAGCAGCAGGACGATCAGCCGGCACTCGGGGTGGTTGCCGGCCACGGCGGCTGCGAGCTGCTGGAGCAGCACCGTCTTGCCGCTCTTCGGCGGGGCCACGATGAGTCCGCGCTGGCCCTTGCCGACCGGCGCGAAGAGATCGGTGACGCGCCCGGCCGGTCCGGACGCGGGGTGTTCGAGGCGGATGCGCTCGTGCGGGTGGAGCGGGGTGAGGTCGCGGAAGTGACGCCGGCCGCGGAGGTCCGCCGGGTCGCGGCCGTCGACGCGCGTGATCCCGGTCAGCGCGCGCCGGTCATTTTGGACGCCTTCGACGAGGTCGCCCTTGCGCAGCCCATGGCGCCGGATCAGGCCCGGCGCGACCTGGGGATCCGCGGGGGAGGCCAGCAGGTGCGCGGCCCGCAGGTGCCCCTTCCCCTGCGCGTCGATGTCGAGGACACCGGTGACGAGCCGGGCGGCCGGGGCCTGCTGGACCACGGGAGGGTGTTCGAGTGTGGTGGTCATGTGGGAGGTCCTTTCACGGACGGAAGACCGAGAGTGGCGAGGGGGGAGAGGCCGCGAGCGGGAGGCCTTGACAGCTGCCTCCGGGCGGCGGGAACGGCACCTCGGGTATGGCGGAAACGCCCTGGTCACGAGGTGGTGCAGAGAAGAAGCCCGGGCCGGACGGAAGCCTCGGCCGGGGGCTGATGGAGAGAAGAGCGGCGCCGGTGTCCGTACGCCGGGACACGCACACGCTCTGATCGCACTATACCCGTGCGCTCGGTTCGGTCAACATCCCGCCGCAGCCGTCCATTCCCGCCCCCGCGCGCTGCAGCACCACCTCGGCCAGTTGGTATTCGGCTGCCCATGTTCAACCTGGACCTGCTGAAGATCCCGTCCTTCGCGGCGGGCGCCGTCGTCGCCCTCACGGACAGGTTCGGGTTGATCGGCACCGCCTACTGCGTCTCCATCCGGCTCGGCGCCGTGACGCATCTCAGCGCGCTCAGGGCCGGCCTGCCGTTCGTCATCCTCCAGATCGTCCCGCTGCTGCTCGCGCCGGTGCTCAGCCGGATGCTCGCCCGGGTCGAGCCGCGCACCCTGCTCATGGGCGGACTGCTGCCGATGGCGGCCGGTCAGTTCAGGACTGCCGCGCTGCCCGTCACCACCACCTCGCTCGCCGCCTTCATCGGCCCGGTGCTGCTCGGTATCGGCTTCATCCGCGTGGTCTCCTTGCCTGGTCCGGGAGTTCGGGCAGGGCCTCGGGCCCGCGGTGATCAGCACCGGCGCGATGAGCGCCGCGTCCTCGGCTCTGGCGGGCAAACCGGCCGGCACCGACACGGGCATGGAGGCGGCGGCCGGGCCGCTCGCCGTGGTCAGCGCCGGCAGCGACGGCGCCAGGGCCGCGGCACAGAGCGCGCTCGGCCACGGCATGGCCCTCGGCGTGGTGGTCTGCGGCTGCGCCTCGCTCCTCGGCGCGCTGGTCACCCTGTTGCTGCTGCGCGGGAACTCGGCCCGTGCGGCGGTGGCGGCGGCGGTGCCGAGCGCGTCCGTGTGAGCCGCAGGCGACACTGGAGGGCCGGGGCCTCGCACCCCGGCCCTTTCGCTGGGGCCTGTCCTGTGAGGGAACCGCATCAGATGTCCCCAGACCATAACGATCCCGGACGTCGGGGGACTTGACCGTCAACCGTGGACTATTTTCAAGGCATGTCCACGCCACCGCAGTCCCCACAGCCGGCCGACCAGCCGGCTCCGCAGCCCCAGCAGCCCGCGCCCGCCGTCCCGCCGCAGCCGACGGCCTACCCCTACCCGAATCCACAGTCCCCGCCAGGCAACTTCTACGCCCAGCCCACGCTGGTCGGCGGGCCCGCGGCCCAGCCGCAGCCGGGTCAGCCGGGCCAGTTCGGCCAGGGTCAGCCCGGACAGCCGGGCCAGTTCGGTCAGCCGACTCAGCCGCAGCCGGGCAACCCGTATGCGCAGGCTCCCCAGTTCGGGGCCGCGGTGCCGCCCGTACCTGCGTCCGGTGGCGGCGCAGTGGGCAAGGCGGTGCTGTGGGCAGCGGTCGGCGCGGTCGTCGCCTCCGCCGCCTGGGCGGGCGGTGTCTTCCTCCTCGGCGGCAAGGGCGGCAGCGCGGACCTGCGCGGCTACTCGGCGCCGTCCAACATGTGCTCCAGCGCCGACTACTCCTCCTTCAAGGACGAGTATCCGCAGGGCGACTCCTCGCCGACCAAGACCTCGCTGAAGAACGTGGCGCTGGACGAGAGTTTCTGCAGCGTGGGCCTGAAGAAGACCGGCTCGACCTATGCGGACGCCTATCTGTCCATGCAGCTCGACCTGCACAGGAAGACCAACCCCGGGCCCGAGTTCACCGCCACCTGGAAGAACTACGGTGACAGCCACACCGGTTACGACGTCTCCCCGGTCAGCGGTATCGGCGACGAGGCCTACCTGGTCAGCCAGGACACCACCAGCGGCTCCTCCAGCAGCGGTTCCCGCTACGCCACGCTGGCCGTCCGCGACGGCTGGGTGACGTACACGATGAGCTACAGCGCCTACCTGACCTCGTACGACCAGGACAAGAACCCGCCCGCGCTCAGCGACGTGGACGACTGGCTGAAGAAGGACGCCAAGGCCACGCTCGGCCAGCTGAAGAACTGACCCTCAGGCGAGGTCCAGCGCATTGGTGATGGCCTCGACACCGCCGTGCGCCGCGTAGCCGCCCTTCGACCGTGATCTCCGCCCCGTTGACGCACGACGCCTCGTCGGACAGCAGGTACACCACCAGCGGGGCGATCTCGTCCACGGTGCCGGGGCGGCCCTGAGGCGTCACCGCGAGGTGGGCCCGGACGAACACCGGGTTCGCGGAGGCCATCAGCGGGGTCTCGATGTATCCGCGATGGACGAGATCGGTGCGGATACCGCGCGGGGCCGGCTCCAGGGCCGCCACCCTGGACGGCGTGGGGGCGGTCAGGGCGGCGACCGAGCCGACGTTCACGATGGCCGAGCCCGCCGGCATCCGGGGGGCCGGTGCCTGGATGCCGAGCAGCGGCCCCGCCGTGTTCACCGCCAACGCCCGGTTGAGGTAGGCGAGTTCGACCTCGCCGAGGCGGGCCCGCATGGAGATGCCCGCGTTGTCAGGGTCGCGGCCGGCTTCTCGCCTGCCTCACGACAGCGACGGGGCCGCCTCCTTCCACCTGGACGGTCACCGGCACGTCGTACCACACCGCCCTCGCCCTCGCCGAGGACGCGGCCGTGCGCGCCCCGAGCGGCAGGTCCCTGGGCGCGAGCACCGACGGCACACCGACCACGCTCACGCCGACCGCGCCTCCGCCTCCTTCACGATCCCGTCGAACCGCGCACCCATGGCCTCGGCGAGGGCGTGCGCCCCGGACAGCGGGCGGACCATGACCATGAACTGGTCGATCAGGCCGTCCTCGTTCACATGCAGGAAGTCGCAGCCGGTCAGTTCGCGGTCGCCGACCCGGGCGGTGAAGACCAGCGCGTGGTCGGGGGCGGCCGGGTCGCCGATCTCGCGGACGTACCGGAAGTCCTCGAAGACCTGGGAGACCGCGCGCAGGATCGCCGCGGTGATCGCCTTGCCCGGATACGGCTTGAAGACGACCGGGCTGGAGAAGACGACGTCCTCGGCCAGCAGCGCCTCGACGGCATCGAAGTCGCCGGCCTCCACCGCCGCGCGGAACGCGTGCATCGGATCACCTCGCACCATCACATAGACAATTATTTGAATAGGTGCGGATGAGATTAGTCAACGACTGCTAGCCTGTCCATATGTCGCTCAAGTACGCCGTCCTGGCCGCCCTGCTGGAGGGCGAGGCCTCGGGCTACGAGCTGTCGAAGTCGTTCGACGTCTCGCTCGCGAACTTCTGGCCCGCCACCCCGCAGCAGCTCTACCGGGAGCTGGAGCGCCTCGCGCAGGACGGACTGGTCCAGGCCCGGACCGTGCAGCAGGAGCGGCGGCCGAACAAGCGGATGTTCACGCTCACCGAGGCCGGCCGGGCCGAGCTGGACGCCTTCGCCACCGAGCCGCCGAAACGGCCCACAGCCATCCGTGACGAGCTCCTCATCAAGATCCAGGCGATGGACGGCGGCGACCCGGAGGTCACCCGCGCGCTGATCGAGGAGCGCATGGGCTGGGCGCGCGGCAAGCTCGACCGCTACCGGCGGGTGCAGGCCCGCCTCCTCGACGGCCGGACCGAGGACGAGTACCTGAGCAGCGCCGACCGCGTCGGCCCGTACCTCACCCTCATGGCCGGGATCGGCTTCGAGGAGGAGAACCTGCGCTGGTGCGAGCGGGCACTCGCGGTCCTGACCCGGCGTGTGGCCCTAGGCTGAGGAGATGTTCGGTCCCGAAGGCCCCAGCCTGCGTGAACTCGCCGTGCAGGCACTGTCCTCCGTCGAACGCGGTTACGACCTGCTCGCCCCGAAGTTCGATCACACGCCCTTCCGGACCCCCGACGGCGTCCTGGATTCCGTGGCGAAGGCGCTCATCCCGCTCGGCCCGTTCGAGGACGGGCTCGATCTGTGCTGCGGCACGGGCGCGGGAGCGGAGGTGCTCACCGGGCTGTGCCGCCGGAGCGTCACCGGGGTCGACTTCAGCGCCGGCATGCTCGACGTCGCCCGGCACCGGGTGCGGCCCGCCGGCGGGCCCGGGGTCGCCTGGGTGCGCGGCGACGCCCGTGCCCTGCCGTTCGCGGCCGCCTTCGATCTCGTGGTCTCCTTCGGCGCGTTCGGCCACTTCCTGCCCCGAGAACTGCCGGGGCTGTTCGGTCAGGTCCACTCGGTACTGCGGCCGGGCGGCCGGTTCGCCTTCCCGGTGCTCGCCCCGCCCCCTGCGACGCGGGCCGGGTTCTGGATGCTGCTCGGCTTCGACGCGGTGATGCGGGTGCGCAACGCCCTGTGGCGGCCGCCGTTCGTCATGTACTACCGCTCCTTCCGGCTCGGCGGCGTGCTCGGCGAGCTGGGCCGGGCCGGGTTCACCGTCGAGCTGCACCCCCTGCCCGAGTTCGGACGGCGCGGCGACGGCGGCCCACGGGCCCGGCTGGTGGTGGCACGACGGGCTCAGCCGGCCGCCGGCAGCGTGAACTCGTAGACCAGGGCGTCCCGTTCGGCGTCCACCACCAGGTCGGTGATCTCCAGCGGCCGGGCGTACTGGTCGTGCACCCGCCGGGTCACCCGCACCGAGGCGGCGCCGTCGACCTGGGTGATGGAATCGCGGTGGTGCAGGGACAGGCCGGCCTTGCGCATCCAGTCGTAGGCCCTCCGTAATTGCGCGGGGGTGGTGCCGTCGGCCCGGTTCCGGTAGCGGGCCAGCTCGGCGACCTCGGCCAGTGCCACCGCCGAGAACGACGTCACGGCCGTCCGCAGCGACCGGCCGTCCGGCGTCGCCGACCGGTAGCGGTGCACCAGCGTCGGCCGGTGCGGGGCCAGACCCAGCGCCCGAGCATGCTGCTCCGGCGGCGCCTCCCAGGTCACCGTGGCCAGGTCGACCGCGGACGGGTCCGCCGACCGGGCGCCCAGCGGGAAGGCCGGTGTCCCCGGCGCCGCGACCGGCCGGGCGGGCAGCCCGGCATGGCTGCCCCGCCGGTCGGTGGAGACGGCACCGCTGCGCCGCAGCACCTCCAGGGCCTGCCGGACGGTCTCCCGGCTGACCTGGAAGTAGGCGGCCAAGTGCCGCTCGCCCGGCAGCCGTTCGCCCGGGGGGATGGTGCCGGCGCGCAGTTCGTCGAGGAGCAGTGCCGCGATCCGCCCGTACAGGGGCCGGTCGTCGCCCTGCGCGGTTTGCCGCGGTGTGGATTCGTGCGGGGTGGTGCGGGCCATGCCGCGCCCTCCTGTGGTGACAAGACGTAGTCGTGCGGGCTCGTTGCGCGACCACACTTAGCATTGGTCTAAACCACGAGGGAAGGGCGGTCTGCCGGTTCGGCCGAAACCCACCCGCGCGATCGTGCCGTCACAGAGCGCTGTACAGGGCGTCGATCAGCGCCATCTTCCGTGGGTCGTCGGCGATGCGCGGCCCCATCCGGTTCATCACGTACCCCAGCGACACGCCTGCCTCCGGGTCGGCGAGCCCGCATGAACCGCCGAAGCCGTCATGACCGAAAGCCCGCGGATTCGGGCCGTACGACCCCTGCGGACCGCTCAGCCACAGCCCGAGCCCCGCCTCGGTCTCCCGGTCGAAGCCCGCGCCCAGCACCAGATCGCGGCAGCTTCCCTGACCCTCGCGCACCCGCTCCGCCGCCTCCGGCGACAGAAGACGCCGCCCGCCGTGGCGGCCGCGCCCGGCGAAGACGCCGTACAGTGCCGCGACGGCGCGTGCGGTGCCGTGTCCGTTCGCCGCGGGGATCTCCGCCGCTCGCCACTCGTCCGTGTTCGCCTCCGCCGCGCCGACCGCCGGATTCGTCAGTGCCGCCAGCGCGGCGGGTGTCAACTGGCTGAAGACCGCCACCTGTTCACCGCGGTCGGCGGCCGGCGGATGCACCAGCTCGGCCGCCCGCCCCGCCTCCTTCGCCGGCAGTCCGACGGTGAAGTCGATCCCGAGCGGCCCGGTGACCTCCCGTTCCAGGAGGGCCCCCGGGCGCAGCCCGGAGACTCGCCGGACGACCTCGCCGACCAGGTGGCCGTACGTCAGCGCGTGGTACCCGGAGACGGTGCCCGGCTCCCACCACGGCTCGGTCGCCGCCAGCCGGGCGGTCGTCAGCTCCCAGTCGTACAGGTCCGCCAGGGAGTGCGGCTCGCGCAGCCCGGACAGCCCGGCGCGGTGCGACAGCAGATGCCGTACGAGCACCTTCTCCTTGCCGGCGGCCGCGAACTCGGGCCAGTACGCCGCCACGGGCGCGTCGAGGTCGAGCAGTCCCCGGTCGGCGAGCAGATGGGCGCACAGTGCCACCGGACCCTTGGTGGTCGACCACACGTTCACCAGCGTGTCCCGCTCCCACGCCCGGGTGGCCCTCGCGTCCGCCCAGCCGCCCCAGAGGTCCACCACCGTGGTGCCGTCGACGGTCACGGCGACGGCGGCGCCCAGTTCGCCCCGCTCCCGGAAGTTGGCCTCGAAGGCCTCCCGCACCGCTGTGAAGCGCGCGTCGCAGTGGCCGTGGACCTGTGTCTTGTGCGCGGACATGGGACCTCCGTCGTCGCCGGAAACCCGGGTCGCGGCGCTGCGGCCCGGGTGCCCCGAACGTACCGACTGGTCGGACTGGAGGGAAGACCCTCACACAGGCCCGCCGCCTCAGGCGTACGACCGCAGCCAGCGGAGCTTCTCCGCCTCGTGGAAGGGACCGCCGCCCTCGTGGTCGTTGAAGTCGTAGACCTCGATCGCCTTGTCCTCGTGCGCCCAGGCGTTGAACGCGGCGAACACCGTCGACGGCGGGCAGGTCTGGTCCTCCAGCGCCGCCGAGAAGAGGGCCGGCGCCCGGCCGCGGGCCGCGAAGTGCACGCCGTCGAAGTAGGACAGCGTGCGCTGCACCTCCGCCGAGCGGCCGCGGTGCGTCTTGAGGAACAGGCCGATCTCGCGGTAGGGATGCCGGTCGGTCAGCGTCGCCGCGCGCGGGAAGTCGCACAGGAACGGCACGTCCGGCGCCACCGCGACCAGGTCGGGGACCAGACCGCCGACGGCCAGGGTGATGCCGCCGCCCTGGCTGGCGCCGAGCGCCACGGTCCGCGACGCGTCGGCCAGCGGGTGCGAGCGGGCCGCCTCGACGGCGCGCACGGCGTCCGTGTACACCCGGCGGTAGTAGTAGTTCTCGGGTGCGTCTATGCCCCGCGTCATGAACCCGGGATAGGCCGGGGCCGCGCCGACCGGGTCCGCAGTGCCGCCCCCGGCGCCCCAGGCGCTGCCCTGGCCGCGGGTGTCCATCAGGAAGTGGGCCCGGCCCGTCGAGGCCCACAGCAGGCTCTCGTGCGGCAGCCCGCGCCCGCCGCCGTAGCCGAGGAACTCCACGACCAGGGGCAGCGGTTCGGTGGTTCCGGCCGGCAGCCGGAGCCAGCCCTTGACCGGGTGGCCGCCGAACCCCGCGAACGTGACGTCGTACACCTGGACCGTCGACAGTCCGGTGTCCACCGGCTCGAAGCGGGCGTCCAGCTCGTGCTCGCGCGCCTCCTCGAGGGTCTTGTCCCAGAAGGCGTCGAAGTCCTCGGGCTCGGTGGACTCGCTGCGGTGCTCCCGGAGTTCGTCCAGGGGCAGGTCGAACAGGGCCATGTGCAACCACCTTTGCGAAGGGAGACTGCGTCAGCTCACCGTACGGTGGGTGCCCGAGGGCTGACCAGTAAGCGTTTGCTCCCTCGTGGCGGCCGCGCATCCGCCGCTCACGCCCGCGGCTGGGTCCACCTCGGTCCCGTCCGCGCCCACTCCCGCTCCCACTCCGCCAGCCGGTGGCGCAGCGCGATCCGGCGCTCGACGGCGTGTCCGAGGAGCACGAGGGCCGCCGAACCGCCCGCTGCGACCAGGCCGACGGTCACCGTGTGCTGCCAGACCGCCGCGTCGCCCGGCGGCGGCGCGACACTGCGGCCCCGGGCGTCGAACCACACCGAGACGGTGTCACCGGTACGCGTCCCCGCGGGTACCCGGGCCCAGGCCGTACGGACTCCCCTGCCCGGCTCGGTCCAGCGGACCTGGGCGCGGTACGCGTACGCGCGGTCGCTCTGCTCGGACGACGGCCGCTCGGGCGGGTCGCCGATCACCCGGGCGCGCACCTGGTGGCGCTCGGCCCGCTGGGTGGCCGCGAGGCTCCGGGCCGTGTCATGCGCGCGCAGGCCCGCGGCGACGCCCACCAGCGGTGTGACGACGAACAGCAGGACGGCGACGATGAGCACCGTCCACGCCTCCACGACATCCGAGCGGCGCCGCAGCGGATTGCGCCGCCAGCGCCAGCCACGCACCCCGGTACGCATGTCCACCTCCTCGCACCGTCGGAGCCGGAGAGCCGACGAGTCGGTCTGGTACGGCGCTTCACCCCCGCCGCTCGCGCACACGAGCGCCCACACCCGTCTCGTACCCCGTACGGAGCACCTCGCTCACGCCGCGAAGCGTAAGTTCGAGCCCACCTGGAGCACGGAACGCGCCACGCGCCCCACGGCCGCTCGGACGACCCCGGCGTGCGACCCGGTCAGCCGAAGCGCTCGATCCGGATCCGGTCGGCCGGCTGGCCCGCCGCGACGAGGAGCCGGGACGCGTGCTCGGCGAACCCGTTGGATCCGCACACATAGGCTTCCCACCCACCGGGAGGCTGCTCGGCCAGGAGCGGCGCCACATGTGCGGCGCTCATACGTCCCACTGGCACACCCTGTGGGGCGCTGCGCGTGAAGACGGGCGTCGTCTCCGCGCCGAGCTCGGCCGCGTAGATCAGCTCCTCGGGGCTGCGCGCGGACACCAGCATGCGCAGAGGCACGGTGAGCGAGCGCCTGCGGTGGTGCCGCACCATCGACATCAGCGGGACGATCCCGGAGCCGGCGCCGATCAGCAGCGCGGGCCGGTCGCCCGGCCAGGCGAAGAAGCCGCTCAGCGGCCCGCGCACCTCGACCGTGTCGCCGGGGCGGGCGACCGTGTGGAACCAGCCGGAGACCTCGCCGTCCGGCACCTGGTCCAGGGTCAGTTCGATGTGCCCGGAGTCGTCCGGGGCCGACGCGATCGAGTAGTGCCGCTGGGCCACGTAACCGTCCTGCGCGGTGAGGCGCACCATCAGATGCTGGCCGGGCAGGTGCCCCGCCCAGCCCGGCACCGCAAGCCGGAAGCTGGCCGCACGCGCCGTCTCCCGCCGGATCCCCACCACCGTGGCGCTCTGCCACACCGCCGCGACCTGCTCACTCACGGCGATCCGCCCGGGCACGGCGAAACGCGTGGCGGGAACGGCGGGCCCGGAGGCCGGGGCGGGGGCGTCCGGCGTCAGGGCCGTGCGGGGAGTACCCGCGTCCGGTGTGCGGGCGGCCGGGGCCTGGGGCGCGGACGGAGCCTCCGGTTCCGGGTGGACGGCGTGGGTGCCTGGGTTCTTCGTCATCCTGTCAGTCACCGGAGTAGCGCTGCTCCTCCCAGGGGTTGCCGCGTTCGTGGTAGCCGTTGCCCTCCCAGAAGCCCGGCTCGTCGTGGTCGAGGAGGGTGAGGCCGGCGATCCACTTGGCGCTCTTCCAGAAGTACAGGTGGGGCACCAGCAGCCGCGCCGGGCCACCGTGCTCGGCCGGCAGCGGCTCGCCGCCGTACTCCCACACGATCCAGGCCCGCCCGCCGGTGAGATCGGCGAGCGGCAGGTTGGTGGTGTAGCCGGTGTGGGAACGGGCGAGCACATGGGTGGCGGACACATGGGGGCGGACCACATGGAAGAAGGCGTCCAGGGAGACACCGCCGAAGCTCACCCCGAACTTGGACCAGCCCGTCACGCAGTGGATGTCGCCGTCGTACGCCGACGCCGGCAGCGCGTGCGCCGCGTCCCAGTCCCAGGTGTGCGGCCGCTCGACCAGGCCGTCGATCCGGAGGGACCAGTCGGCCGGTGCGAGGTCGGGGGTGACCTCGGCGGACAGGACGGGCCAGTCGTCGCCGGCGTCGTACTGCCCGGGCGGCAGTCCCGGGTTGTGGACGCGCGGGCGGCCCGTGAAGCCTCGCGTAACGTTCATCCTTCAACCGTACGTGGTCGGTCCGGGTGCTCCGTCCCTGGTCACCGCCTCTCAGGCCCGGATGATTGCGGCCGTATGAACTCTTTCGGGCCAGGGGAATAGCTCTGCGGCGCTTCTCCTTTGCGCTCGATGCCGACACCGGTAGACCGGTGACAGCGCGAGAGAAGCGAGGAACGAGCATGCCCAAGGCGTATGTCTACACACGGCACGGAGGACCGGAGACCGAGGCGCTGATCGACCTGGACCGTCCCAGCCCGGGCCCCGGCGAGATCCTGATCGCGGTCCGCGCGGCAGGCGTCAACCCCGTCGACTGGAAGCTGCGTGACGGCTTCCGCCGCCCCGGCGAGGGCGAGCGTGTCTTTCCGGTGGTCTTCGGCAGCGAGGCCGCCGGCGTCGTCGAGGAGGTCGGCCCGGGAGTCACCGGCTTCGCCGCCGGCGATGAGGTGTTCGGCAGCGCCGCGCACGGCGGATTCGCCGAGTACGCCCTGCTCACCGCCGACTCGACCGTCCACAAGCCCGCCGCGCTGTCCTTCCGCGACGCCGCCACCCTCCCGGTCGCCGCCGCCACCGCCTACGACGGCGTCCGCCAGCTGAGCCTGCCCGGTGGCTCGACCCTGCTGGTGACGGGCGCGGGCGGCGGCGTCGGCAGCGCTGCCGTGCAGATCGCCCGCGCTTTCGGGCTGCGGGTCGTGGGCGTGGCGAGCGAGGGCAAGAGGGAGTTCGTCCAGTCGCTGGGCGCGGTGCACGTGGCCTCCGGCCCCGATCTGGCCGAGCGGGTGCGGGCCGCCGCGCCGGACGGGATCGACGGGGTGTACGACCTGGTGGGCGGACCGGTGCTCGGCGCGGTCGCCGAGCTGCTGAAGGACCGGAGCAAGCTGGTCACCGCGGGCTCCCCGCAGGAGGCCGTGACCGCGCTCGGCGGCGCCCCCGTGAAGCGGGTCCGCACCGCCGCCGTCTTCGAGGCGGTGGCCGACCTCGCCGTACGCGGCGCCCTGAAGCCGCACATCACCCGCGTCTTCCCGCTGGAGCAGGCCGGCCAGGCGCTGCGCACCGTGGAGGACGGGCACGCCCTCGGCAAGATCGTGATCGAGGTGGCCGCGTGAGCCTCATAGCCGGAGCGGGTGTCGGCGACGGGACCGCCGCCGACACCCCGCACGTCCTCGACAACCCCGCTCTCACCTCCCTGGCCGGCCCGCACGCGCACTTCGCCGAGCGCCGCGGCCGTGTGCTGCGCTACCCCGTCGACGTCTCGCCCTGGCTGGCGCTGCCCGACGAACCTCACGCACGGGACTGGGCGGACCTGGCGGCGCTGGCCGGTCCCGGTGCGGAGATCCCGCTGGCGGGGTACTGCGGTGAGGTGCCGGACGGCTGGGAGATCACCTTCCGGATCGACGGGGTGCAGTTCGTGGACGACGGTCTCGCCGCCGCGCCGGACGCGGAGGCGGTCCGCCTCGGCCCGGCGGACGTGCCCGAGATGCTCGACCTCGTGGCCCGCACCCGGCCCGGACCGTTCCTGCCGCGCACTGTCGAACTCGGCACCTACCTCGGCATCCGCCGGGACGGCGCGCTGATCGCCATGGCGGGGGAGCGGCTGCATCCGCCGGGCTGGACCGAGATCAGCGCGGTCTGCACCGATCCCGCGTTCCGCGGCGAGGGCCTCGCCACGCGGCTGATCCTCGCGGTCGCGCACGGCATACGGGAGCGCGGCGAGACGCCGTTCCTGCACACGAGCGCCGAGAACACGGGCGCGATCCGGCTGTACGAGTCCCTCGGCTTCCGGCTGCGCCGCCGTACGGCGTTCCTCGCGGCCCGCGCCCCGGAGCGGCCGGCCGACGCGCGGGCCGTGGTGCCGGTGGCATGAGCGGCGTCGGACGATCGGGGGGTCAGTCGGCCCCGGTCTCGCCCGGACCCGCGTTGTACCGCTCCAGGTAGGCCGCGAAGCGCACCAGGTCCTCCTCCGGCCAGTCCGCGAGCCGTTCGCGGAACGCGGCCCGGCGGCTGCGGGTGACCTGGGCGAGGATCTCCCGGCCGGCCTCCGTCAGGTGCAGCACCTGGACCCGGTGGTCCTCCGGGTCCAGGCGGCGCTCGATCAGCCCCGCCCGCTCCAGCGCGGCCACCTGGCGGCTGACGGTGGACTTGTCCAGCGCGTAGTGCGCCGCCAGGTCGGTCGCGCGGCAGCCGTCACGCTCCTCCAGATGGCCGAGCAGGGTGTACGACACCAGGGACAGCTCGGGATGCATCCGGCCCGCCGAGGCGCGGGCCCGGCGGGCGAAGATGGTCATCTCGCGCTGGATCGCCTCGACGGCCGACTCCGCTGCGCTCACGGGAATACCTCCTTCGGCGTTCTAGTTGTATAGTACAACTTGAAGTGAAAGTTGTATAAGCCAACCTTTGGAGGTCGTGCGCGATGAGGTCACCGGCCCTGCGCCATGTGCTCACGCACCTGATCACCCCGCTGCTGATGTGCCTGGGCATGGGGCTCGCGTACATGGGGGCCTTCGTGACCCCGGAGCCGCACCACCTGCCGGTCGCCGTGGTCGGCAGCACCCCGCAGGCGAAGGTCTTCGCCCAGACGGTCAAGGACACCGCCGGGGACAAGCTCGACGTCCGCACGGTCGCGACCCGCGCCGACGCCGTCGGGCTGCTGAAGTCCCGCGACGTGACCGGCGCCTATGTGCCGAGCGTCAAGGCGCCCGAACTGCTGGTGGCGAGCGCCGCCTCCGACATGGGCGCGACGGCCGTCGAGAAGGTCTTCACGCCGGTCGCCGCCAAGGAGGGCGTACCGCTGAAGGTCACCGACGTGGCCGAACCCGTCGCCGACGACCCCACCGGGCAGGGCCTGTTCTTCCTGCTGATCGCGCTCAGCATCGGCTCCTACGCCTCGGTCGCCGCCCTCGGTGCCGCGGGCGCCGCCCTCGCGATGCGGGTACGGGCACTGCTCGCGCTCGGCGTCTCCGCCGTGGTCAGCGGCATCGGCGCGCTGCTCGCCGGACCGGTGTTCCACCTCGCCCACCACGACCTCGCGGGCGTGTGGGGCATGGCCTGGCTGTACTCGGCCGGCATCCTCCTCATCGGCGTCGGCCTGCACACCTTCCTGAAGCGGTGGACCACGCTCACCATGATGGTGCTGTTCGTGATGCTCAACTTCACCAGCTCCGGCGGGTTGTTCCGGCCCGAGCTGCAGAACGGCTTCTTCGGCACCCTGCACGCCTTCTGGAACGGCGCCGGCTTCGTCGAGGGCGTCCGCAGCCTGCTGTACTTCGGCGACGAAGGTCTGACCCGCAACGTGTGGACCCTTGTGGTCTGGCTGCTGGTGGGCCTGGTCGTCACCGGGATCGCGGCCCTGTACGAGCGGCCCCGCCGGGCCCGGCACGCGGCCGGCCACACCGGCACCGCGACCGGGCCCGAGACGACGGCCACGCCCACCCTGCCGCCGACCGGGCGCCCGGCGACGCGGGCGGTCGAGCAGGAGGCCGAGGAAGAGCTGGAGGAGACGGTCGGCGTCTGACCCGGCACCGCCCGGCCCAGGGAGCACGCCCAGCGACGGGCGGGGCTCCCGGCCGGCTTTTCGCGGGCGGGCTCGCTTCCGGTTCCTCACGGGTCCGGGAAGCTGCGGGCGCTTCAAAGGTCCGGACCCGCTCCGGGCGTTTCACCGGGCGAGGCCACCTACCTGCCTTCATTCGCCCGGGCTCGCTTCCGGCGCTTCACAGGGCGGGGCTCGGCTGCGGTGCCTCGCCCGGTGGGCCCCTGGTGGCGCTTCACCGGAGCGGGCTCCCGGCGTGCACTTCATCGGGCTGGGCCGGCTTGCCGGCATGTCACTCCGTCAGCCCGTCCCACACCCGATCGTCACCACCCGCGCCCACGTCGGCGGCGCGTCCGGGCGGTAGTCGGGTTGGTCCTCGTCGTACGAGCCACCGGTGCGCGGAAACAGCCCCACCACGGTCCGGCACGGCGGTCGTTCGGCGGGCCACGGGGTTTGACCGTCGGTCAGGACGACCACGGCGTCCGGCCGTGTCCGAAGGGCGCGGGCGAACCCCGTGCGCAGGTCCGTGCCGCCGCCTCCCACCAGCTCGATGCCCTCCGTCCGGCACAGCGGCCGCACGGTCCCGGCCGCGGCGTCGCAGGACAGTACGGAGACGAGGTCCCGCCGGCCGCCCACGGCCCGGCAGATCGCGGCCACCTCCAGCAGCGCGCTGCCCAGTTCGGCGTCGCTGACCGACCCCGAGGTGTCGATGACCACGCACACCCGGGGTGGCCTGCGCCGCAGACTCGGCAGGACGACCCCGGACAGCCCGGCCGAACGCCGCGCCGGACGGCCGTAGCTGTAGTCCTCGCCGACGCCCGGCGCGGAGACCGCCGACCGCAGCGCCGACCCCAGCAACTGGCGCCACGGCTGCGGCGGATGGAACACCTCCTCCGCCCACCGCCGCCAGCCCTGCGGCGCGCGGCCCGGGCTGCCCTTGATGCCCTGCGCCACCCGGAACCGGATCGCGTCCCGCTCCTGCTCGCTCAGCCCGTGCGCGCCGTCCGGCCCCAGCTCCCAGCCCCGCTCCAGCCCGTCGGCGCCGCTGCCGCAGTCCAGCCAGGCCATTCTTTCCAGCCGAGAGCCGAGCCGGAACCCGGGCAGGTAGTCCTCCATCAACCAGCCCGTGGGCAGCCCCAGTTTCCCCGGTGTCACCGCGTCCTCGGGACACACCAGACCCTCGCCGTACACGTCGTCGTTGATCTCGCAGTCGGCGGCGATGTTCATGCGCAGCCCTTCCGCGGGCCCGGTCAGCTGGTGCTCACGGGCGAACCGTTCGCTGCGCCCGTGATGGTCGCGCAGCAGATGCGCCACCTCGTGCACCCACACCGCCGCCAGCTCCGCCACCGGTGTGCGGTCCACGAACGCCGGGGAGACATAGCACCGCCAGTACCGGTCCACCCCCATCGTCGGGACCTCCCGCGACTCCACCGGCCGCAGCGCGAACAGCGCCGTCGCCAGGTAGGGCCGGACGCGGGCCGCGTGCAACCGGGCGGCGAACAGCTTGCCGAGGTCCAGCGCCCCGGGCGCGGCCGCCGTCATCGGCGGGTGCCGGCCGTACGCGCGGCCTGGTCGGCCCGCCGGGACAGCGACACCACGCCGGCCAGCCGCTCGATCGCCGCCGGTACGGCCCAGTCGTCCCGGCGCAGGGAGGCCAGCGTGGTCGCCGGGACGACCACCACGTCCGGGGCGCCGGTCTCCATCGCCCGCACCAGCAGGGCCCAGGCCGCGTCCCAGCGGGCCCGCTCGGGGCGCCCACGGACCGCGGCCACCACGCCGTCGAGCACGGCCTGCCGCAGATCCCCGCGCTCGGGCAGTTCCGCACCCACCGGGTCGGCGAGCAGGGTCTCGGGGTCGGGCAGGTCCATCCGGTCCAGGCTCGCCAGCAGCTCGAGCCCGGGGCCGTCTCCCACGGTGCCGCGGACGAGCAGCGACAGCACGTCCCGCGAGGATCCGGCGGCGGTCGCGAAGGCGATCAGCCGCAGGGTCGCCTCCCAGCTCCGGGGCGACGGCCACGCCCCTCCCCGGCGGCTCTCCCCGCTCGGCAGCCGGTGCACCAGCCCCTGCCGGGCGACGAGGAACTGGCACACCGCGCGCCGGGCGAAGGCCACGGCCTCGGGCAGCCGCTCCGCGTCCAGCCGGGGCAGGGTCGCCCGCGGCCAGGTCCCGCCGAGGCCCCGAACGACGACGTCGTGGTCATGGACCCACTGCAGATGCACGAACCGGTTGGCCAGCGGCGGGCTCAGCTCCCAGCCGTCGGCCGCCGAGGAGCGCGGGTTGGCGGCTGCCACGATGCGCACCCCGGGCGGCAGCCGCAGCGCGCCGATCCGACGTTCCAGCACGAGTCGCAGCAGGGCCGCCTGCACCGCCGGGGGAGCGGTGGACAGCTCGTCCAGGAACAGCAGTCCCCGCCCGGCCCGTACCAGCCGCACCGCCCAGTCCGGCGGGGCCATCGGGACGCCCTGCACCGCCGGATCGTCGCCCAGGACGGGCAGGCCGGAGAAGTCGGACGGCTCGTGGACGCTCGCGATCACGGTGGTCAACGGCAGGTCCAGGGCACTGGCGAGCTGGGTG
This sequence comes from Streptomyces puniciscabiei, assembly GCF_006715785.1. Lineage (NCBI taxonomy): Bacteria > Bacillati > Actinomycetota > Actinomycetes > Kitasatosporales > Streptomycetaceae > Streptomyces > Streptomyces puniciscabiei. The sequence continues at coordinate 109,329 of NZ_VFNX01000005.1, forward strand.
AGGGCCGCCGTCTTGCCGATGCCGGGCTCGCCCCACAGCAGCACCGGAAGATCGGCGGCCACGGCCAGGGTCAGCGCCTCCAGCTGGACGTCGGAGCGTGGTTCGGTGGTCGAGTCGCGCAGCAGGGCCGACAGGGCGTCGGCAACGGCGAGTTGGGAGGAGAGGGGAGGGCCTGCGGGCAGGGGAGTGGAAACGTACGAGGTCATGGGTGATCACCTGAGGAGTGTGAAGTGGACTGGAATGAAAGCGAGTTCAGAAGAAGGTGACGGGACGGGCCTGCCGCCGGGTGGGGCGGCGGCCTCGGCCGGTGCGGCGGCTCGGGTGGGGGGAGGTTTCGCCGGGGTCGGTCAGGCCGGCCCGGTACAGCCCGTAGGCGATGCGCCGCTCGGCGGCCGCCGTGAGCTCGTCCCGCAGCGGCCCCTCGCGCAGCACGGCACCGGGACCCAGCAGGCCCTCGACCACGGCCAGGGCGCCTTCGGTGTCACCGTGGTCCAGCCGTTCCCGCACACCGGCCAGGCAGTCGGGGCGCCGGTGCGCCTCGTCGATGACCCGCAGACAGGGCAATGGCGGTCCGCCGAGCGCGGCCAGCAGCTCCTCGCGCCGGATCTCGTCCGGATGGTGGTCCAGCGGTACCAGGACTCCGTCGACCAGGCCGATCCGGTGCGTGGCTCCCCCGCACTCCACCCGACGTGCCCGATCCACCGGATCCGGATCGCGGAGCGCGCCGGGCGCCGGGTGACCGGGGACCAGTGCGGCCGCGACCAAGGGATGCAGCCGGTCCGCGCCGATGAGTCCGGCACGCAGCAACTCCAGATCGGGCGTCACCCAGGTCGCCGCGTCGGGCAGCACCGGCACGGCGGAGCGACCGCCCGGCGGCACCTCGTCGACGATCCGCAGGCGCGGCGCACCGTCCCGGCCCGCGACCTGGTACGGGAGCCCGGCGGGGCCAGGCACCCCGTCGGCACCCGCCCCACGCGGAAACCGGGCCGCATCCGGCGCGTCACCCCCGCCCCCGACGTGTCGCGCCTGGCCAGGATGCCGTACCCGGCCCGGGACCGGTGCCGCCTCGTCCGGGCATGCGCCGCCCAGGAACTCGGCCGCATCCGGCGCGTCACCCCCGCCCCCGATGTGGCGCGCCCGGCCACGGTGACGTATCCGGGCCAGGCCCGGCGCCCCCTCGGCCGGGCCGGCCCCGCACCCGTTCTCGGCCGGATCCGGCACGTCGCCCACCTGATGCGGTGCGCCACGGTGCCGCACCCCGCCCGGGCCCGGCGCCCCGTCGGCCGGGTCGGTCCGGCGCCGCTGACGGATCGGCTCCGGTGCGTCGCCGCCGTCCGCCGTCACGGCCAGAAGCAACCGGCGGCCGCCACCGAGCCGTACCGCGAAGGGTCCGCCGGAGTGTCCTTCGGCGCGCAGCAGGAGATCCGCCTCCGCCGGCCAGCGGCCGACGGCGCAGCCGCTCCCGGGCGGGAGGAGGCCCAGCGGATCGAGGTCCGGTGGTGCGGGACCGACCGCGCCCGACCGGGCGCGCAGCTCGCCGGACCTGCTCGCGTCCCACAGGTGCCGGTGCAGATCGAGCCGGTAGCGGCGGTGCGGGTGGGGATGCGGATGGCGGCCGGCGGGCGGGTCGGCCGGATCGAACAGGGCGAGGCCGATCCGCTGGCCGGCGTCCGCCCAGGCCGGCGGCGTGCGGGCCACGAGGTGCAGCGGGCCGGCCCGGCCGGGCCGCTCGTACCGGGCCAGCGTCAGGGTCAGGCCGGGGCGCAGCAGCCCGTCGGGCGCGATCCTGGGCATGTGCCAGCGCAGCAGGTCCGGGGCGAGACGGCGGAGGTCGGCGCGGAGCCGGGCCGCGATCTCCCGGCCGTGGGCGCGGGCTGCGGAACGCAGATCGAGGTCGACGTCGATCCGGGCGGCGGCGCAGGCCCCGGCCCAGTCCCCGGCCGCACGGCGGCGGGTGGCGAGCTCGATCATGGACGGTGGCACGGCGTACGTCCGTACGCGCAGCCACATGGAAAGCCGGGAGTCCCCGTGCGCGGTGGAAGGGAGCATCAGCGCTCACCTTGCGCGGACGGGACCCCCAATCTCTGCGAGGTGTGAGTCGTCATCGCGGCGAGCGTAGCCGCCCGCCCGGCACCGCGCGAGGTGTTTTTCCCGCCCGGAACCGGCGTCCCCCTTGGGGTAGTGTGGACGTCCGGTCGCGGACGGTGCACCGGCAGCGGTGACCGCGAGAGCGCCCTGAAGTCCCGCGCTCCGAAAGGCTTTTGACCCCCATGTCCTCTCCTGGTTCCCTGTCTTCTTCCCCCGCCCCTCTCGTCTCCGCCCTGCGCGCCGCCGGGTGTGTCTTCGCCGAGGACGAGGCGGAGTTGATCCTCGCCACCGCCCGCACGCCCGAGGAAGCGGCCTCGATGGTGGAACGGCGCGCCGCCGGGCACCCGCTCGAACACATCCTGGGCTGGGCCGAGTTCCACGGAGTGCGCGTCACGGTGGAACCAGGGGTGTTCGTCCCCCGCCGCCGTACCGAGTTCCTGGTGGACCAGGCGCTGGCCCTGGCGCCGCGGGCGAGCGTCGTCGTGGACCTGTGCTGTGGCTCCGGCGCGCTCGGTGCGGCCCTCGCCGCCGCCCTGGACGGAGCCGAGGTGCACGCCGCCGACATCGACCCGGCCGCCGTACGCTGTGCCCTGCGCAACCTGGCCCCCTTCGACGGCCGGGCCCATCAGGGCGACCTCTACGACGCCCTGCCCACCGCACTGCGCGGCCGCGTCGGCATCCTCACCGCCAACGTGCCGTACGTGCCCACCGCCGAGCTGCCGCTGCTGCCGGCCGAGGCCCGCGACCACGAACCGCGCGGCGCCCTGGACGGCGGCGCGGACGGGCTGGACATGCTGCGCCGGGTGGCCGCCGGGGCGCCCGAGTGGCTCGCACCGGGCGGCTGCCTGCTGAGCGAGACCAGCGAACGCCAGGCACCGGCCGCCGTACGGGTCTTCGAGGACGCGGGTCTGACGGCCCGTCTGGCGGTGTCGGAGGAACTGTCCGCGCACGTCGTGATCGGCGTACGGCCCTGACGCCCGTCCCCCCTGGTGCTTCGACCGTGAAGGTCCGCCGGGTCGCCCGTTGTGGCGGTTGGATGTGCGGTGACGTCCGGCCGACCGTTGGGGGTGTGGAGGCCGAGCCTGTCCGCGTGCGCAGATCGACCGATCAGGAAGGGCGGAAGCTGCGGCAGTTCGTGCGCCGCCGCACAGGCACCGCCAACAGCCTCGCCGCCTTGATGTCGATCCGTGCCGCCCGACCCGACCGCGCCCCGACAAACGCCAAGGCTCGTCACCCCCACGTGCTCGCCGCCCAGCGCGGGAACGCGCCCGCATCCGCAGCGAGAAGGGCATCCGCTGGGGCGGACGGCCCATCGACTGCGCTGCCTGATGGCTCAATTCGCCGAGGCTGACGGACCAGGCATCGACTCCGATCGCAGCAGCGGCACTCGCCTCGTGAGCGCGGCGGCCGGAAGCAGATTGTCCGGTTCGATGCCAGGGTCCGCCGTGACAACGACGCCGGCTGTTCGAGCGTCGAAGCCGGTCGGCCAGATCGTGAGGTCGCTCGCCAGCGCGCCTTCCAGCCTCGCCTCGCGCAGGTCGGTGCCGGTGAGGTCGCAGCCCCGGAGGTCGGCCGACCGCAGGTCCGCGCCGGCGAACACGGCACCCTGGGCACGGGCCTTGCGCAGGTTCGCCTCCCGCAGGTCCGCACCGGAGAAGTCCGCCGACGTCAGGTCGGCTTTGACCAGGCGTGCGCCGCGCAGATCGGCTTGCAGACAGCGGACCTGGTGGAGAACGGAAGTGCCGAGTTCGGTGTGCCGCAGGTTGGCGGCGATCAGTGACGCCTTGCTCAGGTTGACCTGGTAGACGCTCGCCGCTTCCAGGCATGCGCCGTCGAAGTTGACTCCGTGCAGCCACAATCCGTCACAGTCGGCTCGGCGCAGGTCGGTCAGACTGACGTTGAGCCACTCCGGACGGCGTTCCTGGTACAGGACCCCGAGGCAGGTCAGCGCCGTCTGAGCGTCCGCGGCGCGGGTCTCCAACGGGGACACCGCGTTGATGGACACCTCCGCCGCCGGAACCGCGGTTTCCCGCGGCGGCCAGGGAAGGTGCGTCCGCAGATACGCCGCCATGATGGAGACGACCGCCTCGCGGTCGCGGTCGGAGTGATCCGCGAGCCGCCACAGTGCGTAGATGCCCCCGATCCGCACGTCCAGCTTGTCACTGCCGAGCTGATCCACGGCCCGGCTGAAGCGATCGGTGATGTTCCCCTCCCGGGTTGCGCTCAGCCCGTCTTGGCTGACACGCAGCTGCCGCCATGTGGCACAGGCGCCGAACAGGACGACCGCACCGCCGACCGTCTGCAGAAGCGTGGTGCGCACGTTGTTCACCGCGTTCAACCGGTCCGCTGCAGTGAGGTGGCCACCAGCGAGGTCCCGGTCGACCATCAGCCCCGGAAGAACCAGGAGCACGACGCCCAATAACACGATCACGGCCAGCGCGGCCAGCGCCACAACGACGGCACGAGTCAGGCGCCGCCGGTCACGAAAAGGTCCCCCCATAGCCAGAGGATCCTAGAACAACCCAACCCGGTGAACCTGTGCGGTCGGAGCACTAGGGCAGTTCCTGCGCCCGGGCGATGAGCAGGGCGACGTCGTCGTGGTTGGCGGGGTGGTGGAGGGTCCGCAGCAGGATGTCGCAGGTGTCCTCCAGGGGGCGGGCGGGGTCGTCGAGCAGGGAGAGCAGGAAGTCCAGGCGTTCGTCCAGGGAGTGGTACCGGGTCTCCACCAGCCCGTCGGTGTAGAGCACCAGCTCGTCACCGGGCTCGAAGTCGACGGTGACGGTGGAGAACGCGACGCCGCCCACGCCCAGCGGCACCCCGGTCGGCAGGTCGAGCAGTTCCGGCGGCCGGCCCGGGCGGAGACGGGCCGGCGGCAGATGGCCCGCGTTGGCGATCCGGCACTGCCGCAGATGCGGATCGTGCACGGCGTACATGCAGGTCGCGATGGAGTGGTCCAGGGCCGACGTCGTCTTGTCCAGGTGCTCCAGCAGCAGGGCCGGATCGAGGTCCAGGGCGGCCAGCGTGGTGGTCGCGGTGCGCAGGCGGCCCATGGTCGCTGCCGCGCTGAGTCCGCTGCCCATCACATCGCCCACCACGAGCGCGGTCTTGCCGCCCTCCAGCGGGATGACGTCGAACCAGTCGCCGCCGACCTCGCTGGTGGCCCCGGCGGGCTGGTAGCGGGAGGCCACCTCCAGGCCGGTGGTCACCGGCGGACTGCTGGGCAGCAGACTGCGCTGCAGGGTGAGGGCGGTGTTGCGGGCGTTCTGGTACCAGCGCGCGTTGTCGATCTGCACGGCCGCGCGGGAGGCCAGCTCCCGGGCGAGCAGCACGTCGTCCTCGTCGAACGGCGCCGGATTGCGGGTCCGTTTCAGGTCCAGGGCGCCCAGCACCTCGCCGCGCGCGATCAGCGGCACGGCGAGATACGAGTGCAGTCCCGCGCGGCTGAGCAGCTCGGCCGCCTCCGGGGAGCGGGCGATGCGCGGCAGGTCCTCGTCCTTCACCCGCGGCACCAGCACCGCCTCGCCGGTGCGCACGCACTCGGTGACCAGCCGGTCGGGTCCGTAGCGGGCGATCCGGCCGGGCGGGTCGGCGGCCCGTACGGCGTCCGTGTCGTCCTGCGGGCGTACCGCGAGGGCCCGGATCACCGCCTCCTCCGAAGGGCCGAGCGTGCTGGGCCGGCCCTCCACCACAGCGTCCAGCAGATCGACGGCGGCCACGTCGGCGAGTTCCGGCACCGCGACCTCGGCCAGCTCGCAGGCGGTGCGGTCCAGTTCCAGCGTCGTACCGATCCGGGCGGAGGCGTCGGCGATGACCGCGAGGCGGCGCCGGGCGGCCTCCGCCTCCAGGGAGGCCCGGTGCTGCTCGGTGATGTCGACGACCGAGACCGCGACGCCGAGCACATTGCCCATGGCGTCGTCGAGCCGGTACAGAGAATGCGCCCAGGTGTGGTCCTGGTCCGGGTCGGCGGGGGTACGGCCGACCATGGTGTTGTCGATGACGGGGACCCCGGTCTCCAGCACCCGCCGGGCGTCGATCTCCACCGACTCGGGGTTCAGCATGGGCAGCACCTCGCGCAGCGTCCGCCCGACGTGCTCGGCGGCCGGCACCCCGTTGATCTTCTCCAGGGCCGGGTTGACCGAGACGAACCGCAGCTGCGTGTCCAGGACGGCGTATCCGATCGGTGACTGCTTCACCATCCGCTCGGACAGCGCCACGTCCTGCTCCAGACGCCGTACGGTCGACTGGTCGGCGGCGAGGCCGAGCGCGTACACATCACCCCGGTCGTCCAGCAGCCGCATGTTGCGGAACTCGACCACGCGGGTGGTGCCGTCCTTGTGCCGGACGGGGAAGCCGCCGGCCCAGCTCTGCCCGGTGCGCATCACATCGGCGAAGAGCTTGCCGACCAGCTCGAAGTGCCGCTCGTGGACCATGAGCCGGGCGGCGTACTGGCCGAGGGCCTCCCGCGCGCTGTAGCCGAACAGCTCCTCCGCCTGCGGGCTCCACAGCACGATGCGGCCGCTGGTGTCCAGCACCACCGACGCCACGCCGAGCACGTCGAGCAGCCCGCCCGGCCGCACCGGACCGCGTACCGGCTCGCCGCCCTCCGTCACCGGAGCCTCGGCTGCGCTCATGCCATGTACCGCCTTCGCCCGTCCGCACGGCACGTCGTCCCCCGTGCCGACTCCCCTTGATCCACCGCGCTCACACCCGACTCTCCGTCGCCGGTTACCTCCACCATCTCTCACCACAGCGGTGCACGTCCGCCGAAGCCGCCACGCCGGGACCGGACGGCCTGCCCGGACATCGTGCACGTCCTCACGGCGGACCGGGAGAGTTCACGCTCATGTTGCTGCATTGGCCTGTACATGACTATCGCGCCACGCCAGACTGTCCGCCGACCGAGTGTCCCCGCCGCCCGGTCGTTCCTGCTCCCGCCCGGTGTCACCCCCAGTCCAAGGAGTCGGCCATGCCCGCGCCCGCCCGGCAACGTTGTCACGCAGTTCTCGCAGGACTCGTCACCCTCGCCACCGCCGCCGTGGCGTCCCTCGCCGCACCCGGGTCCGCCGCCGCGGCCGACACCTGGACGGAGACGGGCTCCGACCACGCCCGCCCGCTGGACGAGAGTCAGGGGCTGACCTCCGTCGAGGTCCCGGCGAACAGTCCCAACCGGTACACGGGTATCGGCACCATTCCCCTCGATGTCTACAGCCGCGGCTGGAACCACGTCGGTGACCCCGACGCCTCGTACAACGGCTACTACATCGAGCCCTACCAGCAGGACTCCGGCAACTCGAAGATGTACCGCGTGCAGGCGCCCGACGGCACCTGGTCGGAGTACGTCCACGCGCTGAGCCCCGGCGAGGCCCTCAACAACTCCTGGGACGCGATCTCGCCCGACGGCCAGTGGATGCTCTCGGGCGAGTGGGGCACGATGAACCGCCTGCTCGTCTTCCCGACCCCCGGCGTCAACCCGTCCACCTCGCCCTCGGCCAACCTCCCGCAGGCATCCCAGGTCGACCTCGACCACGCCGTCCGCGACGTCCAGGGCTGCGACTTCTCCGGCCCCACCACCCTGTTGTGCTCCTCCGACGACCCGGACGGCAGCCTCTTCGGCATGACCAAGCCGCTGCTCCAGATCGACCTGTCGGCCCCGCCGAACGGCTCCGGGGACGTCACCGGGCATGTGACCGCCCTGCGCCAGCTGCCGCTGCGCAGCTCCTGCTCGGGCACCTTCGAGGTGGAGGGCATCGACTACGACCGCCGCACCGGGATCCTGCGCGTGATCGTGATGTCGCCCGGCTTCTGCATCCTCACGGACAGCAAGACGTACAAGTTCTCCCGCGGCTGAGCCCGCCTGGGGTGTGCCGACGAGCCGGTGGTGCTTTCCTGGGGGTGGACGCGGCTGGGCGGGGTACCCCCTTCCACCGCGGCGCGGCACGGAAGGAGCGGTCAATGGCACACACGGAGCGGTCGCACCCGGAAACCGTCACGGTGGAGATCAGCGGCTCCAAGGAGGACGCCCGCCTCGTCTTCGACGCGCTGAGCTCCTGCTTCGCGTCCGACCGGGGCGCGGACGAGATCCCTCAGCAGCTCCACGAGGTCCGGCCGATGGTGTGGCTCGGCACGTACGACGTCGCGGACGCGCGGGGGCCGGGCTGCCCGCCGGTCCACCTCGACGCGTCCGTCCAGGCGGACGTCCAGGGCGGCTACTGGGCCGTGGACCGGTTCCGGCACACCCTGGACTCGATGTTCGCCGTCGAGGAGACCTGCACGGCCTCCGGCGACCAGGAGCGGGACCTGCATCTGCGGCTGCGCAGCCGCTGACCCTTCCGGGTGCTTTGACGGCGCCCCGGCCGGCGCCACGCCGGCCGGGGCGTACTCGTGGACCAGCTCGGCGCTCCGCCGGCAGAGCGCGCGCTTGCGCTCAGGAGAACGCCCCGAGCGCATGGTGATGGCCACGAACAGCACGTTCGTCGGGCGGCACGCCGAGCGTCTCCAGCAGGGCCTCCTGGACGGCCTGGCCCAGGGCCTCGAGCAGAGTGGGCGGTGTCACCCTCCAGCGGTTGTGCAACTAGTTGCATAAAGGTGCGGGCTTCCTCTACAACAAGAGGCGACGACACCGCGCACGGAGGGCCCGATGAGCCGTTACCCGCACCTGATGACCCCGCTCGACCTGGGCTTCACCACCCTGCCCAACCGCGTGCTCATGGGCTCCATGCACGTCGGTCTGGAGGAGGCCGAGCGCGGCTTCGAGCGCATGGCGGCGTTCTACGCGGCCCGCGCCCGCGGCGGGGTGGGCCTCATCGTCACCGGCGGCATCGCGCCCAACGAGGAGGGCAGGCCGTACGAGGGCGGCGCCAAGCTCACCACCGAGGAGGAGGCCGAGCGGCACAAGGCCGTCACCGAGGCCGTGCACCGCGAGGGCGGCCGGATCGCGATGCAGATCCTGCACTTCGGGCGGTACGCCTACCATCAGGACCTCGTCGCCCCGAGCCCGCTGCAGGCGCCGATCAGTCCCTTCGTGCCGCGCGAGCTGACCGACGCCGACGTCGAGCGGACCATCGACGACTACGCCCGCGCCGCCCGCCTCGCCCGGCAGGCCGGCTACGACGGCGTGGAGATCATGGGCTCCGAGGGCTACCTCATCAACGAGTTCGTCGCCGCGCAGACCAACCGGCGCACCGACCGCTGGGGCGGCTCCTACGAGAACCGGATGCGCTTCCCCGTCGAGATCGTCAAGCGGGTCCGCGAGGCCGTCGGCGAGGACTTCATCGTCATCTACCGGCTCTCCATGCTCGACCTGGTCCCGGGCGGCTCCTCCCTGGAGGAGGTGATCGCCCTCGGCAAGGCGGTCGAGGCCGCCGGAGCGACGATCATCAACACCGGCATCGGCTGGCACGAGGCCCGCATCCCGACCATCGCCACCTCCGTGCCGCGCGGCGCCTACACCTGGGTCACCAAGAAGCTCATGGGCGAGGTGTCCGTGCCGCTGGTGACCACCAACCGCATCAACACCCCCGAAGTCGCCGAGGAGTTGCTGGCGGGCGGTTACGCCGACATGGTGTCGATGGCCCGCCCGATGCTCGCCGACCCCGACTTCGTCAACAAGGCCGCCGCCGGGACGCCCGAGGCCATCAACACCTGCATCGGCTGCAACCAGGCCTGCCTCGACCACACCTTCAGCGGGCAGATCACCTCCTGCCTGGTCAACCCGCGCGCCTGCCACGAGACCGAGCTGGTGCTCGCCCCGACCCGGCTGAAGAAGCGCGTCGCGGTCGTGGGCGCGGGTCCGGCCGGACTCGCCTGTGCGGTCTCCGCAGCCGAACGCGGCCACGAGGTCACGCTCTTCGACGCCGCGGGCGAGATCGGCGGCCAGCTCAACGTGGCCCGAAGGGTCCCCGGCAAGCAGGAGTTCGACGAGACGCTGCGCTACTTCCGCCACCAGCTCGACGCGCACGGTGTGGACGTACGCCTGGAGACCTGGGTCACCGCCGCCGACCTGGACGGCTACGACGAGGTCGTGGTCGCCACCGGTGTCACCCCGCGAACCCCGGACATCCCCGGCGTCGACCACCCCCGCGTCCTCGGCTACCTGGACGTGCTGCGCGACGGTGCTCCCGTCGGCGACCGGGTCGCCATCCTCGGCGCGGGCGGCATCGGCTTCGACGTCGCCGAGTACCTCACCGACGGCGGGGACAAGGCGAGCGAGGACCCTGAGACGTACTTCCGCGCCTGGGGGGTCGACATGGACTACCGGGCGCCGGGCGGTCTCGCCGCGCCGCAGCGGCCCACCCCGCCGCGCCAGGTCCACCTGCTCCAGCGCAAGACCACCAAGGTCGGCGCCGGCCTCGGCAAGACCACCGGCTGGATCCACCGCACCGAGCTCAAGCACCGTGGCGTGACCATGGTCCCGGGCGTCCGCTACGACCGCATCGACGACGCGGGCCTGCACATCACCGTCGGAGAGCAGAGCACGGTGCTGGAGGTCGACACGGTGGTCCTGTGCACCGGCCAGGAGCCGCGCCGCGACCTGTACGAGGAGCTGGCCGCCGCAGGGCGCAGCGTCCATCTGATCGGCGGCGCGGACGTCGCGGCCGAGCTGGACGCCAAGCGGGCCATCAAGCAGGGCACCGAGCTGGCGGCGGCGCTGTAGGCCCCGTGCCGGCGGTCCCTAGGATGAGGCCATGTCCCTCCCGCACGCGATCCTCACCGCCCTGCTGGAAAAGCCGTCGTCGGGCCTGGAGCTGACCCGCCGGTTCGACAAGTCGATCGGCTACTTCTGGTCCGCGACGCACCAGCAGATCTATCGCGAGCTGGGGAGGCTGGAGGCCGAGGGCCTCATCCGCGCCCTGCCGACAGAAGCGCCGGCCCGCGGGCAGAAGAAGAGCTACGAGGTCCTGCCCGCGGGCCGCGCCGAACTGGCCCGCTGGACCGCCGCTGCCCAGGACCCCAAGCCGCTGCGGGACACGCTCCTGCTGCGGCTGCGGGCCGCGGCGGTGGTCGGCACGGCGGGCCTGGACGCGGACCTGCGCCGCCATCTCGAGCTGCACCGACGGCAGTTGGCCGAGTACCGGGAGATCGAACAGCGCGACTTCCCGCCGGACCGGGACGCCCCCGAGGACCGGCTGCGCCATCTCGTGCTGCGGGCCGGCATCGACCTGGAGACCTTCTGGACCCAGTGGCTCACCCACGCCCTGGCGGAGTTCGCCGAACTGCCCGCGGGCGACTGAGCCGGGTTCGCGGGCGGTGCGTCAGAGCCGGTACGGCTTCGAGCGCCGGCGCAGGAACCAGCCCGTGGCGAGGGCCCCGGCGCTCACCAGGGCCGCGCCGATGCCCAGCGTCAGCGGGCCGTAGTCCCGGGCGGCACCGCCCAGGCCGCCCAGTACGCCACGGGAGGGCGCCGGCGAGGCCGATGACGAGGTCGTCGTCGACGAGGTCTGCGACGAGGCCGTCGAGGAGATCGTCGGCCCCGAACCGGACGAGACGATCACCGACTGGGTGCCCGCGGTGCTGCCGCTGGAGCAGACCACGACCACGGTGTACGTCCCCGGGCTCACCCCGGTCCAGGCCGCGGACTGGCTGACGGACGTGCCGGCCAGACTCACCTGCCGGCCCTGGGAGAAATTGGCCTGCCTGCTGGTGAGCAGGGCCGCGTTGCCCCAGCTGCCGTTGATCTCGGAGCACGCGCTGGTGACCACCGAGACGGTGGAACCGGTGGTGCTGACGGAAATGCCCGAGGCCGCGGCGGACGGTCCGGCGAGGGCGCCGGTGAGCGCCGCGGCGGCCGCCAGGGCCGGACCGGAGCGGGCGAGGAGTCGCGAGGTGTGCATGGACAGCAGCCAACGGGGCCGCGGAGGTGGCCGCACCCGGGAGGCGGCCGGTCAGGTGACGGATTCCTTCGGGCGGCGGAGAGCGGGCCCGGGCGCGCTGCCGTGGCCGGCGTGGGCAGGCCGCCCCCCTCAGCCGCCCGTCGTCACCGTCCGCTCCGGCGACCAGCCGCCCCAGGTGCCGTCCGGGAGCCGCGCCCGCAGCGCCACCCGGTGTTCCTCTCCGGCTGTCCGGCCGATGTAGAAGCTGTAGCTCGCCGGTCCGCGCGGGGGAGTGCCGCCCCACATCAGGGAGGTCGCCGCGGTGCCGTCGAGACGGACCTGGTACTCGGTGACCACCCCGTCCACGCGCGGCGGGTCCCAGGACAGGTCGAGGTAGTACGCCCCGCCGGCCCGATGGGTCCGCGCGCCGAAGGCGGTGGGCGCGGTGTTCCGCCCGTCGTCGGTGCCCGGGGTCGTGAGGCGGACCGAGGTGCTCGCGGGGGAGAGGTTGTCGGCGGCGTCGCGGGACCGCACCGTGAAGACGTAACCGGTGCCGGGACGCAGTCCGGTGACCACGGCCGCGGTCTGGTTCCCGCCGACACTGTGGATCTTCGCGCCGCCCTGGTACACGTCGTACGACACCACACCCCGGTCGTCCCTGGACGCGCCCCAGGACAGCTGGACCTCCCGGGCGCCGAGCACCCGCCCGGCGGGATGCTCCGGCCGGGTGGGCGCAGCACGGTCCGCCGCCGTCCTGGCCGGTGTCCGGGCCCGCACCGGGCGGCTCGGCGGACCGAGCCGCCCCTCGGTGTCCCGGGCCCGCACGGTGAAGGCATACGTGGTGGACGGCCTGAGCCTGGTGACGTCCACCATGTGCAGTGAACCCGGCACGTCCTCCACCTTCGTGCTGCCGCGATACACCTCGTAGGTGCGGACACCGGAGCTGTCCGGCACCGCGTTCCACATCACGTGCACGCTCGTGGCGCTTCCCGCCTGCGCGGTCACCCCCGTCGGAGCACCGGGTGCCCGGCCTTCGTCGGCTTCGCCGGCCCGGCCCCAGCCGCAGGACGCGACCAGCAGCAGGACCCCGCAGACCGGCACGAGCGGCCACGGAACGCGTCGCACGGCTCTGCCTCCCCGGGGACGGCGGCATCGGCATTCACGTAAAGGTCCGTACCAATATGGCGCGGTGGGCGCCGACGCGGCAAGAGGGCCGTGTGGGGGACCGCCAAGGGGCCGCCCGGGTGACCGACCGGCGTCCGCGCGGGTGACCGGTGCGGGACCCGCGTTGGTGACCACCCCGGGACGTTACGTATGCTGAGGCTCTCTGCGGCTGAACTACCCGAGAGGGCAGGGAAGTTCATGCCTGTGGCGCGGACACGCTGTCGTCGCCCGTCCCGCGCCGGCGCGGGCGGCCGGGGGATCCGGACCGGCTTCGGCCCGGATCCCCGGCCCCTGTTGTCGCGGGCCACCGCCGCCACTGCCGAAGTCCCCCCGATGCCCCTCCTCATGTCCCTCACGGGGCGTCAGAAACCTGCTCCATCCGGCCGCTTCGGAGCGGGCCGGACGGCCGGGGGCGCTGTCGCGCACCAGAGTGGCCGGGATGTCCGCCGCGCAGCGGCCGGACGTCCGCCCCGTCCCCGACGAGAGGTTCCCTCATCGTGCGTGTCCCGTCGCTGACGCCGGCCGTGGCCGGCGTCGCCCTGCTCGCCCCGGCCGCGCTGCATGCCCCGGCCGTGCTGCCCGCCCCGGCAGCCGACGGCCCGCCCCGGGAAAGGCCCGTGGCCCACAGCGAGGGCGCGGTGGCCGCCACCGACCTGTTGGACCGGCTGGGCACCTGCCACCAGATCTCCCGCGGCCGGTACCGCACCGACGCCGGCCGTCCCGCGACCGTGCCCGTCTGCGGCACCCGGGACGCCGTCTACTGGAAGGCCGACCTGGACGTCGACTGCGACGGACGGTCCACCGCACGCTGCAACCGCCACACCGACCCGCAGTTCTCCACCATGACCGCCTACGAGCAGTCCGACGGCCGCCATCTGAACGCGGCGAGGCTGCCCTACATCGTCGTCCCGGCCCCCAGCCGCATCTGGAACCCCCGGAAGTACGGCGTACGGGGCGGCTCGGTCGCCGCCGTGGTCTACCGGGGCCGGGTGCGGTACGCCGTGGTCGGTGACATCGGTCCCCGCGACGTCATCGGCGAGGCCTCCTACGCCACTGCCCGGGGCCTGGGCATCCGGGCCGACCCGAGCGGCGGCGGGGCGCCCTCCGGGGTCACCTACATCGTGTTCAGGAACTCCCGAGTGCACCCCATCGAGAACCACGCGGCGGCCGTGTCCGCGGGTACGCGGCTGGCCAGGCTGTTCCTCGCGAACAGGTGACCGGCCGGTCCCGTGGCCGTGTCACACCTTGCGGTAGCCGTACGCCTCCGTCGCCGCGGCCTCCACCGCGTCCAGGCCGGCCCCGGTGGCGGCGGTGACGACGGCCGCCACCGCCCCCTCGACGAATGGCGCGTCCAGCAGCCGGGTGCCGTCCGGCAGTTCGCCACCCTCGGCGATCAGCGCCTTCACGGTCAGCACGGCACTGCCGAGATCGGTGAGCACCGCCACCCCGGCGCCCCGGTCCACCGAGGCCGCCGCGGCGCGGATCAGTTCGGCGCTGGTGCCCAGCCCGCCGCCCTCGGTGCCGCCCGCCGGGGCCACGGGCACCGCCGGGGCCCCGCCCGCCAGGCCCTTCGCCAACTCGGCGACCGAGGCGGCCACTTCCGCGCTGTGCGACACCAGCACGATCCCGACCACCTTCTCGTCGCTCACCGTCCGCCCTCCGCCGCCTCTTCCAGGGCGGCGACGAGCAGGGCCGACGAGGTCGCCCCCGGGTCCTGGTGGCCGATGCTGCGCTCACCGAGATAGCTCGCCCGGCCCTTGCGGGCCTGCAGCGGGGTGGTGGCCACCGCGCCCTCCTCGGCGGCGGCCCGCGCGGCGGCGAAGCCGTCAGCGAGCGCGTCCACGGCCGGGACCAGGGCGTCGATCATGGTCTTGTCGCCGGGGGCCGCCCCGCCCAGCGCCATCACCCCGTCCACACCCGCGCGCAGCGCCTCGGCCAGCTGCTCCTCGCCGACCTCGGCGGCGTCGCCGAGGGCCTTGCCGGTCCGGCGGAGCAGCGTGCCGTACAGCGGCCCGGCCGCGCCGCCGACCGTGGAGATGAGCTGCCGCCCGGCGAGCACCAGAACGGCGCCCGGGGTGTCCGTCGCCTCCTTCTCCAGGGCGGCCCGGACGGCGGTGAAGCCACGCTGCATATTGCTGCCGTGGTCGGCGTCGCCGATGGCCGAGTCGAGGGCGGTGAGCCGCTCCGCCTCACGGTCGACGGACGCGGCGGCGGCCGCCATCCAACGGCGGAAGAAGTCGGCGTCGAGCACGGGATCTCCTTGCGTGACAGGGGTGTTGACCGGCGTTCTACGGGTGATGGTCGCCTCCTTCGCCGTATCACATCCCCCACCGCAGCGCGGGAGTCTTCACCGGAGCGTCCCACAACCGCAGCAGCTCCTCGTCGGCCTGGCAGAGCGTCACCGACGCGCCCGCCATGTCCAGGGAGGTGACGTAGTTGCCGACGAGCGTACGGGCCACGGCGACCCCGCGCTCGCGCAGCACCCGCTGCACCTCGGCGTTGAAGCCGTACAGCTCCAGCAGCGGGGTCGCGCCCATGCCGTTGACCAGCACCAGCACGGGGCTGTGCGGTGGCATGTCCTCCAGGATCGCGTTCACCGCGAAGTCGGCGATCTCCCCCGAGGTCATCATCGGCCGCCGCTCCCGGCCCGGTTCGCCGTGGATGCCGATGCCCAACTCCAGCTCACCGTCGGGCAGTTCGAAGGTGGGGCTGCCCTTGGCCGGGGTCGTGCAGGCGCTGAGCGCGACACCGAAACTGCGGGAGTTCTCGTTCACCTGACGCCCGATGGACTCGACCCGCTCCAGCGGCTGCCCCTCGGCCGCGGCGGCACCCGCGATCTTCTCCACGAACAGCGTCGCACCGGTGCCGCGCCGCCCGGCCGTGTACAGGCTGTCGGTCACCGCCACATCATCGTTGACCAGCACCTTGGCGACCTGAATGCCCTCGTCCTCGGCCAGTTCGGCCGCCATGTCGAAGTTGAGCACGTCACCGGTGTAGTTCTTCACGACGAACAGCACACCGGCACCGCTGTCCACGGCCGCCGCCGCACGCACCATCTGGTCCGGCACCGGGGAGGTGAACACCTCTCCGGGACAGGCGGCGGCGAGCATGCCCGGGCCCACGAACCCGCCGTGCAACGGCTCGTGCCCCGACCCGCCCCCGGACACCAGCGCGACCTGCCCCGCCACCGGAGCGTCCCGGCGGACGATCACCCGGTTCTCCACGTCGACGGTCAGATCGGGGTACGCGGCCGCCAACCCACGCAGCGCGTCCGCCACGACGGTTTCCGGGACGTTGATCAGCATCTTCATGGGTGTCTCCTCGTGGGCTTGGCACTGGGGCTCAGGACCGGTGTCTTCGCAGGTCACCGGCGGCGAGGGCGATATTCGATCTTGGTGGTGCGCTGCGGTCCGAGGCGGGTCGTGGCGGGTTTGTCGCTGACTCAAAGCTGACTTCGGTGACGGGACGTCAGGTGCCGGCGGCCACCCGGTGGGGGGCGTCGCCCGTCCCGTCTATCGCAGTATCGACCTTGCGGCAGCGAAGGTCACCTGTGACGGTGGTTTTACGGTACGTAGCGCCCGGTCCGGGTGTCTCCTCCGCCCCCTCCTCGGCGGTCGTGCTGCTGAGCACCGAGCGCACCGCCGCCGACCCGCACTCGACCACCATCAGGAGGAGGCCGACGGCACCCTCGTGGCCGGCCGCGGGGACGCGCTGCGGACCGGGGGGCGGGACAGCGACCGGCCTGCTGGTCTGGGGTGCGCCGGCCGTGGCGGGGCTCGCGGCCGTGCTCGCCGCCGCCGTGCGCTCTCGCTGACCACACCCGCCGCTCTGGTCGCCTTCGGTCCGGTGCTCGCCACCGCTTCCCGCTGACCCGCGTCCCTGAGGGACCTCGCCGAGACGGATGACGGCGATCGGCGGTGCCATCGGCGTCGGCCTCTTCTACCGATCCGGCGCCGCCATCGCCCGTGTCGGGCCGAAGTGACCGCCGCAGGACACCACATCGCCTACTGGGGCCCTCAGTCCTCCTCGGCCGGAGCCACATGGGGTACGGCGGGGCGCCGGGCGCTCGCGGCTCCGCATCGGCCGTGCCGTCCGGGGAACTCGGGCGCCCGGGGACGGAAACCGCCGGTCGGCGGAGGAGGTGCCGTTGCCGTGGACGACTGGGAGACATGGGAGATGCACGACGAGGTACGGCTGTCGCCACGCGAACGCATCGCGCTGCTGCAGATCGAGGCCCGCCTCAGGCAGGACCGCGGGTTCGCGCGCCGCATGGGCGACCTGCGCCGAGAGGTGTGGCTACCGGTGGCGGTACTGCTGCTGGGCATCGCCTCGGCGTTCGCGGCCGTCATGGGTGTGCGCACTTCGGACCCCGCAGTGCTCGGGTGCTTCGCGCTGCTCTGGCCACTGACCCTCTTCCAGGCGTTCCGCCTCCTACGCCGAGCGATCCACCACCGCGCCCGCGCCCGCTCCGGGACCGGGGAGGGTGTGCGTCCGTGGCTGTGAGGGACTGGAGGTAGGGACCGCGGACGGACCGGGTTCTCGCGCCGTGGGGACCAGGGCGTGAAGGGGCTCGCGACCGTGGTACGACGCTGATCGGGGCCGCAGGCCGAGGGTGGTGCCGCTGCCTTCTCTGCTTACGGCCCGGAGAGCACCGGTGACCGGGCGCTCGGTGGCGGCTGGGCGAGACGCCGCGAGGCGACAAATGACCGGCCAGGACCGGCCGGGCCTCCTGTCGGCAGGTAACGGGCTCCCCGGCCCCCCAGCGGCCACCGTCACGGTACGTGGGCGCCGAGGCCTTGTGCCCGGGCCCCGCGTACGGTCATGCGCGACCGCGTCCCCCATGCGCGCTGCGCCGAACGGCTGTGCGCGCTGTGCTGAGCGACCTGGTGGCCGGCCTCGGGCCGGCCAACCGCGGCCCCTCGCCCGACCGGGACCGACCCACGTTCCCTTGCCGCACCGACCAAGCCCCACCCTCTGACCCGACCGACCGACCGCCTGCCCGCGGCCGCCGACTCCGCCCAGCCGGGCCTGTCCCTGGGCCGACGCGCAACCAGCCGACCCCCGTCCCTGGCCGGAACGACCGAGCCCCGCCCTTCGACCCCACGCGGGACAGCCCGCCCCTCACCGACCGCCCGACCACCCGGCTGCGCCTCCGGTCCGGCCAGCCGGCCCTATCGCGGCCGGACCAGTCGGACCAGCCGCCCGGTACCGACGTCGGGCCGACCCCGGACCAGGAGGCCCGGTGTCGGCCCATGGGACGTCGTGGCCTCGGTCGGCCCCTCCCTCAGCTCTTCTTCCCCCGGCCCGACAGCGCGTCGCGCATGCGGTCGACCAGGCCGGCGCCTGGGGCCAGCAGCTTGTTGGCCGGGGGCGTGTCCGGTGCCGAGGGGTGCGGACGGGTGGGGGCCATCTTCTTCGCACGGCGCACCTTGTCGCCGAGGTCCATCAGCGCGTCCGCCGGGCAGGCGGCCTCCAGCTGGGGGAAGAGGTTCTGCTCCTCGTCCATCACATGGGAGCGGATCTCGCTCATCAGCTGTGCCATGAGCCTGTCGAACTGCGGATCGTCCGCCTGCATGCCCTCCATGTCCTTCATGATCTGCTCGGCCTTGGCGTGGTCCTCGAGCTCCTTGTCGGCCATCGCGTCCCCACCCGTGACATGCTCGCGCACCGCCGGGTACAGATAGGACTCCTCCGCGACCGAGTGCCGTACCAGCTCGATCGTCGCCTGGTCGGCGAGGTCCTTGCGGTCCTTTGAGCCGGGCGGCAGCGCCTCGATACGCCCGAAGATCTCCTCGACCTCACGGTGATCGGTCGTCAGCTCCTGGATGACGTTTCCGCCGTGACCCATGTCGTCACCTCCTGCGAGACATCGCGGCGGCCCATGAGCGGCCTGCCGTCGCCGCGCCGAGTGCCCCGCGCACGGCGCGCTACACGGCCCACCGCTGCACATGGCCCCCGCCTGCGATCAGCGCATCGCGTGGCCGGCCGCGGCCGGCCGGCCCGCCCCGGACAGCGCCCACCGCCACCAGTGGTCCAGCAGTTCCTCGGTCAGTGCCCGCGCGTCCACCAGCGCCGGCCAGCCCACCGCCCGTGCCTGCGCGCCGACCTTGGCGCCGCCCGCGACCGGATCCACGGCGATCACCGGGGTGCCCGTGCGCAGGGCCGGCACCAGGCCGTGCATCCAGGTGGTGACGACGAGGTCGCAGCGGGAGACCAGCGCCAGGAACTGCTCCGCCGTGGCATACAGCCGCCAGTCGTCCATGGCCAGGCGGGTGCCGGCCGGGAGGCGGGCGCAGTCCTTGCCGGCCGGCCAGCCGGTGAGCCGCGCGTTGACCTCCTCGTGCCGGCGCCGCTCGCCGTACTCGCCCTCCCCGTGGGAGAGCACCACCCCGGCCACGGGCGGCAGCGGACCCGCCGGGGCCATGGCCGCGAGGTCGTGCCGGGCCGGGGCCGCGGTGCCGTCCCGGGCGATGATCTCGTGGAAACCGGTGGCCGCCGGATCCGCCGGATCCGCCGGGTCGACGACCGAGACGTCGGCGGCCCGTCGCCGACAGGTCCTGAACCTGGCATGCAGCGCGGCGACTTGGGGTCCGTGCACCGGGCCGCAGACGAAGAGCAGGGTGTCGTACGCCTCCGGCCGCGCCGCCTCCAGGGACAGGGCGCCGCGACGGAAACCGGGGCTCCACGCCGTGTCGTGCCGGATGGCCGCCCCGGTCAGCGCGGCCGACGCGTGCCGCTGGGCCGGCACGTCCCCGGCGGTCGCCTCGCCGTCCCGGACACTGAGCCACCCGGTCAGCAGCACGCGGCCCGGAGAACGGCCGGTGCCGGGCTGCCGCAGGGCACCCGGCAGCGCGGCGGTGACCTCGTCGTGCATGGCCCTCACGAAGTCCCTTCGTGTCGCCTCCGGCCCGTCTCCACCTGGCTCGACGTCGTTGGAGTCGCGCGAGTACCCGGCCCCCCGGACAATAAGAGTGCAACGTGTGAAACCAACTGGCAGGGGAACTCAGCGCCCGTGCCGTCCAGCCAGCGGCGGCCGACGAGGGCGGTCCTCCGAACCCGTGGGGACCGAGCCCTGTCCTCAGCTTCCCCAGCATTCCCTCAGCGGGCCGACGCTCTCGGCCCGTTGTCGCGGTGCGCGCCGAACGCCGAGGCAGGAGCGTTCCGGGGGCGCGACGACGTGGACGAAGGAACAGTTCCATGACTGGTGACACACCGTTTTCCTGGCGGCGCGCCCTCGTGACAGGAGGCGCCGGCTTCCTCGGCTCCCATCTGTGCGAACGACTGCTGGATTCGGGGGTCGAAGTCGACTGCGCCGACAACCTCGCCTGCGGGCGCTGGGAGAACGTCGCCGCTCTGGAGGACCGGCCGGGTTTCCGGTTCGCGCAGCTCGACGTCTCCGCGCCCGACTGCGTGGAGCGGCTGCCGGGACCGTACGACCTGGTGCTGCACTTCGCCTGCCCGGCCTCGCCCGCCGACTATCTGCGCCTGCCCCTGGAGACCCTGGACGTCGGCAGTCTCGGTACCCGCAACGCGCTCGCGATCGCCGAACGCGACGGCGCGCGCCTCCTGCTCGCGTCGACCTCCGAGGTGTACGGCGATCCGCTGGTGCACCCCCAGCACGAGGGCTACTGGGGCAATGTGAACCCGGTCGGGCCGCGCAGCGTGTACGACGAGTCGAAACGGTTCGCCGAGGCGCTCGTCACCGCGCACGCGGGCACCCGGTCCACCGACGCCGGGATCGTGCGGCTGTTCAACACCTACGGGCCGCGGATGCGGGCCCACGACGGCCGCGCGGTCCCCACCTTCATCTGCCAGGCGCTGGCCGGCGAGCCGCTCACCGTGACCGGCGACGGCAGCCAGACCCGCTCGCTGTGCTACGTGGACGACACCGTCGACGGCATCCTGCGGGTGGCCGCCAGCAGGTCGGTGCGGCCCGTGAACATCGGCGGCAGCGACGAGATCACCGTCGCCGACCTGGCCCGCCGGGTGGTCGCCCTGACCGGCTCCCGCTCCCCGATCGCGTTCGTCGACCGGCCCGTCGACGACCCCGGCAGGCGCTGCCCCGACACCACCCTCGCGCGCGAACTGCTCGGCTGGTCGCCGCAGATCCCCTGGGAGGAGGGGCTGAAGCAGACCATCGCCTACTTCGCCGCCCAGCCCCCCGAACCGGTCCCGAGGCCGGACCCGGCACCGCAGCCCTGACCGCAGCCCCGACCCCCGACCGCCCGCCGCCCTGGAGACAGCGCATGCACGTCCTCGGTATCAACGCACTCTTCCACGACCCCGCGGCCGCCCTGATCACCGACGGCAAGGTCGTGGCAGCGGCGGAGGAGGAGCGGTTCTCGCGCCGCAAACACGGCAAGCGGCCCGTTCCCTTCTCCGCGTGGGAGCTGCCGGAGCAGTCCGCCCGCTGGTGCCTGGAACAGGCCCGCCTCACACCGTCCGACCTGGACGCCGTCGCCTACTCCTACGACCCCTCGCTCGCCCGCCCGGCCGAGCGGATGGGCCTGAACGACCCCTGGGACCACCTGCGTCAGCAGTACGCCCGCCAGGCCCCGGACTTCCTCGCCGAGGCGCTGCCCGGTCTGGACCCGGCGAAGGTGAGGTTCGTCCCGCACCACGTGGCCCACGCCGCCTCCGCCGGGCCGGTCTCGCCGTACCCGGACTGCGCCGTCCTCGTCCTCGACGGCCGCGGCGAGTGCGGCTCCCACCTGGCCGGCCGCTACACCAACCGCGAGCTGACCGTCCTCGGCACCCAGCAACTGCCGGACTCCCTCGGCCTGTTCTACGAGGACCTCACCCAGCACCTCGGCTTCCTGCGCAGCAGCGACGAGTTCAAGGTGATGGCGCTCGCCTCCTACGGCAACCCGCGCTTCGCCGAGCGACTGCGCCAGTACGTCCACCCCGACGACCAGGGCGGTTTCCGGGCCCGCCCGGTGCCGTGGGGCGACCTCGTCCCGGCCCGCCCCGCGGGCGGTGCCTGGCGCCAGGACCACGCCGACCTCGCCGCCAGCGCCCAGCTCTGCCTGGAGGAGGCCGTGCTCGCCCTCGCGCGGTGGCTGCGCGAGCGCACCGGGGAGAACACGCTCACCCTGGCCGGCGGCGTCGCCCTCAACTGCGTGGCCAACACCCGGCTGTGGCGCGAGAGCGGCTTCGAGCGGGTGTGGGTCCAGCCCGCCGCCGGAGACGCCGGTACGGCCCTGGGCGCGGCCGCGCACGTCGCCGGCCAGAAGGACACGCTGGAGCCGATGCCGACCGCCGCGCTCGGCCGCGGCTGGAGCGACGCCGAGCTGCGCCAGTGGCTTCAGCGGGCCGCCGTGCCGTACGAGGAGCCCGCAGACATCGCCGAGACGGCCGCCGAGGCGCTGGCCGCCGACGGAATCGTGGCCTGGTTCCAGGGCCGCAGCGAGTACGGACCGCGCGCCCTCGGCCACCGCTCGCTGCTCGCCCACCCCGGCAAGGCGGACAACGTGGAGCGGCTCAACGCGGTCAAGGGCCGCGAGGAGTTCCGGCCGGTCGCGCCCATGGTGCTCGCGGAACGCGCGGCCGAGATCTTCGACGGACCGCTGCCCAGCCCGCACATGCTCTTCGTGCACGACGTGGCCGCCGGCTGGAAGGCCCGCATCCCGGCCGTGGTCCACGTCGACGGCACCGCCCGCATCCAGACCGTCGACCGCGCCCAGGAGCCTTTGGTCGCGCGGATGATCGACGGGTTCGAGCGGCGCACCGGGCTGCCGGTGGTCGTCAACACCAGCCTGAACACCGCCGGCCGGCCCATGGTCGACGACCCGCGCGACGCCCTGGAGTGCTTCGGCTCCGCGCCGGTGGACCTGCTGGTGCTGGGCCCGTTCGCGATCCGCCGCGGGAAGGCGTTCGCATGACCGACGCGCCCGCCTACACCGTCGTCGTCCCGACCATCGGCCGCCCCTGCCTCGTCGAGTGCCTGCGGGCGCTCGCCGAGGCCACGGGCCACCCCCCGCACGAGGTGATCGTCGTGGACGACCGGCCCGAGTGCGACGGCGAGCTGCCGCTCGCGGAGGCCGGACCCCTGCTCGACCGGATACGGACCCTGCGCACCGGGGGCAAGGGACCGGCCGCCGCCCGCAACGCCGGCTGGCGCACGGCCGGGACACCATGGACCGTCTTCCTCGACGACGACGTCCAGGTGCTCCCGGACTGGTCCCGGCTGCTCGCCGAGGACCTGCGGGCGGCCGGCGAGGACGTCGGCGGCATCCAGGGACAGCTGCGCGTCCCCCTGCCCCTGGACCGCCGGCCCACCGACTGGGAACGCAACACCAAGGGTCTGGAGAACGCCGCCTGGGCCACCGCCGACATGGCCTACCGCACGGAAGCGCTCGCCCGGGTCGGCGGCTTCGACGAACGCTTCCCGCGCGCCTTCCGCGAGGACGCCGACCTCGCCCTGCGGGTGCAGCGGGCCGGCTGGACGCTGCGGCGCGGCCGCCGGATGACCCGGCACCCCGTGCGCCCGGCCCACTGGTGGGCCTCGCTGCCCGTACAGCGCGGCAACGCCGACGACGCGCTGATGAACCGGCTGCACGGCCGCGACTGGTGGGACCGCGCCCAGGCACCCCGCGGCCGGCTGCCCCGCCACGTGGCCGTGACCGGTGCCGCTCTCGCGGCGGCCGCCTGTGCGCTGGCCGGACGCCGACGCGCCGCGACCGTCTGTACGGCCCTGTGGACGCTCGGCACCGCCGAGTTCGCCCTCGCCCGCATCCTGCCCGGCCCATGCACCGCCCGCGAGATCGCCGGGATGCTCGGCACCAGTGTGCTCATCCCGCCGCTCGCCGTCCGGCACTGGCTGCGCGGAGTCCTCCGCCACCGGCACGCCGAACCCCTGGGAGGTGCCGGGTGACCCCCTTCTCCGCCGTCCTGTTCGACCGCGACGGCACCCTCGTGGAGGACGTGCCCTACAACGGCGACCCCGACCGCGTCCGGCTCCTGCCCGGCGCGGCGGAGGCCGTGGCACTCGCGCGCTCCCTCGGCCTGGCCACGGGCGTGGTCAGCAACCAGTCCGGTGTCGGGCGTGGCCTCATCACCGCCGACGACGTCCGCCGGGTCAACGAACGCGCCGACGCCCTGCTGGGCGGCCTGGACACCTGGGTCTTCTGCCCGCACACCCCGGAAACCGGCTGCGACTGCCGCAAGCCCCGCCCCGGCCTGATCCTCATGGCCGCCGCCCGACTCGGTGTCCCGCCCGCCGGGTGCCTGGTGATCGGCGACATCGCGGCGGACATGCTCGCGGCCCGCGCGGCCGGCGCCCACGGACTGCTCGTACCGAACCCGGCCACGGCCCCGGCGGAGGTGGCCCGTTTCGCCGACCGCAGCGCTCCTGACGTCCTCACCGCGGTCCGCACGGCGCTCACGGGGGCGGCGGGGGAGTGGCCGTCTTCGGGGGGCGCGGCAACAGCCGGTGACGGCGCGCGGCCGTCTTCTCGGGGTGCGACGGCCCCTGGCGCGGCAGGGCCGTCTACTCGGGTTGCGGCGGCACCTGATGGGGCGCGGCCGTCTTCGCGCCGCGCGGCGATCCCGGACCGGGCGTGGACGTCTTCGCCCGACGCGGCGGCCCCGGACGGGACCTGTACTTCTTCGCGGGGCGGGATGAGCCCTGATCAGACTTGCTCGTCCTCGCCGGACGTGACCGTCCCGGCCCGGGTCCGGCCGGCTCGGCAGGGCGCTGTGGCGCCGGCCCTGGCGGGGCTGCCCGAGTCGGACCCGACGGCCCCCGGCAGTGCGCGGTCCTCTGCGCCGGCCACGGAGGGTCCGGCCGGGATGTGGCTGTCCCGGCCGGACGCGGCGACGCCTGGCCCCGGGCGGTCCTGGGAGCCGGATGCGGCGCCGCCGGGCCCGGGGCGGGTTTCCGAGGCGGACGTGGTGGCGCCGGGCCCGGCGGGGTCCGGTGAAACCGACGCGGTGCTGTCAGGCCGGGCGTGGCGCTCGGCGCCGGACGCCGCGGGAGCGGGAAGGCGGCGGTTGCGATGAAGTGCCTCGTCGTGCGGCTCGACAGCTTCGGTGACGTGTTGCTCGCCGGCCCGGCCGTGCGTGCCGTCGCCGCTCACAGCGCGCACGTCACCATGCTGTGCGGCCCGCGCGGCGCGGACGCCGCCCGCCTGCTGCCCGGTGTCGACGAGGTGCTGGTCTGGGAGGCGCCCTGGGAGGGTTTCGACCCGCCGGACGTGAGCGTGGCGGACGTCGACGCGCTGCTCGGCCGGCTGCGCGCCGGGGCCTTCGACGCCGCGCTCGTGCTCACGTCCTTCCACCAGAGCCCCTTGCCCACCGCGCTGCTGCTGCGGCTGGCCGGCATCGGCCGGATCGGCGCCGACAGCGTCGACCACCCCGGGCGGCTGCTCGACGTACGGCACCGGCGGCTGCCGGGCCGCCACGAGGTGGAGGCGGCCCTCGACACCGCCGCCGCCATGGGCTTCCGGCCACCCCCCGGCGATGACGGCCGGCTGCGCGTCCTGCCGTCACCGGACACCAGCGCCCTGACCGGCAACGGCCCGTACGTCGTCCTGCACCCCGGAGCCAGCGCCCCCGCCCGCGCCTGGAACCCACGGCGCTGCGCGGACGCGGTCGCCCTGCTCGCCGACGCCGGGCACCGCGTCGTCGTCACCGGCGGCCCGCACGAGACCGTGCTCACCCGGTGCGTGAGCGGCGACGTCGGCATCGACCTGGGCGGCCGCACCTCCCCGCGCACCCTCGCCGGGGTACTGCGCATGGCCGACGTCGTGATCAGCGCCAACACCGGGCCCGCCCATCTCGCCGCCGCCGTCGGCACCCCGGTCGTGTCCCTGTTCGCACCGGTCGTCCCGGCCGAGCGCTGGGCCCCGTACGGCGTCCCGGTCATCCTGCTCGGCGACCAGTCGGCGCCGTGCGCGAACACCCGGGCGCTGACCTGCCCGGTGCCCGGGCACCCCTGTCTGGACGAGGTCACCGGACAGGACGTGGTGCGCGCGGTGCACAAGCTCATCCAGGAGCGGCACACATGAACATCCTCGTCTGGCACGTGCACGGATCGTGGCTCACCGCCTTCGTGCAGGGCCCGCACACCTACCTGGTCCCGGTCACCGACGACCGCGGCCCCGACGGACTCGGCCGCGCCGTGACCTGGGACTGGCCCGAGACCGTCCAGGAGCGGACCCCGAAGGAGCTGTGGGACTGCGACATCGACCTGATGGTGCTGCAGCGACCGCACGAACTCGACCTGGCCCTGCGCTGGACCGGCCGCCGGCCCGGCGTGGACGTGCCCGCCGTGTACGTCGAGCACAACAGCCCCGACGCGTCCCCCGAGCGTCAACTCCACCCCCTGGCCGGGCAGTCGGCGATCCCGGTCGTACACGTCACCCACTTCAACCGGCTGATGTGGGACAGCGGCCAAGCCCCCACCGAGGTCGTGGAGCACGGCATCATCGACCCCGGCCCGCTGTACACCGGCACCGGGCGGCGCGCCGCCGTCGTCGTCAACGAGCCCGTGCGCAGGGGCCGTACGACCGGCACCGACCTGCTGCCCCGCCTCGCCCGGTCCGCGCCGCTGGACGTCTTCGGCATGCGCACCGAAGGCCTCGCCGAACACCTGGGCCTGCCCCCCGAACGCTGCCGCACCCGCGATCTGCCCCAGCACGAACTGCACCGGGAGATGGCCCGCTGCCGGCTCTATCTGCACCCCGTGCGCTGGACCTCGCTCGGGCTGTCCCTGCTGGAGGCGATGTTCCTGGGCATGCCGGTGGTCGCCCTCGACACCACCGAGGTGCGCGAGGCCGTACCCGAGGGCGCCGGGGTGGTCTCGAACCGCCTCGAGGTACTGGAGGACGCCGTACGGGCCTTCCTCACCGACCCCGTGCTCGCCCGCCGCACCGGCGCGGCGGCCCGGGCCGGTGCCCGGACCCGCTACGGAGAGCGGCGCTTCCTGGACGACTGGGAACGCCTGATCAAGGAGGTCACCCGATGAGCCGCATCCCGTCCACGGCCGGACGCGTCGCCATGGTCTCCGAGCACGCCAGCCCGCTGGCCGCGCTCGGCGGACCGGACGCCGGCGGCCAGAACGTGTACGTGGCACAGGTCGCCCGGCAGCTCGCCAGAAAGGGATACCGGGTCACGGTGTACACCCGGCGGGACTCGGCGGGCCTGCCGGACCGGGTGACCCTCATCGACGGGGTACAGGTGGTGCACGTGCCCGCCGGACCGCCCGTGACCGTCCCCAAGGACGAACTCCTGCCGCACATGGCCGAGTTCGGTTCGTTCCTGGCCCAGCAGTGGTCGCTGAACCCACCGGACGTGGTGCACTCCCACTTCTGGATGTCGGGCCTGGCGGCCCTGGCGGGCGCCCGGGAGCTCGGCATACCCGTGGTGCAGACCTACCACGCGCTGGGCACGGTGAAGAAGCGCTACCAGGGCGCCGCCGACACCAGCCCCCCGCAGCGCCTCGCCATCGAGGAGGCCGTCGGCCACGAGTGCGCCCGCATCATCGCCACCTGCAGCGACGAGGTCGCCGAACTGAAGGCCATGGGCCTGGACGAGGAGCGGATCAGCGTCGTGCCCTGCGGGGTCGACCCCGACCAGTTCACGCCCGCCCCCGGCGCCCGCCCGGCCGGTGCGGGCAGGCGGCTGCTGTCCGTCGGCCGGCTGGTGCCCCGTAAGGGCTTCGACCGCGCGATCCGCGCCCTGGCCTCCATCCCCGACGCCGAACTGCTCATCGCGGGCGGCCCCGAAGCCGATCTGCTCGGCACCGACACCGAGGCCCGGCGCCTCTACACGATCGCCGGCGAGTACGGCGTCAGCGACCGCGTCACCCTGCTCGGCGGGGTCGGCAGGGCCCGGATGCCCCGACTGATGGCCGGCGCCGACCTCGTGCTATCCCTGCCGCGCTACGAGCCGTTCGGCATCGTCCCGCTGGAGGCCATGGCCTGCGCCACGCCGGTCGTCGCCACGGCGGTCGGCGGCCAGCTCGACACCGTCGTGGACGGCACCACGGGCGTCCTGGTCCCGGCCGACGACGACTACGACCTCGGTGCGGTCGTGCGCGCGCTCCTCGCCGATTCCGACCGGCTCGCCCGGTACGGAGCCGCCGGCCGGCAGCGGGTGCTGACCCACTACACCTGGGACCGGGTGGCGGACGGTGTGGCGGGGGTGTACGGCGCCGTCGCCCCGGTCCCGCGGCTCTCGGGGGTGGTGCGATGAAGACCGCCGGCGACACCACGCACTGCGACGACCTCGCCAAGGCCCTGGACGCGTTCCGCGAGCACGAGTCCCGCATCGAGGAGTGGGGCGGCGAACTCGCCCGCCGTCTGGGCGCGGGGGCCCGGCTGCTGGTCGCGGGCAACGGCGGCAGCGCCGCCCAGGCACAGCACCTGACGGCCGAACTCGTCGGCCGCTACCGCGACGACCGGCCGCCGTTCTCCGCCCTCGCCCTGCACGCCGACACCTCCTCCACCACCGCGATCGCCAACGACTACGGCGTGCAGGAGATCTTCGCCCGGCAGACCGTCGCCCACGGCCGCTCCGGAGACGTGCTCATGCTGCTGTCCACCAGCGGCGCGAGCGCCAATCTGCTCACCGCCGCCGAACACGCCCGCCGCCTGGGCATGACCGTGTGGGCGCTGACCGGCAGGGCACCCAACCCGCTGCAGCTCGGCGCCGACGACGCGCTGTGCGTCGACGCGCCCGTCGCCGCCACCGTGCAGGAACTCCACCTGGTCGCCGTGCACATGCTGTGCGAGGCCTTCGACCAGGCCGTAGAGCGCGGGGACGCCGACCGTGCCCGCTGCGACGGGGTGGACGGCAGGCCGGGCGTCGTCGGCCGGCTCGTCGGCCGGGCCCGTACCGTCGGCCGATCCACGCCCGGCGCCCCCGCGGCCCGCAGGAGGGGAGACACATGACCAGCCCGCGCACACCGCTGGTCGTCGTGGGCGACGCCCTGCTCGACCACGACCTGTGCGGCCGGGCCGAACGCCTGGCCCCGGACGCCCCCGTGCCGGTGGTGCACGGCACCCGGCGCAGCTCCCGGCCCGGCGGCGCGGCCCTCGCCGCCTGCCTCGCCGCCGCCGACGGCCGCCCGGTCACGCTCGTCACCGCCCTCGGCGACGACCCCGCCAGCGACACCCTGCGCGGGCTGCTGGCCGGCCGTGTGGACCTGGTGGAGGTGCCGCTGGAAGGCGCCCTGAGCAGCAAGACCCGGGTCATGGCAGGAGACCGGCCGCTACTCCGCCTGGACGACGGCGAGGGACGCGCCCGCGCGGCGACGGGGGCCGCCGAGGACGCTGTCACCGGTGCCGCCGGCATCCTGGTCGCCGACTACGGCCGGGGCACCGCCGACGTCCTCCGCGACGCCCTCGGCCGGACGGCGGCCGCCCTGGTCTGGGATCCCCATGTACGCGGCCTGCCCCCGGTGCCGGGCGTCCGGCTGGCCACGCCCTCCGCACAGGAGGCCCGCGCCTTCGCCCGGCACCTGGACACCACCGACGGGTCCGGTGACGAGGCCGGACTGCGCACCGCCGCCCGGGACGCCCGCACCCTGGTCCGGGCCTGGCAGGCGCAGGCCGTCGCCGTGACCCTCGGCGAGCGCGGCGCCCTGCTTTCCCACGGCGAGACCCCGCTGCTGGTACCGACCCCGGCCGCCGTGGCGGGCGATCCCTGCGGCGCCGGCGACCGGTTCGCCGCGGCGGCGGCCGGCGAGCTCGCCGACGGCGCGCTCACCGAGGCCGCCGTGCAGGCAGCCGTCCACGCCGCGACCCGCTACGTCGCCGAGGGCGGCGCCCGCGCGGTCGCCACCGAGGAGCTGCCGGACACGCCCGAGCCCGCCGCGGCGGACGGCGACATCACCGGGGACGCCGTGCGCCTGGCCGCCCGGGTCCGGACCGCGGGCGGCACCGTCGTCGCCGCGGGCGGCTGCTTCGACCTGCTGCACGCCGGTCACGTCGCCCTCCTGCAGGCCGCGCGCCGGGCCGGCGACTGCCTGATCGTCTGCATGAACTCCGACGACTCCGTGCGCCGTCGCAAGGGCACCGGCCGCCCCCTGGTGCCCGCCGCCGACCGGGTCCGGGTGCTGCGCGCCCTGGAGTGCGTCGACGCGGTCGCCGTGTTCGACGAGGACACGCCCGAACGCGTCCTCGGCGAACTCCGCCCGCACATCTGGGCCAAGGGCGGCGACTACGCCCGCACCGACCTGCCCGAACAGCCCCTGGTGGAGAGCTGGGGCGGCCAGGTCCTCCTGCTGCCCTACCTCGACGGCCGTTCCACCACGGGCCTCGCCCGCCGCGCCGCCCTGGCACCGGCCCCGGCCCCGGCCACAGGACGTACGACATGATCGCCAGGTCCTCCGCAAGCCTCCCGGTTCCGTCGGCCGCGAGAGGGGTCCGGTATGGCACCGGAGCGTCTGCCGTGGCGGTGGTTCGGCCGTGCGTGGCCCCCGGCGGGCCGGATGCGGTGGCGAGTGGTTTTGCTTCGGTGCCCGGTGTGCCGCGCATGGCACATGGCCGGTTGTCCGGGGCGCGGGCCTGTCCCGTATGCCTCTCGACCGGGCCGGTGCGGCGTGTCGCGGTTCTCTCCGGATCAACCGGCCCGCGGCGCGCGGCACTTGTCCGAGGGGGCATCCGCGCCGCCCGGCCCGGTGCGCCGCCCGGCATGCGCGCACCGGCCGGCACGCGGCACCCGACCAGCCACCCCGCCCCATGCATCGGAGGGCCCACTCGGTGACCCACACCCCGCCCCATCCCCCGACCGTCCTGGTGCTGCGTGCGCTGGGTCTCGGTGACCTGCTGGCCGGTGTGCCCGCGTTGCGGGGCATCCGCCGGGCCTTCCCGGACCACCGGATCCTGCTCGCCCTGCCCCCGGGCCTGACCGAGCCGGCCCTGGACACCGGGGCGATCGACGCCGTGTTCCCGGCCGAGGCCCCCGGGCGGGCGGTGCCGTCCCTCACCCACTGGACCGGCCCACCGCCCGACCTGGCCGTCGACCTGCACGGCAACGGCCCCGAGAGCCGCGACGCCCTCGCCGCCGTGCACCCGCGCAGACTGCTCGCCCACGCCAGCCCGGACGGCCCGCCCTGGCAGGCACAGGCCCACGAACGGGACCGCTGGTGCGCCTTCCTGAAGGCCTACGGCATCCCGGCCGACCCCCTGGACCTGCGTCTGCCCCGGCCCGCGAACCGGTCCCGGGCGCCCGGCGCCGTGGTCGTGCACCCCGGCGCGGCCTCCGGCTCCCGCCGCTGGCCGGGGGAGCGGTTCGCCGCCGTCGTGGGCCACCTGCGCGCGGCCGGACTCCATGTGGTGCTCACCGGCGGCCCCGGCGAGGAGGCCCTGGTGCGTTCGGTCGCCGAACGCGGCGGACTGGACGCCGGGGACGTGTTCGCCGGCGGCCTTCCCTACCGGGAACTGTCCGCGCTGGTCGCCGAGGCGTCCCTGGTGCTCAGCGGCGACACCGGACTGGCGCATCTCGCGGTCGCCCACGGCACCCGCTCCGTCACCCTGTTCGGCCCCGTCTCCCCGAGCCTGTGGGGTCCGCCCCCGAGCCCCGGCCACCTGGCCCTGTGGAAGCCCGGCCCGCCCGGCGATCCGCACGGCCGCACTCCCGACGCCCGGCTGCTGCGCATCCGCTCGGCGGAGGTCACGGCGGCCTGCCTGACGCTGCTCCGGCCGGCCGACGGCGGGCGGCGAGCCGGACCGGAGGTGGCGCGTGTCCGCTGAACCCGCGACCGGCCTCTCCCGCAGGACCGCCGCCGCCGGCGACCCGCGGACCACCGTCGCCGTCATCACCCGCGACCGGCCGGCCAGCCTGCTGCGCACCCTCGACGCGCTGGCCGCCTTGCCCGAGCGGCCACCGGTCATCGTCGTCGACAACTCCCGCGACGGCAGCACCCGCAGGCTCGTGCGCGGCCACCCGGCCCTCACCCGCCTGCTGCGGCCCGCCGAGAACACCGGTGCCCTCGGCCGCAACCTCGCCGTCCGGCACGCCCGCACCCCCTACGTCGCCTTCAGTGACGACGACTCCTGGTGGGAACCGGGCAGCCTCGGCCGCGCCGCCGACCTCCTCGACCGCCACCCTCGGCTCGGCCTGCTCGCCGCCCGCACCCTGGTCGGTGACGAGGCCGCCGACGACCCGCTCAACGCGCTCCTCGCCGACTCGCCGCTGCCCCCGGAGCCGGACCTGCCCGGCCGTCCGGTGCTCGGCTTCCTCGCCTGCGCCACGGTGGTGCGCCGCGAGGCCTTCCTCGGCGTCGGCGGCTTCCACCCGCTGCTCTTCTTCGGCGGCGAGGAGACCCTGCTCGCCTACGACCTCGCCGCCCGGGGCTGGGGCGTCGCCTACGTGCCCGCCCTGCGCGCCCGGCACCACCCGGAGACCGACGGCCGTACCGGTCGTCCCTTCCTCGTCCGGCGCAACCATGTGCTGACCACCTGTCTGCGCCGACCCTGGTCCGTGGTCCTGCGGGCCGGCACCGGGCTCGCCGCGGCGGCCGCGGCAGGCCGGCCCGGTGCGCGCCGTGCCCTGAAGGAGACCCTCCTGCGGCTCCCGGCCGCCCTGGCCCGCCGCCGCACCCTGCCCCCGCACGTCGAACAGGCCGCCCGCCTCCTCGACCGCCAGTCCGCCGGACGCCCGCGGGAAGGCTCCGCCCGATGACCCGGACCGGGCCCGACGACCGTACGACCGTCGTCGTGATCACCCACGACCGCCGCGCCGAACTGCTGCGCACCCTCACGCAGCTGCGCCGGCTGCCCGAACGCCCGCACGTGGTCGTCACCGACAACGCCTCGTTCGACGGCACCGCCGAAGCCGTCGCCCGTGACTTCCCCGAGGTGACCCTGCTGCGCCCGGACCGCAACCTGGGGGCCGTCGGCCGCAACCTCGCCGTCCGGCACGTGCGCACGCCCTACGTCGCCTTCTGCGACGACGACACCTGGTGGGAGCCCGGCAGCCTGCGGCGCGCCGCCGACCTGCTCGACGGCCGGCCCCGGCTCGCCGCCGTCACCGCGCGGATCGTGGTGGAACCGGACGGCACCGAGGACCCCGTCGTACGCGAGCTGCGCGAGTCCCCGCTGCCCGGACCCGACTGGCTCCCCGGACCGGCCCTGGGCTCCTTCCTCGCGGGCGCCACCGTGCTGCGCACCGAGGCCTTCCGGGCCGGCGGCGGCTTCCATCCCGGCCTGTGGCTCGGCGGCGAGGAGGAGCTGCTCGCCTGCGACCTGCTCCGCCAGGGCTGGTGGCTGGCCTACGCGGAGGACCTCACCGTCCACCACCACGCCTCCCGGCTGCGCGACAGCACGGCCCGCCGTGTGCTCGGGATCCGCAACACCCTGTGGTTCACCTGGCTGCGCCGCCCGCTGCTGCCGGCGCTGCGCCGCACCGGGTATCTGCTGCGCACCGTGCCCCGGGACATCGCCTCCGCGCGCGCCTTCGCCCATGCCACCGCAGGGCTGCCGTGGGTGCTGCGCCAGCGCGACCCGGTGCCGCCCGAGCTGGAACGCCGGCTGGCGGCGCTGGAGCGGGCCCGCCGGACCTCACCCGCCCGGCGGTATGTCGGCTGAACCGCCCCGGGGGTGCGACACGCCCGGGCAGAATCGTTGCGTCAGGCCTGGCGCGGGGGCACAGTGAACTCCCCGGTCAAGACGCGGCTGGCTGATCCTTCCCCATCGAGGAAGCCCGATGTCCATGGAAAAAGGTCAGCTGTCCCGTGCCCGGGGCCGCCCCGGCGGCCCGGCGCCGCTGCTCCTGCAGACCGTGCACGAGCACCGGCCCGAGGCCGGCGCCGTCAGCGTCCTGAAGGCGCGGGGCACCGTCGACGCCAGCAACGCCGTGGAGTTCTCCGAGACCCTCGCAGAGCACATCGCCGTCGCCGACCGGGCCGGCGAACACGCCGTACTCGACATGACGGAGGTGTACCTCGCCTGCGCGGCCGCGGTGCGGGCCGTGGACCGGGCCACCGGGGTCCTGGCCTTCTCCGGCCGCGCCCTGCCCGTCGTACAGCCCCGGCCGCATGTGCGGGACGCGCTGCGCGCCGCGGGACTGCCGGGCGTGCGGGTGCACGCCACCATGGCGTCCGCCCTGAACTCCCTTCAGGCCCGCAGACGGGCCGGCCCTCGGCCCGGCGGCACCGATTGGTGAGCACGACGGCCCGTCCCGTCCGGCGCGGTGGCCGGGGCGGCCGGAGGCCGGTCCCGTACCGTGCGGCGTGGTCGGGAAGAGGCCGCCCGAGTTCGTCGCACCGTCATGCCCGGGTGATGCCATGAACCCCCCTTCGTCCTCCGACGCGTCCGCCGCCCCGGCACCGCTCGTCATCGAGTCGTCCGTCGTCGAGGGGCTGCCCGCCGAGGCGGCGCTGCTGCTGCGGATGTCCGGCAGCCTCGACGCCGCGGGCGCCCAGGCCTGGGCGGCGGAGCTGCGCAGCCACCTCGAACAGGCGGACCGCGCGGGGCTGCGGCCCGTCCTGGACATGGCCCATGTGCAGCTCGGCGGTGCCGCCGTGCTGCACACGCTCAGCGAGGCGGCCCGGGCGCGCACCGGACGCCCGGACCTGATCATCGTCCGCGCCCGGCCGGGGGTGCGCGAGGCGGTGCACCTCGCCCGCCTGGACGGGGTCCGGCTCTTCGCCACGCTCGACGAGGCCATGCGGGAGCTGGCCCGGGCCGCCTCACGGGTGGATGAGCTGCCCGCCTGGCGGTCGCAGATGGCGGATCCGCTGCGGCCCAGCTACGAGGACCTGCGCAAGGAGGTCCGTGCGCTGCGCGCCCGGGTGCGCACCGCCCCGGTCATCGGCATGGCACAGGGGGTGCTGATGGTCCGCTACGGCCTGCCGGACTCGGGCACCGCCTTCCGGGCGCTGCGCGAGGCCTCCCAGCGGTTCAACGTGCCGTTGCGCGTCCTCGTCTCCGCCGTGGTCGTGGCCCGGCCACCGGACGGCGAGGTGTGGTTCCCGGGCCGCCGTTCCCTGCCCGTGCCGCAGCTGCGGATCCTGGCCCGCGACGGCCGCGACCCCCGCTACCGGCGGCAGATGATCGACGCCGTGCTGCACGAGGCGCTGGCCATCGGGCGGGCGCCCGCCGGCCATGTACGGTTCGTGGACCCGGCCGTGAACGCGCTGATGCTGGAGACCCACTACGGCTGCGCGGACACGTTTCTCGACCTGCTGGTGCGCGGCCGGGACGAGGGCACGGCCGACGCGCTCGCCCGGCTGCGCGGACACCGGGTGAGCGTGCCCGACGTGGCCGCCGACACGCTGCTCTCCGAGGAGGCCCGGCGCGCCCTGCTGAGCACGGGCGCCCGTGCCCTGCAGAGCATCCCCGTCCTGTCCGCGGCCGGCTCCTGCACCGGCGTGATCACCCTGCAGTGGCCCGAGGCGGGGCACCGCCCGACCGCCGCCCAGGCCGAGGCGCTCGGTCTGCTGGCCTCCGACACGGCCGCGTGGCTGAGCTGGTACCACCGCTCGGTGCTCCTCGACGCGCTCGAACACCTCCACCGGACGGTGACCGGCTCCGCCGGGCCCGCCGAGGACGCCCGGGGTGACCCGCGGCGTCCTGGGAACCCGGACGCCGTAGACACCCCGCACCACCCGGAGGGAGTCCGGCGCATGTCCAATCCACAGCAGCCCGAACAGCGGCGCAGTGACAAGGGAGCCGCCACCCCGCAGGACAGCGGCCAGACGAAGGCCCGGCAGGGAACCGGGCGCGCCGCGGGCGGGCGCCCGCACGGCTCGGACAAGGGGAAGAAAGGCGGCGGCAAGGGCGGAGGAGTACCTCCGGAACAACGGCCCGATCACCCTTGACCGGTCACCCTCGACCGTGAGGATCACCGTTCGTGGCGCACTGTCGGGGGACTCGCCCCGCCCTGGGGCACTACTCTCACCGGCATGCGCATCTCCGTCTCCTCCGACATGGACGAACCCGTGGCCCGTCTCCTCCTCGACGAGCTGAGGAGGCGCGGCCACGACGTCCGCGCGCACGGCGCGCTGCGCCCCGGCGCCGACGCGCAGTGGGCGGCGTGCTCGGAGGCGGCCGCGCGGGACGTCGCGGAGGGGACCGCCGATCAGGCCGTGGTGTGCTGCTGGACCGGCACGGGCGCGTCCATCGCGGCCAACAAGGTGCCCGGCGTCCGCGCGGCGCTGTGCACGGACGCGGTCACGGCGGACGGCGCGCGCCGCTGGAACGACGCCAACGTCCTCGCGCTGAGTCTGCGCCTGACCTCCGAACCCCTGCTGAAGGAGATCCTCGACGCCTGGTTCGCCGGTGAGCCCAGCCAGGACCCCCAGGACCGGCAGAACGTGGCCCGCGTCGGCCGCCTGGACGCCGCCCGGGGTTCATAGGGGGCGTACGGCGGTCCGGCGCGGGCCGGGCCGGCTGGAGTGGCTTGCGGGAGGTTCGGTCGTGTCGGTGTCGGGGCTCAGTTGTGTCGGGGCCGGGGCTCAGTGGGCGCCGAGTCCGCCGCCGCCGAACGAGCCGCTGGAACCCCGGCTCCAGCGCGGACGCTCCTTCGACGCGCTCGGCTTGGAGTCCTGGTTCCTCAGGTCGTAAGGGGTGAGCGGCCGGCCGCCCTTGGGGGTCTGGGGTACCTCCTCGTACTCCCTGTTCTGCCGCACCTCGCGCACCGGGCCGTCCGGCGGCAGTGTGGGCTGTTCCTCGGGCCGGGGCCGGGGGGACTCGCGGTACCTGACGCGGGACGTCATCCAGAAGCCGCCGGCGAGCAGCGCCAGGACGGCCATGGCCACGATGAACAGGACGAGGCTCATCAGGCCGCTCGCTGCGGCCAGCTGCATCGATGCGGTGTTCATAGGACAGGGATACCCCGCACAGAACCGGACGAACCGGACACTATAGGTGACCGCTGGCCGACGGACGGCGACGTGCCTTCCGCTGTGCGTCGACCTGCCTCCGCTGCCGGTCCGTCCGGGCGGGCCGGGGTGCCGATCCGGTCCCGCACAGTGGTTTGCGGCCCTGTGCCCCGGCTACCCGCACCGTGTGACATCGCCGACTTCTCAGCAGCTCTACCGGTTCCTGGAGGACCGCTTCGCCTGCGCCCAGGCGTGCACGGAGTGCGCCCGGGCCTGTGCGGTGCGCGCGAGCCTGGTCGACCCGGACGGCACCGAGCGTCATGAGCGGGTGCGCAGGCTGGGCATCATGTGTGCCGAGGTCTGTGACGCCACCTGCCATGTGCTGTGCGAGGAGAGCCGGCAGGACGAGGACGAGATCCGGGTCCGGCTGGAGTGGTGCCGCTCGGTCTGCCTGGAGTGCGCCCGCACCTTCGACGAGCAGCCCGGCGCCGAGTCGGCGGCGGCCGCCTGCCGCACCTGCGCCGACGCCTGCTCCGAGTTCCTGCGAAGCCTCGCCTGACCGGTACCCCGCGGAATTTCCCCGGGCGCGTCATTCCCTATTTCTGAAACACGTTCTACGGTGTGCGCCGTCAGGACCACCCTTGGGGAGCCTGGAGGCGCCGTGCATCTCGACCACACGCCCGAGCAGCAGCGACTGCGCGCCGAACTGCGCGCCTACTTCGCCGCGCTGGTCCCGGACCACGCCTATGCCCGGTACGCCGACCCGGTGGCCCAGAAACGGTTCTACCGGGACACCATCCGCCGACTCGGCACGGACGGCTGGCTGGGTGTCGGCTGGCCGAAGGAGTACGGCGGGCGCGGCATGACCGCGATGGAGCAGTTCATCTTCTTCGACGAGGCCGCGCAGGCCGGCGTACCGCTGCCGCTGATGGCGCTGAACACGGTCGGCCCGACCCTGATGCGGTACGGCACCGAGGAACAGAAGCTGTACTTCCTGCCGCGCATCCTCTCCGGTGAGATCGACTTCGCGATCGGCTACAGCGAGCCCGACGCCGGCACGGACCTGGCCTCCCTGAAGACCAGGGCCGAACGCGACGGCGACGAGTACGTCGTCAACGGGCAGAAGATCTGGACGACCAACGGCGACACCGCCGACTGGGTGTGGCTGGCCGTCCGCACCGACCCCGCCGCCCCGCCCCACAAGGGCATCACCATGCTGCTGGTGCCGACCTCCGACCCGGGCTACTCCTGCTCGCTCATCAACACGCTCGCCTCGCACGACACCACCGCGAGCTACTACGAGAACATCCGCGTCCCCGTCTCCCGTCGCGTCGGCGAGGAGAACCAGGGCTGGCGGCTGATCACCAACCAGCTCAACCACGAACGCGTCACCCTCGCCGCGCACGGCACCATGGCCATCCGCGCCCTGTACGACGTGCAGCGCTGGGCCATGGAGACCAAGCTCGCCGACGGCCGCCGGGTCGCGGACCTGCCCTGGGTACGCCGGCTGCTCGCCCGCACCCACACCCGGCTCGACGCGCTGAAGCTGCTCAACTGGCAGATGATCAGCGCCGTCGAGGACGGCACGCTCACCCCGCAGGACGCCTCCGCCGTCAAGGTCTACGGCTCCGAGGCCCGCCGGGACGCCTACGCGTGGCTCATGGAGATCGTCGCCGCGGCCGGCCCGCTCAAGGAGGGCTCGGCGGGCGCGGTCCTCCACGGCGAACTGGAGCGCGGCTATCGCTCGGCGGTCATCTTCACCTTCGGCGGCGGCAACAACGAGATCCAGCGCGAGATCATCTCCTGGATCGGCCTGGGGATGCCCAGGGTGCGGCGCTAGCACGTTGTGACCACAGACCTTAGTTGTCACATACCGAGGATAGTTGGCACCGTGATTCTGTGGGATCAGGATGACGGCCGAGCCGTGATGCGGCAGTTGGCACTTCGCCGCGAGCACTGGAAACGCCGTCGACTGCGACTTCGCGGCGATGGCGGCTCCAACTCAAGATCGAGAACTTACCGCCTGCCAGGCTGAAGTTCTCCGCTGGCGCCGCGTCCGAGGTGCCCGTGGGCGTACACCATCGGCAGCGGCCGTTCTGGCGGGGATCTTGGAGATGCCGTTCGCGGACTCGAGGGCGGTGGATGACTGAGCCCTGCTGCCCTCTCGTCAGGTGACGTCCTCGAAGCGGGTGTGCGCATCGATCAGTTGGTGCAGGGGGCGGGCCGGCTCGCGATAGCGCGGCAACGTGGGCGGGCCCCATCCCTGGTAGGGCGGCAGCTCCGGCTTGGCACCGGCCGGGCGGGCGATCTCCTTGGGCTCGACAGCGACGATGTAGGACCAGCCGCGTTCCTCCAGGGCCAGGCGGAAGCAGACACTGCGGCCGTATCCGCAGTCGGCCACAATCACCGGCACCGACGGAAGCCAACCCGCCAGCCTCTCCAGCAGCCCCAGGGTCAGGCGGGGCTTGGGCACATGCCCCACCTCATCGGGCACGCCCGCAGCCGTGCGACGCCGTGTGAAGTGCGCCCGTTCCTCGGGTAGGAACAATTCCCATTCCAGTGGGCAGGAGGCGGTATCCGTGGCCGTATGCACACTGACGGCGACCTGGCAGGTTGCCCGCTTCCCCAGTGCCCCGCAGTACTGCCGGGCCACCCCCACCGACGCCCGCCCGCACTTGGGAAACGCGACGTCGTCGATGACCCACACCTCGGGCTTGACGACCTGGACCAGCCGCTCGGCGATCCGCCGCCGCACCGGCGTCCACTGCCACGGCGACTGGTTGACGAACTGCTCCAGGGCCTACATGTTCCCGTCCGGCAGCCGCTGCGCCATCGGCTGGATCGACTTGCACCGGCCGTCCAGCATCAGCCCCCGCAGATAGCAATCGCTCTACATCGCAGGCATCTTCCTTTGGTCCGCACGATGATCCAAACGAAAGTCCCTAGGTGCGACTGGCCAGCCGGAAGGCGACGTGGGGAGTGTCTGCGATGACTGTGTAGGGCACTTCTTGCTCCGTGCCGCGTCCGCCGAGCACGCACCTGGTCACCGGGAATGCCTCGAAGCGCGGTGAACTCCAGCCTCTGGCGGGCCGCGGACCGGGTCCGCTCCGCTCGGGGCGTGCGTCGGCGCTACGGGG
Organism: Streptomyces puniciscabiei; assembly: GCF_006715785.1. Taxonomy (NCBI): domain Bacteria; kingdom Bacillati; phylum Actinomycetota; class Actinomycetes; order Kitasatosporales; family Streptomycetaceae; genus Streptomyces; species Streptomyces puniciscabiei. The sequence continues at coordinate 149,297 of NZ_VFNX01000005.1, forward strand.
CGGTGGGACGCGGGGCGGGTGAGGGCGAAGAGGTAGCCGCGTTCGTCGTCGAGACGCAGGGCGTGGGGGACGGAGGGACGGCTTCGGAGAGGTGCGGGTGGCGGCCCTGCTCCAGGCGGGTGTAGCGGGTGGTGACACACGCCAGGGGCGCGACCTCCTCACGGCTTGGGCACCCGGCGCGCCCCGCGCCCGGAGGCAGTCCGGCGGTGTCTGGGGTGAGGAGGGCGCGACGGGAGCGGAGAAAGTCGCCGAGTTCGCCGTTGTACCCCATTCCTCAGGTATTGGAGGCGCGTGGGACTGTGTGCGGTGCGAGGATGACCCAGACCACGCTCAGGTGGCCGGTGCGGTAGAGGGCGGGGCCGTCGTCCCCCGGACCACGAGGTGTGGAGCCACCACCTGTTCCCCGGTACCGGTGTCGCGACCGTCCAGGCGTGCGATGGCCCGGTCCACGGCGAGGTGGGCGAGGCGGGGGATGTCCTGCCCGACGGTGGTGAGGTCGATATGGGCCAGGCGGGCCAGATGGCTGTCGTCGAAGCCGACGACGGAGATGGCGCCGGGGACGGGAATGCCGCTGCGGAGGAAGACATCGAGGACACCGGTCGCGCAGCGGTCGTTGAAGGCGAGGACCGCGGTGGGGCGCGGGTGGGAGGCGGCGAGAACCTGGGCGGCCTCGGCGCCCTCTGCCTCGGTGAGGCCCCCGGGCACGACGCGGATGTGCTCGGTGAGACCGTGGCGGCTCATGGCGGTGCGGTAGCCGCGTCGCCGGTCGGCTGCGCCGGGTGCCTTGCCGCCGTCGATGTGGGCGATGGCGCGGTGGCCCAGCGCCACGAGGTGGTCGACCGCCTGGCGGGCGCCCTTGTCGTCGGCGGTCCGTACGACCTCGAGGCCGGGGACGGGTGGCCGCAGGTGGCGGGCCACAGAGACGACCGGCAATTGCCCGGCGAGCTCCGTCAGCCGTGAGGCGGGGGCCTGTGGGCCCAGCAGGATCAGCGCCTCGCAGCGGTCGTCGAGCAGGGTTTCGACGGCACGCTGCTCACCCCGTCCGGCGCTCACGGCGCTCAGCGCGATCTGGTATCCGGCTGGTTCGGCGGTGGCGTAGATGCCCTCCACCAGGTCGGCGTGGAAGGGATGCTGGAGGCCGAACTGCACGCCGAGCAGGTGGGAGCGGTGGCTGCGCAGCAGTCTCGCCCGGGCGTCCGGGCGGTAGCCGATCTCCCGCGCGGCCTCCAGGACACGCTCGCGGGTGGCGGCGCTGGCCCCCTTCGCCCCGCGCATCACGATGGAGGCCAGCGCGGTGGACACGCCTGCCCGCGTCGCCAGGTCGGCGAGCGTCGGCCGCTTCCCGTCCGGGACCGCCGGGGTCGCAGGCATGCTGTCCTCTCCTGGTCGGTCTCGTCTGTTGGGGACCGATTGTAGAACGTTCCACGTGGGCGTTGCTTCAGGAGGGGGCTCGGCAACGGCACGGTGACGGGAGAGGTACGACCCTGGCGGCGGCCGCTCGGGCTGGAGAAGGCGCCGCCGAGTCGGCGTCGTGTGCTCGGTGCTACGGCCGCACTGTCACCGGGCTCTCCCTGACGTCACCCACGCTGACCGCACCGCCCGTGGCGATCGAACCGATCGCGGCGAGGGCGATGCCCAGCGCGGCCCGAGCGTCCTCGCCGGTCACCGACGGAGCACGCTTGTCCCGGACGCTGTCGGTGAACTCGGCCAGTTCGGCAACGTAGGCCGCGTGGAAGAGATCCTGGTCGTAGCTGACGCACTCGGCGGCAGCGCCGGCCGCACCGTAGGACGTGAGGTGGCTGCTGCGCAGATCACCCAGGGTGAGCATGCCGGTCGAGCCCTTGACCTCACCGCGGACGTCATAGCCGTACACCGCCTGGAAGTTGGCCTCCGCCGTGGCGATGGCGCCGTTGTCGAAGCGGATCGTCACCACGGCCGTGTCGAGCAGTCCGTGGTCCTTGAAGTCGGGCCGGACCAGGGCGTCGGCCATGGCGAAGACCTCGACGGGCTCTGAGCCGGGGTTGAGGTAGCGCAGGACGTCGAAGTCGTGGATGAGCGTCTCCAGGAAGATCGTCCATGGCGGGATGCGCGACGGGTCGTGCAGGTTGGGGTCCCGGGTGAGGGAACGCAGCAGCTGCGGGGTACCGATGTCACCGGCGGTGATCTTCTCGTGGGCGGCGCGGAAGCCGACGTCGAAGCGGCGGTTGAAGCCCACCTGGAGCACCACGCCCGCCTCATGTGCGGCGGTGATGGCGCGGTCGGCTTCGTCGAGGGTGACGGCCATCGGCTTCTCGCAGAAGACCGACTTGCCGGCGCGTGCTGCGGCCTCGATGAGTCCGGCGTGGGTGCGGGCGGGCGTGACGATCACGACCGCCTCGATCTCGGGGTCGTCGAGCAGGTCACCGATCTCCGTGTACGTCTTGGGGCAGCCGAGACGATCGGCCAGAGCCTTCGCGGCCCCGGGTGCGGGATCGGCAATGGCGGCCAGCCGTACCCCGGGGAGGCGGCGGGCCAGGGTCTCGGCGTGGAAGGAGCCCATGCGTCCGGCGCCGATGAGGCCGACCGCGAGGGACTGGGGGGAGGTCATGGCACATACTCCGTGATCTACGTCGTGGCTTCGGTGGTGGCGGCTGCCGTGGTGCGCGGACGCGAGGGCGGGGCAGATGTCCCGCGGCCGCTCCTGTCAGACGGTGAAGGCGGCCCGGAAGCGTTCCAGAGCGGCCTCGCTGTCGCTGGATGCCCATGCCTCCATGGCGACGGTGCCGTCGTAGCCGATGTCTGCGAGGGTGCGGGCGACGGCCGGGTAGTTGATCTCTCCCGTGCCGGGTTCGCAGCGGCCCGGCACGTCCGCCACCTGGATCTCACCGATGAGTCCCGCGCCGTGGGCGCGGCGCACCAGCTCGATCAGATTCCCCTCGCCGATCTGGGCGTGGTACAGGTCCAGGTTCATGCGCAGACCGGGCCGGTTCACGGCGGCAACCAGCGCCAGGGTGTCGGCAGCCTTCGCGAAGGGCACCCCGGGGTGATCGACGGCGGTGTTGAGATTCTCCAGGGTGAAAATGACCCCGGCGTTCTCGCCGAGCTCGGCGATCCGGGTGAGTGTGCGGTGCGCGGCCATCCACATCGCGCCGGTGGGCTCCCCGGGTACCGGCACCACGGGCAGCCCCTGGCCGTCCAGACCGGTTCCGTGGAGGTTCAGGCGAGTGCAGCCCAGGTGCTCGGCCGCCTTGAGTGACTCCTCGGCCGTGCGCAGCAGTTCGGCGGCGCCGTCGTCATCCGTGAGGCTGCCGCTCACGTACCCCGTCATCGAGACGATCTCGGCGGACGAGCGGGCGAGGGCATCGAGATCGTGGTTCGTCCAGTCCCAGATCTCGACCTGGAAACCGGCCTCGTGGATACGCCGTGCCCGCTCCTCGATCGGAAGGTCGCGGAAGACCATCTCCGCACAGACCGCCAGTGCGTACATCGTGGTTCTCCTCATCTCCGGACGACCGGGAACTAGAACGTTCTATATACTCTGACCAGTACGCCAGCCACCATGAGCCGCTGTCAAGTGTCCGGCGGCCATGAAGCCTGTAACGTTCCAGCAATCTCGCGCGGAAGCCGTCGGCACCGCGTAGAAGCCCGCCACGGCGCGTCAACTGCGCGGGGGGTCTCCATGCGCCGGTCACCGCGCGAGCCGGTGGCTTGGTTACTCGGGGGCTCTGCTCGGCCGCTCGTCGGCAGGGAGCGTCAGCCTCGGGCGTCGGGTGCCGGTCAGGCCGCAGCCGGCCAGGTGCTCGCGCGTGCTGACGGCGATGGGTAGCGGTACTTCGGGTGCGCAGGGGTAGAGGTCTTGTTCGACGATGACGAACAGCTCGGCGTCGAGGGTGGCGAGTGCGGTGACGATGTCGGCGGGGTTGGGCACGCCGGCGGGCGGGGAGACGCACACCCCGCGCTTGACGGCCTCGCCGAAGGAGAGGTCTTCGGCGGCGACCTGGGCCAGGACGGCGGGGTCCATCTGCTTGATGTGGACGTAGCCGACGCGTTCGCCGAAGCGGCGGATGAGGTCGAGGTTGTCGCCGCCGCCGTAGGCGACGTGGCCGGTGTCCAGGCAGAGGTTGGTGTAGCGGGGGTCGGACTCGTTCAGCAGCCGTTCGATCTCGGGCTGGGTCTGGATGTGGCTGTCGGCGTGCGGATGGATGACGAGGCGTACGTCGTACTCGTCGAGCAGCAGCTTGCCGAGCCGGTCGGCGGCCCTGCCGAAGCCCGCCCACTGTTCGGCGGTCAGCTCGGGCGACTCGGTGAACGCGCCCGTCTTCTCGTCCCGGTACATGGGCGGGATGAAGACGAGGTGGTGGGCGTCGGCGGCGGCGGTCAGGCCGGCGATCTGCCGGAGGTGGGCGAGCATGTCGTCCCAGGCCTCGGGGCGGTGCAGCGCACCGAAGACGGTGCCGCCGGAGACCTGCAGGCCGCGGGCGTCGAGTTCGTCCTTGAGGCGCTGTGGGTCGGTGGGGAGGTAGCCGTAGGGGCCGAGCTTCAGCCACTCGTAGCCGGCCTGGGCGAGTTCGTCGAGGAAGCGGGTGTACGGCACCTGGTGCTCGTCCTCGGGGAACCAGACGCCCCACGAGTCGGGGGCCGAGCCCAGGCAGAGGTTGCCCGCAGTGGTGCGGAAGGGAGGTGGCGCCGTTGCCATGGTGTGTCCTTCGGAGTGCGGCACGGAAACTCAGTTGGAGGTGGGGAAGTTGAAGCCCGCGCTGACCTGCTGCTTGGGCTGGGGCCAGCGAGTGGTGACGACCTTGGGGCGGGTGTAGAAGCGGATGCCTTCGGGGCCGTGGATGGGGGAGTCGCCGATGAGGGAGTCCTTCCAGCCGCCGAAGGAGTAGTAGGACATCGGGACGGGCACCGGTACGTTGATGCCGATCATGCCGACCTTGATGTGGCGCTGGAAGCGGCGGGCTGCTTCGCCGGAGGCGGTGAACAGGGCGGTGCCGTTGCCGTAGGGGTTGGCGTTGATGAGGTCGATGGCCTCGTCCAGGGTCTCGACTCGGAGGATCGCCAGCACCGGGCCGAAGAGTTCCTCCTTGTACGCTGCCATCTCGGTGGTGACGTGGTCCAGGAGGGAGGGGCCGGTGAAGAAGCCCTCGGCGTAGGCGGGGTCGTCGAGCTTGAGACCGCGGCCGTCGACGACGACGGTGGCGCCCTGGGTGGCGGCGACGCCGACCGCGCTCTCGACGCGCTCCTGGGCGGCCTTGGTGACCAGCGGCCCCATCTCGGTGCCGGGCTGGTCGCCGGGGCCGACCTTCACCTCGCGGGCCTTGCGCTCCAGCACCTGCACGAGTCCGTCGGCGGCGTCGCCGACGGCGACGGCGACCGAGACGGCCATGCAGCGCTCGCCGGCAGAGCCGTAGGCGCCGGCGGTGATGTGGTTGGCGGCGAACTCGAGGTCGGCGTCGGGCAGGACGACGGCGTGGTTCTTGGCGCCGCCCAGGGCCTGGACGCGCTTGCCGTGCGCGGTGGCCTGTTCGTGCACGTACTTGGCGATCGGCGTCGACCCGACGAAGGAGACGGCCTCGATGCCGGGGTGGGTGAGGATCGCGTCGACCGCGTCCTTGCCACCGTGCACCACGTTGAAGACACCGTCGGGCAGTCCGGCCTTCTTGTACAGCTCGGCGACGAAGTTCGCGGCCGACGGGTCGCGCTCACTCGGCTTCAGGATGAAGGTGTTGCCGGTGGCGATGGCCATGGGGTGCATCCACAGCGGCACCATCGCGGGGAAGTTGAACGGGGTGATGCCGGCGACGACGCCGAGGGGCTGGCGGAAGTTGTGCACATCCACGCCACGCGAGACCTGGTCGGAGAAGGAGCCCTTGAGGATGTCGCCGAGGCCGCAGGCGAACTCGACGACCTCGCGGCCCCGGGTGATCTCGCCGCGGGCGTCGTCGACGGTCTTGCCGTGCTCGGCGGAGATGATCCTGCCCAGCTCCTCCTCGTGCTCGAGGAGCAGCTGGCGGAAGGCGAACATCACCTGCGTGCGCTGGGTGAGCGACGATTCCGACCAGGTCTCGAAGGCGGCAGAGGCAGCCTGGACGGCCGCGTCCACGTCGGCCGCGCCGCCGAGGACGACCTGGGCCTGCTCGGCGCCGGTGGCCGGATTGAAGACCGGCTGGGTGGCTGTGGCGGTGCCCTGGACGGGAGCGCCGTTGATCCAGTGCTGGATGGTGGTCACGGTGCGGGATTCCTTTGCGGGTACGGGAGTTACAGGTAGTGCCGCTGGGCGCGCTTGTTTGCGGAGTACGTCTCGTGTGCGGTGCGGGTGCTCTCCAGGGCGGAGACTTCGCTGACCGGGACGTCCCACCAGCCGTGGCCGGGCGGGTTGGGGCCGTAGAGATCGGTCTCGACGTGCACGACGCTGGTGCGGGCGGCGGCCTTGGCCTTCTCCATCGCCGCCCGGAACTCCTCCACCGACGTGGCGTGCAGGACGTCCGCGCCGAGGGAGGAGGCGTTGGCGGCGAGGTCGACCGGGAGGACGTCGCCATCCAGTAGGCCCGAATCGCCGTCGCGGAAGCGGTACTTGGTGCCGAAGCGCTGGCTGCCGAGTGACTCCGACAGCGAACCGATCGACGCGAAGCCGTGGTTCTGGACAAGCACGATGATGACCTTCAGTCCCTCGGAGACCATGGTGACGATCTCCTGGGCCATCATCAGGTACGAGCCGTCGCCGACCAGCACGACGACCTCGCGGGTCGGGTCGGCCATCTTGGCACCGGCACCGGCGGCGACCTCATATCCCATGCAGGAATAGGCGTATTCGACGTGGTAAGCCTTCGGGTCTCTGGCGCGCCACAGCTGCTGCAGGTCGCCGGGCATGGAGCCGGCAGCGTTGATGACCACGTCACGGTCGCCGAGGACCTCGTTCAGGGCGCCGAGGATCTGCGTCTGGGCGGGCAGATCACCGGTGTTCCGCTCGGGAGCAAAGCACTCGTCCTCGATCTGCCGCGTCCGGGCGATCAGCCGGCGGATGTGACGGCGGTAGGTCTCCTCGACCTCCCAGCCGTCCAGCGCTCCGGAGAGGGCCTGGATGCCGAGCCGGGCGTCGGCGACCAACGGCTCCGCCGAGTGCTTGACGGCGTCCAGGCGGGCCACGTTGAGGTTGACGAAGGTGACGTCCGGATTGCCGAAGCCGGTGTGGCTGGCGGTGGTGAAGTCGGAGTAGCGGGTGCCGATGCCGAGCACCACGTCCGCCTCGCGGGCGAGTTCGTTGGCGGCATACGAGCCGGTGGAGCCGATGCCGCCGACCGCGTACGGGTGGTCCCAGGGGACGGCGCCCTTGCCGGCGTGGGTATCAGCGACCGGGATCCCGGTGGCTTCGGCAAACGCGCGCAGCACGGTCTCCGCACCGGAGTACACGGCACCGCCGCCCGCCACGATCAGCGGCTTGCGGGCATTGCGCAGCAGACGGGCGGCGCGCTCGACGGCGGCCGCCTCCGGCACCGGGCGGCCCACGTGCCACACCCGCCGCCGGAAGAACGACAGCGGCCAGTCGTACGCCTCGGCCTGCACGTCCTGCGGCAACGCGAGGGTGACGGCACCTGTCTCGACCGGGTCGGTCAGCACCCGCATGGCCGCAAGGGCGGCCGGGATGAGCTGCTCGGGCCGCGAGATGCGGTCGAAGTACTTCGATACGGCGCGGAAGGCGTCGTTGACGGTGACGTCCCCGCCGCGGGTGTCCTCCAGCTGCTGCAGCACCGGGTCGGCGGCGCGGGTGGCGAACATGTCAGAGGGCAGCAGCAGGACCGGCAGCCGGTTCGTGGTGGCCAGCGCCGCGCCGGTGATCATGTTCGTCGAACCCGGCCCGGTGGAGGCGGTGCAGGCGAAGGTGGCCAGTCGGTCGCGCATCTTGGCGTAGGCCACCGAGGCGTGGACCATGCCCTGTTCGTTGCGGGCGAGGTAGTAGGGCAGGTCGGCCTCGCCGGTCGTGGCCGCCTGCAGCAGCGCCTGGCCGATGCCGGCCACGTTGCCGTGCCCGAAGATCCCCCACACCCCGGGGATGAGGCGCTGCTCCTGGCCGTCGCGCTCGCTGTACTGGTTCGCCAGGAAGCGCACCAGGGCCTGAGCGGTGGTCAGTCTGATCGTGTTCATCAGTGGTTCTCCTCGGCGCCGAACGGCAGCCGGTCGTCGACGTCCTGGGCGTCCCAGGTGGTGCGGACCCAGCCGTGGGCGGGGTCGTCGCAGATGAGCCAGGCACGGTCCTGACCGGGACCCGCCATGACGTTGAGGTTGTACAGGTCGTAGCCGGGCGCCGCGATCGACGGGCCGTGCCAGCCGTGCGGGATCAGCACCGTGTCGCCGGAGCGGATCTCGGCCAGCACGTCGATCGGCCGTGCTTCGGTGCCGTAGACCCGCTGGTAGCCGAAGCCGTTCTCGCCGCCGGAGACCTCGAAGTAATAGATCTCCTCCAGCTCCGACTCCTGGCCGGGCCGGGCCTGGTCGTGCTTGTGCGGCGGATACGACGACCAGTTGCCGCCGGGTGTGAGGACCTCGCAGACCAGCAGCTGCTCGGCGTCGAAGGTGCCGGGCAGGCAGTAGTTGTTCACCTGCCGTGAGCAGGCCCCGGCACCGCGCAGCTCCACGGGCACGTTCTCCTTGGACCCGTACCGGGCGGAGAGTGAGCTCCGCCCGGTACGGGCGCTGGGCAGTGCGAACCGTCCGCCGGTCGCGCTGCTGATCAGGGCCTCCGACTCGCGGGGGAGGTAGGCGAAGTCGGTGACTGAGGCGAACATGCCTGTCCGGCCGGTGAGTTCGAAGGCAGTGCCGTCCGTGGTGACGGTGCAGGAGCCCGTCAGCGGCAGGACCAGGAACTCGGAGTCTTCGGTGGACAGGGCGTGTGCCTGGCCCGGCTTGAGGGTCAGGATCCTGAGGCCGGAGTGTCCCCAGCCCGCCGACTCCGGCGTGACCAGGAGGTCATAGGGGCCATCGGAAGAAGTCCCCGACGGCAGGTGGTACTTGCTCACAGCAGGCTCACCGCCTTGTCCACCGCACCGGCGACGTCACCGTTCGAGGGGTAGAGCAGAGACCGGCCCACGACGAGCCCCTGCGCGGTCGGCTGCTTGAGCGCCTTGCCCCATGAGGCGAAGGCCGCGTCCGCGTCCTTGACCTCGCCGCCCAGCAGCAGCGCCGGGAGGGTGGAAGAGGCCAGCACCCGTTCCATGTCCTCCACCACCGGAAGCTTGAGCCAGGTGTAGGCGGTACGCCGGCCGAGCCCCGAGGCGATGGTGACGGACTTGACGACGGCATCGGTGGACAGATCGTTGTGGATCTTCCCGTCCTGCCAGGCGGACAGGAACGGCTCGACCATCGCGATGAGCTGGCGGTCATTCAGCTCATCGATCGCGCGGGCACTGTTCTCCAGGGCGGCCGGTGTGGCGGGGTCGCCCAGCGCGATGCGGGTGAGCATCTTGCCGCCGTCGAAGCCCATCGCGGCGATGGTCTCGGCGTCGTAGCCGGTGAACCGGTCGTCGATCTCGAACACCGACCCGGCGAGCCCGGCCCGGTTCATGGAACCGAAGACGCTCTTGCCGTCGAGGACGCCGAGCAGCAGGAGGTCCTCGAGAATGTCGGCGGTGGCCAACACCCCCGTCACCCCGGGGCGTTCCAGGGCGGTGCACAGCCGGTCGAGGAGCTCGAAGCGGTCGGCCATGGCGGTCGGGTCGGAGCCGACACCGTTCGCGCCCCGGGCCGGATGGTCGGCGGCGATGATCATCGCCTTGCCGTGCTCGCCGAGCAGGGAGGGAGCCTTCACCCGGCGCGCAGCGGCGGCCGCGACGGCGCCGGGGTCGCCCACCCGGGCGTTCACGATCCGGCTCACATTCTCGGACAGCACGTCGTCACACCTCTTTCTGGGAGTCGTTGGTGGATGTTCCGGCCCGCCTCGCCGAGCTTGGCGTCGACCTCGGCCTCGGTCGGCATCGCGTCGGAGCAGGAAAGTCGGCTCGCGACAATGGCGCCGGCGGCGTTGGCGAAGATCACGGTGCGGCGGGTGTCCCAGCCCGACAGCAGGCCGTGGCACAGCGCGCCGCCGAAGGCGTCTCCGGCGCCGAGCCCGTTGACGACCTCCACCGGAACCGGCGGGATCTCGGCGGTAGCACCGTCCCGGTCCATGGCCAGGACCCCCTTGGGGCCCTGCTTGACTATGGCCAGCTCCACTCCGGCGGCCAGTAGCGCCTTCGCCGCCGCATACGGCTCACGCTCACCGGTGGCCACCTCGCACTCGTCAAGGTTGCCCACAGCAACCGTCGTGTGCCGCAGGGCCTGCGCGTAGAACCCGCGCGCCTGGTTCGGGTCGGCCCAGAACATCGGCCGCCAGTCCAGGTCGAAGACCGTCGTCCCCGCCTTGCCCCGGTGAGCGAGGGCGGCCAACGTGGCCGAGCGGCTCGGTTCCTCGCTGAGCCCGGTACCTGTCACCCAGAGGACCGCCGCGTCCCGTACTGCCCCCAGGTCCAGCTCACCAGCGGTGATGTCCAGGTCGGGGGCCTTCGGGAGCCGGTAGAAGTACAGCGGGAAGTCATCCGGTGGGAAGATCTCGCAGAAGGTCACCGGCGTCGGTGCGATGTCCGACGTACCGACGAACCGGCTGTCGACGCCGTAGCTCTCCAGTGCCTGTCGGACGAAGTCCCCGAACGGGTCCCTGCCCGTCTTTGTGATCACAGCCGAGGAGTGCCCGTACCGGGACGCGGCCACCGCCACATTGGTCGGGCTACCCCCGAGATACTTGCCGAACGAGGTGACCTCCGCCAGCCCCACGCCGGTCTGAAGTGGATAGACATCCACTCCCACGCGGCCAATGGTCAGCACTTCGAACGGCATGACACTGATTTCCCTTCGCTCCGGAGACTCCGGGGGTGGAGAGGTGGACTTGGCGTCTGAGCCGGTTGCGCCCGTCGGTGGCGGAGACGTGTGGGCCGGGCTGGCCGCCACGGTTGTCAGGAGGCGGCTTCCTTGGTGACTGCCACGGGTGCGGTGAGGTCGGCCTCTTCGGGGAGTTCCTCGACGTCGACGCCGCGGACCTGGGACAACTCGTGCTTGAGCGCGGCGAGTTCGGCGCCGCCCGCCATGTGGTTGGTCAGCTCCTCGAGCGTGATCTGGCTGCGCTCGGCGGAGAGTTCCATCGTGCCCAGGCGCAGCACGCTGAAGTGGTCGCCGACCATGTAGGCGTGGTGCGGGTTGTGGGTGATGAAGATGACCCCGAGTCCGCGGTCGCGGGCGGCGGCCACGTACTTGAGGACGACACCGGACTGCTTGACGCCCAGGGCGGCGGTGGGTTCGTCCAGGATCAGGACGCGGGCGCCGAAGTAGACGGCGCGGGCGATGGCCACGCACTGGCGCTGACCGCCGGAGAGGGTGCCGATGGGCTGTTCGAGGTCGTCCAGGACGATGCCCATCTCGCGCAGTTCGTGGTCGGCGGTCTTCTTCATCCTCTCGATGTCCAGGCGGCGCAACGGCCAGGGGCCCTTGGTCATCTCGGAGCCCAGGAAGAAGTTGCGCCACACCGGCATCAGCGGGACCACGGCGAGGTCCTGGTAGACGGTCGCGATGCCCTTGTCCAACGCCTCGCGCGGGGTGGAGAAGCGCACCGGTTCGCCGTCGACGAGGAACTCGCCCGCGGTGTGCTGGTGCAGTCCGGAGATGATCTTGATGAGAGTGGACTTGCCGGCGCCGTTGTCGCCGAGCACACAGGTCACCTGGCCGGGATGCACCGTCAGGCTCACCCCGTGCAGGGCACGGATGTTGCCGTACGCCTTGCCCGCGTTGCGCAGTTCGACGACCGGGGAGTCCTTCTCGGGGGCCCTGTCCGCGAGGACAGCGCCGTGGGTGCCGGTTTCGTTGGTTGTCATTCGGGTCACCTCCGGGTCGCTGTGCGCTGGACCCACAGATTGATCAGGACGGCGCCGAGGAGCATCACGCCGAGGAAGGCCTTGAACCAGTCGGGGTTCCAGCCGGCGTAGACGATGCCCTGCTGCACCATGCCGAACATGAACGCGCCGAAGACCGGGCCGATCGCGGAACCAGAGCCGCCGGTCAGGAGACAGCCGCCGATCACCGCGCCCGAGATGTAGATCAGCTCGATGCCCACGCCCTCGCCGGACTGCACGGTGTTGAACGAGAACAGTTGGTGCATGCCGACGAACCAGGCGCCGACGCCGACCAGCATGAACAGCGAGATCTTCGTGAAGGCGACCGGAACGCCGACCGCGCGGGCCGACTCCTTGTTGCCGCCGACCGCGAAGATCCAGTTGCCGTACTTGGTGCGCAGCAGCACCCAGGTGGCGATCGCCGCGAACAGCAGCCACCAGAAGACGGTGATCTTCACCTGGACGCCGCCGATGTCGAAGCTGGAGGCGAAGACCTTCTTGGCCTGGTCGAAGCCGTCCATGGTGCTGATGTCGTCGGTGGCGACGTTGCCGGTGACCAGCTTGGTCACCGCGAGGTTGACCCCTTGCAGGATCAGAAAGCTGCCCAGGGTGACCAGGAAGCTCGGCAGTCCGGTCTTGACGACCATCCAGCCGTTGAAGAAGCCGATCGCCAGCGACACGATCAGGGCGGCGATGACGCCGACCCAGACGTTCATGCTCAGCTGGTAGGCGGTCATGCTCGCGGTCAGCGCCGAGGTGATCACCCCGACGCCGGCCGACAGGTCGAACTCGCCGCCGATCATCAGCAGTGCCACCGGGACGGTCACGATGCCCAGGGTGGAGGACTGGTAGAGGATGTTCGCCATCGAGCCGGCGTCGCGCACCGGCGGCGCCGCGATCAGGAAGAACACGTAGACGGCCACGGCACCGAGGAAGACGCCCACGTCGGGGCGGGCCAACAGCCTTACGATCATGGACCGTTCGGCGGTGCGCCCGTCGGTGTCCTTGGGGCCGGGGGCCGGCGGTGAGGTCACCGCCGGCTCGGCATGCTGGGTCATGCTCGTCACCGGGTTCCCTTTGCGGCGAAGGCGGCGACCTTGTCGACGTTGGACTTGTCGACGAAGGCAGGGCCGGTCAGCACGGGCTGTTCACCGCCGCCGCTGTAGTTGCCGTTGTTCTTGTAGAGCCACAGCGCGTCGACGGCCAGGTAGCCCTGGAGGTAGGGCTGTTGGTCGACGGCGAACTGGATGGAGTTCTCCTGGATGGCCTTGATGAGGTCCTTGTTGAGGTCGAAGGTGGCGACCTTCGCCTTGCTGCCGGCGTCCGAGACCGACTGCGTGGCGGTCAGCGCGATCGGCGCGGCAAGCGTGACCACCTCGTCGATGGACTTGTCTGCCGAGAGCTTGGCGGTGATCGTCGACTTCACCGACGGCATGTCGGTTCCGTTGACGTAGAGGACGTCGGTCTTGCCGGAGAAGGTCTTCTTCACGCCGTCGCAGCGCTGGGTCAGGGCGATGTTGCCCTGTTCCTGGACGACGCAGACGGCGTGCTTGGCGCCGATGTCATTGAGCTTCTTGCCGAACGCCTCGCCTGCCACGGTCTCGTCCTGGCCGAAGTACTCCAGGAGGCCCAGACTCTTCCACTGGCTCAGGCCGGCGTTGAGGCCGGTCACGGGTATGCCGGCCTGCTCCGCCTTGGCCAGGACGGACTTCATGGCGTCCGGCTTGGCCAGCGTGACGGCAATGCCGTCGACCTTCTGGTCGATCGCGTTCTGCACCAGGTTGGCCTGGTTGCCCGCGTTGGGGTCGGCGGAGTAGATGAGCTTGATGTTGTCCTTGGCCGCGGCGGCCTCGGCGCCCTTGCGGACGGTGTCCCAGAAGGTGTCGCCGGGGGCCTGGTGGGTGACCAGCGCGACGGTCATGCGGGGCGTGGTGGCCTTGCCCGCCGACGCGCCGTTCGCGGTCTCCTCGGACTTCTTGCCGCCTGAGCTGCTGGAGCAGCCGGTGGCGAGAAGAGCGCCGGTGAGAACGGTGGCGGCCAGTGCGGCGGCTCTGTGGTGTCTGTGCATGTCCCTTGCACCTCGCTGTGCTGATCAGGGTGGGAATGGGGTTCCGGCCTCGGGAGGGCCGCGCCCGGCCGAGTGACGCGGGCGAGCGGTTGATGAGAACGCCGTGTGCGGCGGAACGTGTCGTCTGCGGCAGCCATCGGGTGTGTGCGGCTCGGCAGCCTCTAGAACGTGCTACTAGTACGTTCTAGATGCCCGTACTATCGAATGCCCTGTCGGCGGTGTCAAGAGGTTTGTCAGGACGTATCGACAATATGGACTGCCTGGCCGCCGACGTGATCTCGAGGATGTCGGGTGTGCGCTCCTCTTCATGCCGCTCGATCCGGCGTCCGGAAAGGACCGCGCTGACGGACGAAGCATCCGTGGTGAACCTGATCGGCCATCTCATCGAGCGCCGACTGAAGCTGTCCCCCACTTTGACCCGGGATGTCGTGGTCCAGCGAGAGCTACGGGTGCCGATGCCCAACGGGGTCGACCTGCCGGCCGATCTCTCGGCATCACGATGCCTCCGATGACAACGGTGGCGGAGCTTCCACGGACGGCGTCGCCAAGGTGGTTCAGGAGTGTGGTGCCCTCAACGGAGTACGAGGAGGCGCCGTCGAGGGTGACGATGCCGTACTCATAGGTCTGGTCGGCGACTTCCGAGACATCCGAAATCACCCGGTAGCCAGCGGAGTGATTCACGGTCGCGCTGTCCTAGGAGGAGAGGGTCTGGGGCAGCGACAGCTTCTCCACGTGTGCCGGCCGTACCTGGAACATCACTTCGGCGCGGCTAACTGCAGGTGGTATCCGGTTATGACGCCCATTGCTCCAGCTCCGACAAGCAGTAGGTGGGGGACAGCGACGCGTCGTAGGGCACAGGTGTTCCTCTTTGTGGGTGAGAGGAAGAAACCCGGAGGCCAGCTCCGCGTGCGCGACTGTTTGCTTGGACGCCCTTTCGTCGCGCGGGCCGACCGATGACGTACAGGGCCGCACTCAGGCACGGCCGAGCAGGGGAGCCGCCTTCCACGGCCAGGGCCGGCGAACGGTGACGGCCGAGCTGACGTTTCCGAGGGCGTTGTGCGAGCGTGAAGGTGCGGGCGGCGCGGCTTGGCTCGGGCTCAGGATCCAAGGAACTCGAGTGCCCTTGCCACGAATTCATCGTGGTACTGGAAGATCCCCCCGTGTCCGGCATCCGGGTAGAGGGGCACGAGTTCACTCCTGGGCAGGCGGGCGGCCAGGTCGAGTGTGTTGTGGCTGGGCACCATGCGGTCGTTCTCGCCGTTTGCCACGAGCACCGGTTGACGAATCTCCGACAGGTCCGACGGTGCCTGGCGGCCCCATTGTCTGATGGCCTTCAGCTGGGCTCGGAACGCCGGCAATGAGATGTCCTTGTCGCGGTGGTGCGTGCGCTCCTTCAGCCGTTCCAGCAAGGCCCGTCCCGCCCGCCGACCGCCCTCGGTCTCGGTGAAGAAGAGGGAGAGCTTGGGATCCTGGCGGGTCAGGGCGCCCTTGAGCGTGGCCTGGAGGGTGAGCGCCGGGACCTTGTCGATGCCGGGGCCACCGGCGGGGCCTGTGCCCGCCAGGATGACCTTGCGGATGAGGTGAGGTTCTTGTTCCGCGATGACCTGTGCGATGAAGCCGCCCATCGACAGGCCGAGCAGATCGACCTGGTCGAACCCGAGGGCTCGGATGAACAGCACCGCGTCGCGGGCCATCGCCTCGATCGTGTCCGGCGTGGAGCCGCTCGATCCGCCCACCCCGCGGTTGTCGAAGGCGATGACCCGGCGTCGTGCGGCGAGTCCGTCGACGACGCGCGGGTCCCAGTTGTCCAGGACCCCGGCCAGGTGAATCAGGAGGATCAGTGGTACGCCGTCCTCAGGGCCGAGTTCCCGGTAGGCGAAGTCCTCGCCGCGGACGGACACGGAGCGGGTCGGCGCGTTCTGGTACGACGACGAGGGCGAGGAGGACGGTGAATTCCGCGGTGTGTTCATGTCCAGGTCTTTCTGTAGCGAGTTTCAAGGACGGAGTTCTCTTCGCCGGCGCCCGATGCACTGCACCGACACTGTCGACCAGGTCACACAGTGGTGGGTACCGACCCATGTCATCCGGCTCGTTCTGATCACACCCGGCATCCGCCTCGCCGAGCGCTGAGGCGGCGCCAACCGAGGGACATTGGATTACACTCATAATACTGTGCATGAAGACGATGGATGGCAAGCGGGCCCCCGCAGTCGACCGCACTCCATGGTGCGCAAATGAACGCCCCCGAGTGAGGGGATACCGCTCCACCTGGCACGGCACCTCGCCGCCGAACGGGTGGCCGTCGGAGCCTCGAATCCATTGAAGTACGATCGAAATGTAAAATGATAAGAGTGCCCGCCAAGAGCAAGCAGCCTCTCCGACGAGCAAAGGAGCGCGCGGTGCGCTACGGGAAAGAGCACAAGCAGGCGACCCGGCAGCGGATCATCGAGGCGGCCGGTCGCCGGTTCAAGCGGGACGGCATCGACGGCTCGGGCATCTCAACCCTCATGACGGACGCGGGGCTGACCAACGGCGCCTTCTACACCCATTTCACGTCGAAAGACGACCTCGTGGCCACCGCGGTCTCCGACCAATTGCAGGCGCAGAACGCGAGGATCGTCGCGCAGGCGGCACCCGGGCGCGCAGGACTTGAGCAGATCGTGCGCCGGTACCTGTCCGCCCAGCATCGCGACAGCTCCGACGACGGCTGCCCCTCCGCCGCCCTGCTCGACGAAATCCGGCGCTGCACAGACCCGACCAAGCAGGCTTACACCGACGGCGTACTGATGGTCATCGACGGCATCGCCGCCCGCCTGGCACCCGACGATCCCCTCTCGGCCCGCACCAAGGCGCTCGGCGCCTACGCGATGATGGCCGGGACGCTCCAGCTCTCCCGAGCCCTCACCGACCGGCAGCTTGCCGACGAACTGCTCGAACAGGGCATCCACAACGCCCTCGCCCTGCTGGGCGTGGAGCACGGGCACTCCAGCCCCGGGATGTGACACACCCGCACCCCTTGGATGGTTCCGACCCGGAACTCGGTCGACCTGGCGCGCGAGTGCCGAACGGCGAGTTGGTCCCTCTACCCCGACGCCGGCCATGGCGGCATCTTCCAGTTCCACGGGCAGTTCGTGGAGACGGTTCTCGAGTTCCTCGAGCGGCAAAAGGCGTGCGGTGCGGTCGTAGTCCGGGCCGAGGGTGGTGCCTCAGGGGCGTGGCGCCCTTTGGGCGAGCGGCTCGAGGCGCCCGTTCACTGACGCGACCTCGCCTTCCGCCTCACCCCATGAACGCGAGAGCGTTCTCGATCCCCAGCTCAAGGACCTCATCGGCGCGCTTCCGGTCGGACAGGGCGCGGGACAGCTGCATCGTCCCCACCAGCATGGTGAACAGCCCGATGGCCTTGGCCTGAGCGGACCGCGGGTCCTCGGGTGTCAGGCGGGCGGAGATCTCCTCCAGGATGGCCCGCGCGCCGTCGCTGTAGGCCTGCCTGGTCCCGTCCTCGCAGCGGCCGATCTCGTCGAGAAGGGCGGCGGAGGGGCATCCGAGGCCGGGGTGGTCCCGGTGCTCGGGAGACAGGTACTCGCGGATGAGGTCCTCGAGTCCCGGGCGGCCGGGCCGCAGGGTGCTGTAACTCGCGACCTGCGTGTGCAGTTCCTCGGCCACGACATGGGCGACGAGGTCGTCCTTGGACGCGAAGTGGGCGTAGAAGGCTCCGTTGGTGAGCCCCGCGTCCGCCATCAGCGTGGAGATACCCGAGCCGTCGATGCCGTCCTGCTTGAACCGGTGGCCGGCCTTTTCGATGATGCGTCGCCGCGTCACCTGCTTGTGCTCCTTGGCGTAGCGCACCACGAGCTTTCTCCGTTCGCTCCGTAAGGCCATGCTTCGCACTCAAGGATAATCCATGGCCTGACGCACGTAATATCATGACCGGCGACCCCATGACCGGCGACCCCATGACCGGCGTGCTCACGACCGGATGCGGGCACCGGGTCCGAGTCGGGCGGTGACTTCCGCGGGGCTGAGGGTGGAGTGCTCCGCGGAACACTCGACGACGACGCGGACCGGGGCGTCGCAGTCGGTGTGACGGATGTCCAGTACGGGCCCCTCGGGGCCGAGGGCGTACGCCTCGCCCCACTGGCTCAGCGCCATCAGGACAGGCCACAGATCCCAGCCCTTGCGGGTCAGGCGGTACTCGTTGCGGGAGCGGCTGCCCGGCTCCTGGTATGGGACGGTCTTCAGGATGCCGGCCGCGATCAGCTTCCGGAGGCGGTTGCTGAGGACGGCTTCCGACAGGCCGATGTGGCGGTGGAAGTCGTCGAAGCGGCGGACTCCGTTGACGGCGTCACGCAAGATCAGCAACGTCCATTTCTCTCCGACCACGTCGAGCGTGCGCTGGACGGGGCAGTTCTCCGTGCTCGCCTCAAGCCACTCCATCCCGCCAGCGTAAGGGTCTGGCTTCGTCATTGACAGTCAGGTGAGCGGGAAACTAGCTTCGTTTTCAAAAGTCAGATGGAAGGTGCCCGGCCGTGGGACGAACGCGTACGTATCAATGGGAAGATCCCGCGATCCTGGCGGAAGCCGCCGGACGCATGGCCGGCATCGACTTCCTGCGTGAGTTGCGGGCGGGGCGACTGCCGGCGCCGCCCATCAATTACTCCATCGACTTCACTCTGAGCGAGGTGGAGCCCGGCAGGGCGGTCTTCTCCCTGACACCGGGTGAGGAGCACTACAACCCGATCGGCAGCGTGCACGGCGGCATCTTCGCCACCCTGCTCGACTCGGCGGCCGGCTGCGCGGTCCAGTCGACCCTTCCGCAGGGCGTTGCGTACACCTCGCTCGACCTCACGGTGAAGTTTCTGCGACGGATCACCGTGGACACGGGCAGGGTACGCGCCATCGGCACGGTGGTCAGCAAGGGCCGTCAAACCGCCCTGGCCCAGGCGCAGTTGGTCGACGGCTCGGACCGTCTGCTCGCCCACGCCACCAGCAGCTGCATGCTCTTCCCGGTGTCACCCTCGCAGGGGTGAGCCTCGGCGGCGACCGGTATCGGTCCGGGCCGTGACGTCGCACTGCCTCGATCGCGGCGCAGACCGCCGGTGTGTGAGGTGAAACCGCTGCGGCGCAGGTCGGTCGCGGCCCGTAACTCCTCGAGTCGTCGGCCTCCGTGCGCCGCAGCTGTGTCGAGGCGGCGAAGGTGGTGGTTCCCTCGGTCGCCGGGCTGCTCTTCGTCAGGCGGCGTGGGTGGGGTAGTCGGTGTAGCCGGCCGCGCCGCCGCCGTAGAAGGTGGCGGGGTCGGGGGTGTTCAGGGGGGCGCCGGCGCGTACGCGCTCGACGAGGTCGGGATTGGCGAGGGCCATGGTGCCGACGGTGACGACGTCGGCCAGACCGTCTTCGACGTCCTTGGCGCGGGCGGCGATGTCGGCACCGGCCCGGTTGAGGATCAGCGTGGTCGGCCACAACTTGCGGAGGGTGGAGAGGAGTTCATCGTCGCCGCCGTGACCGATGTGCAGGTAGGCGAGGTTGAGGGGGGCGAGGGCGCGCAGGAGGTGCGGGTAGAGCTCGTGCGGGTCGCTCTCCGCGAGGTCGTTGAGCTTGAAGGGGTTGCCGGGAGAGATCCGGATGCCGGTGCGGCCGGCGCCGATCTCGTCGGCCACAGCCGTGGCGACCTCCACCGCGAAACGGATGCGGTTGTCGAGGGAGCCCCCGTACTGATCCGTGCGCTGGTTGGCGCTGGGGAAGAGGAACTGGTTGACCAGGTAGCCGTTGGCCCCGTGGATCTCGACGCCGTCGGCGCCGGCCGCGATGGCGGCCGCGGCGGCGCGCCGGAAGTCGTCGACCGTCGCGGCGACCTCCTCGGTGGACAGTTCGCGCGGCTCCGGCATCTCCTGGAGCCCGGACGGGGTGAACGTCTGGCCGGCCGGCTTGATAGCGGAGGGTGCCACCGGCTGCCGGTGGTGGGGGGTGTTGTCCGGGTGGGAGATGCGCCCGGCGTGCATCAGCTGGATGACGATGCGTCCGTCGGCCTTGTGTACGGCGTCGGTGACCTTGCGCCAGCCGGCGATGTGTTCCTCGGTGTAGATGCCCGGGGTCATCGGGTAGCCCTGGCCGTCGGCGGAGGGCTGGGTGCCCTCGGTGATGATGAGGGCGTGTGAGGCGCGCTGGGCGTAGTACTCGGCATTCAGCTCGGTCGGCACCCCTTCGGGGGTGGCCCGGCTGCGGGTCAGGGGTGCCATGGCCAGCCGGTGCGGCAGGGCGATCTTTCCGACGACGGTCGGGTTCCACAGGGCGTTGAGCATGGGTGATTCCTCAGGTGATGGGTGGTGGTTTCGAAAGGGCGGGGGCGGACACCGCGTGGACGTGGGCACCGGGCTCTTCTGCTTCCGGGGCCGAAGACGCACCCGCCCTGCGCACGCCGGCCGAGTCGGAGTCGGCGCCAGCCTATCAAATTACGATCGTAATGCTATGTGGTCGGGTGGGCTGTGGCAAGTGGGCCCCGGCAGGGGCACGAAGTCGCCCGGCGCATTTGGCACAAGAACCTCACGCCAGAGCGGATAGGAGTTCCGCAACGCAAGCTGGAATCGCCTGCTCCGCCCAGATGACCTTGCCCTCGCGGTTGTGCCGTGTGCCCCGGTGTTCGGTGGGGTGGGCGACGAGGAGCAGGCCGCGGCCGCCCTCGTCGAAGACCCGGGCACGGCGCAGGTGCGGAGCGGTGCTGCTGGTGTCGGAGACTTCGCACGTCAGGGCGGACTGAAGGATCATCCGCAAATGATGGGGTGCTTGCCGTAGCGGATGGCGGTCGTCACCGGTTCGCTGACTACGAGTTCGGTGGTGAAGGTCAGTTCTTCCAGCCCTCAGGCGGTCAGATGATCGGATGCTGGGACGCGGGCCGTGAAGACGACTGCCGGGGCGCCGGGGAGACCCAGGTCGCGACATGATCGGCGTCCAAGGCTCCGGTGGGGCAGTTCGCCGGGCGCGACCGCCCCACCGTAAGCCAGGGGAGGCGACAATCGATCACGGGGTGTGACCGGGGCGGCGGAGAGCGGGGCGCAGGACCTCGATGACACCCGGGTCGTCCACCGTGGACGGGATGGGTTCGTCGCGGCCGTCGGCGATGCCGCGCATGGTCCTGCGCAGAATTTTCCCCGAGCGAGTCTTGGGCAGGGCGGCCACGACCGTGACGTCCTTGAGGGAGGCGACGGCGCCGATGCGCTCGCGTACGAGCTGGACGAGTTCGGCCTCGACCTCGCCCGGTTCGCGGTCGCTGCCGGCTTTCAGGACGACGAAGCCGCGCGGGATCTGTCCCTTGAGTTCGTCGGCGACGCCGATGACGGCGCATTCGGCGACGTCGGGGTGGGCGGCCAGGGCTTCTTCCATGCTGCCGGTGGACAGCCGGTGTCCGGCGACATTGATGACATCGTCGGTGCGGCCCATGACGAAGACGTAGCCGTCGTCGTCGAGGTGGCCGCTGTCGCCGGTGAGGTAGTAGCCGTCGTAGGCGGAGAGGTAGGAGGCGACGTAGCGGTCGTCGTCCTTCCAGAGCGTGGGGAGCGCGCCGGGCGGCAGGGGAAGCCTCACGACGATCGCGCCGTCGACGCCCGCGGGCACCGGCTTGCCCGAAGCGTCGAGGACGCGGACGTCCCAGCCCGGCAGCGGGCGGGTCGGGGAGCCGGGCTTGAGGGGAGCGGCTTCGATACCCACAGGGTTGGCGACGATGGGCCAGCCGGTCTCGGTCTGCCACCAGTGGTCGATCACCGGGACGCCCAGCAGGTCGCTCGCCCAGTGATAGGTCTCGGGGTCGAGGCGTTCACCGGCCAGGAAGAGATAGCGCAGGTGGGAGAGGTCGTAGCCGGCGGTGAGCGCCCCCTTCGGGTCCTCCTTCCTGATCGCCCGGAAGGCGGTGGGCGCCGTGAACATGGTCTTGACCCGGTACTCGGCGGCCACCCGCCAGAACTGGCCCGCGTCCGGGGTGCCGACCGGCTTGCCCTCGTACAGCACCGTGGTCGCGCCGACCAGCAAGGGCGCGTAGACGATGTACGAGTGCCCGACGACCCAGCCGACATCGGAGCCGGTGAACATGGTCTCGCCCGGGCCCACGTCGTACACGGCCCCCATCGACCAGTGGAGGGCGACCGCGTAGCCGCCGCAGTCACGCACGACTCCCTTGGGCTTTCCGGTGGTTCCGGAGGTGTAGAGGATGTAGAGGGGGTCGGTTGCGGGGACGGGAACACAGTCGGCCGGTGGCGCGGTAGCCACCAGGTCGGCCCAGTCGAGATCGTGAGGCCCCAACCCGGCCGCCTCCTGTGGGCGTTGCAGGATCACGCTCTTCTCCGGCTTGTGGCCCGCGAGCTCGATCGCCTCGTCGAGCAGGGGCTTGTACGCGATGACCCGCTTGCCCTCGATGCCGCAGGAGGCGGAGACGACCACTTTGGGGGCGGCGTCGTCGATGCGAAGGGCGAGTTCACGAGGGGCGAACCCGCCGAAGACGACCGAGTGGACCGCGCCGATGCGTGCGCAGGCCAGCATCGCGACAACGGCCTCGGGGACCATTGGCATGTAGATGACCACGCGGTCGCCGTGTCCCACGCCGAGCTGTGCGAGGGCTCCGGCGAAGGCCGCCACCTCGTCCCTCAGCTGTTCGTAGGTGTAGGTGCGCCGGGTGCCCGTCACGGGGGAGTCGTGGACGAGCGCGGGTTGCTCGCCCCGGCCGGCTTCGATGTGCCGGTCGAGCGCGTTGAAGCAGACGTTGAGCCGTCCGTCGGGAAACCAGCGGTAGAAGGGTGCGCCCGAGGAGTCCAGAGCGCGTCGCGGAGCGACATCCCAGTCGATGCCCTCCGCCGCCTTCAGCCAGAAGCTCTCCGGGTCCTCGGTACTGGCGCGGAAGACATCTTCGTATGTTCCCATCGCGCACTCCTTTGTGGCATCAAGGGACGGTGATGTGGCTGGGTGGGGAACTGTGTCGGACACAGGCACCGCATGCCGGCCGACATGGTCTGGCAGGATGCCGACGACCGGCGGGAACCGGTCACCGGCATCGCGGTGGTGCGGCGGTCCGGCCGAAGGGCCGCTCCGCCCAGTGTGCCTTCAGCTCACGCGCCGAGGTGCTTGCGCAGCCATTGGCCCATCTGCTGGATCGCCTGGTCCACCTCGGGTACGCGCCCGGCGCCCAAAATGAACGAGTGCTGCCCTTCGGGCATCGGGTGGACCTCTGAGGTGACCTTGAAGTCCGCGAGGCGTCGGCCGAGTTCGGCGCCGTCGTCGGCGAGGGTCTCGTACTCGCCGTAGTGGACGGTCGTGGGCGGCAGGCCGGTCAGATCGGCGTTTGCGATGCTGATCGCGGGGTCGGTGAAGTCCACGGCGGGATCCTGCAGCCAGGCTCCTCGGAAGAGTTCGAGGGTGCTCCTGCTGAGCATCTTGTCGTTGTCCTCGTTCTCGTCCACCGACGCGTTCTGGATGGTGAGGTCGGTCCACGGCGAGACGCTGACGATCGCGCCCGGCGTCGCCTCGCCCTTCGCGAGCAGGCGCAGCGGGAGCATCACCGCGAGGGTGCCGCCGATCGAGTGGCCCGTGCTGCCGATGTTCCGCGGCTCGTAGCCCTGCGAGAGCAGCCACCGGTACGCCGTCTCGGCGTCGTCGAGCTGCGCCGGGTAGGGGTGTTCGGGCGCCAGGCGGAAGTCCACGACGAGGGAGCGGGCTCCGGCTGCCTTGGCGATGTGGCCGGCGGCCTTGCGGTCCGAGTGCATGGAGGCGGTGACGGATCCGCCGAAGTGGAAGTGGAGCAGTGCCTTGTCGGGGTCGGCGCCCTCGGGGATGGCCCAGAGGGCGGGAACGCCGCCCGCGTCCACCTCGGCGTACGTGACGCCTTCCGGCTCGGTCGACGCCTTGTGGTTCGAGTCCACGATGTCGCGGATGACGGCCAGGTCGAGACCGGGTGTCGACGACTTCGCGCTCACGCTCGCGAGGAACTCCGCGAACTCGTGTGCCTCTCGGCTTACGCCCATGGTGGTGCTCCTTCGCAGGTTGCTGCCACGCCCACGTCCCGCGTGCAGCCAGGTTGATGTGCTGGTCCAGACGCTACTGGCTGAGTATAAGAAAGTAAACTCAGAAGAGTAAGGGGCACCTCTGGCTGCGGGCGCGGCGGCGCAGTGCGGGCGGCCGAGGGTGATCAACGCTCCAGAATCGTTGCGGATCAGCGGTCTGA
The DNA here is from genome assembly GCF_006715785.1 of Streptomyces puniciscabiei. Classification (NCBI taxonomy): domain Bacteria; kingdom Bacillati; phylum Actinomycetota; class Actinomycetes; order Kitasatosporales; family Streptomycetaceae; genus Streptomyces; species Streptomyces puniciscabiei. The sequence goes on from NZ_VFNX01000005.1 coordinate 173,454, forward strand.
GGTCCGACTGTCTGGGAGGAGTAATCCCCCCGTCGCCTGGACCGGTGCGGCGGAACGCCTGATGGTGATGCGTGAGGACGCCGGACTGCAGCCGTGTCTGTCTGCCGGGACCGTCCCGGATCCGACGACCGATTCGCTTGGCGCCGGCCTGCCTGTGGGGCGTACAGGGCGGCCGGATGCGGGACTACAAGGCTCTGCACGAACCTCAGCATCACGACAGCGATGCGGACGAGAAGACAACTCTGTTCGGGACCGGCGTTCCTGCCGGTCGCCGCCGTTGTTGACGCGCTCACTCATGCCGTCGAGGCGTACGTGAGCCGCAAGGCCAATCCGTTCTCCGACGGCCTTGCGCTGAACGCTCTCGTCCGCGCCGGGGCAGATGGCGTGGGGCGAGTCGACCATGGCACGGCATGAGCCGCCCGATCGGCGCGCACTTCCACGTCGCTCATGGTCTGTCGAACGCGATGCTCTTCCCCGCGGTGACGGCGTTCTCCGTACCGGCCGCCGAGAGCCGGTACGCCGACTGCGCCCGCGCGTTCGGAGTCGCCGCCGACGGCGACGGCGATGCCCTGGCGGCCGGGAGGTTCGTGGAGGCGCTCCGCGACCTGTGCGAGGATCTTGACCTTCAGCCGTAGATCTGCGGGTAGAGGTCCTGGATCTCGTCCACGGTGGGCACAACGGGGTTGTTGGCGGGGGATCCGGACACGAGCGCCTGCTCAGCCATGAGGGGCGACATTCGGCGACGGAGGAACGGTGATGGCACAACAGCCAGGTCCGCGCGGAGTACGAGATGAGACGCATGACTGACATTGCTGAGGGCGAGGTTCTCACCGATGTGCACCGGGGCGTCGGCCGGATCCTTCTGAACCGACCCAAGGCGCTCAACGCCCTGACGACAGGCATGGTCGCGGCCATTGACGGTGCGCTCGCCGCCTGGGAGGACACACCGCTGGCTGCTGTGGTGATCGCCAGCACCAGCGTGAAGGCCTTCTGCGCCGGCGGCGACATCCGCACGATCCGCGAGCACAGCCTCGCTGGGGATGTCGAGGCCAGTGAGCGGTTCTTCGCCTCCGAGTACCGGCTCAACGCCCGGATCGCTGAGTATCCCGTGCCGGTCGTGTCGCTCATCGACGGCATGTGCATGGGCGGTGGTCTCGGTCTGTCGGTCCACGGCACCTTCCGCGTCGTCACCGAGCGTGCGGTGCTGGCGATGCCCGAGACCGGGATCGGTTTCTTCCCCGACATCGGGGCCAGCTACTTTCTGCCGCGGCTGCCCGGCGCGATAGGCATGTACCTGGGACTGACCGGGCACCGTCTCGACGCTGCCGACGCCCTGTACACGGGGCTGGCCACGCACTTCGTCCCCACGGACGGGCTCGGTGCGGTCGGAGACGCCCTGGCGGACAGCCCAGGCGCCCCGGTGGACGTCGTCCTGAACCGCCTTGCCGACCGTTCGCCGGTGGGGGCGAGCAGGCTGGCGGAGGTACGCGGGGAGATGGACTGGGCGTTCGGCGCGCCAACTCTCGGTGAGATCGAGAAACGCCTGCGTCACCTCGACACCGCCTGGGCGTCAGACGCGTTGATCGCCTTGGAGTCCGCCTCGCCGCAGAGCTTGGAGATCACTCACAACCTGCTGGCCCGGGGCAGACAGCAGACGTTGCGCGAGTGCCTTGACGCCGAGCTCACTCTCACGCGCACGACCATCCGCACGCCGGACTTCCTGGAGGGCGTCCGAGCGGCCTTGGTCGACAAGGACCGCAGTCCCATCTGGGAACGTGAGGCGCAGGGCGGACAGACGCCGCCGGCCTGACCGGGAGTGCAGGGTTAGGGACAGGGTTTGCGGCTGTCCGTTGTCCGGACTGCCGAACCGGACTGCCGCACTGCCGGACAGGATGTTCTTGCCGAGTTGCGCGGCGCGGATCGCGGTGACGTGCCCGCGCTTCCGCCGCCGATGGTGACCACGCCGTAGCGCGTGCTCACGAAGTGCCCCCGTTCCGGGGACATGGTCGGCTCGTGGAGCGAGCGGTCATGCGGCGCGGATGTGCTGCGCAAGGGTGGCGTGGACCTGGTCGCGGATGTCGGCGAGCACGGCCTCGTCGCTGCGGTGCGGGCACACGGTGGCGGTGGTGCTGATGTGGATGATTGCGGTGATCACCCGCGCCAGCGTTGCCGCGTCGGCGGCGCCGATGTCCTCGTTGCGCGTGAGCAGGCCGGTGATGCCGTCCTCGACGCGGCCGGCAAGGGTCAGACCCACTTGCCGGTATGGCTCGGCCGGGTCGCCGAAGACAAGTTCGCGCAGATAGGTGCGGCCGTTCTCGATGTGCTCCCGCACGCACTCCACCAGGGGGCGGATGAGAGCGATGACCCGCTCCAGCGCGCCCTGTCCTACGGCGGCGTCGGCGGCGGCGAGGCCGGAATCGACGGCGGCGGCGAACTTCTCGTTCTGCACCATGATCAGCAGCTCGGCCTTCGTGGACGCGTACAGGTAGAGCGTCCCGATGGCGACATCGGCCCGGCGGGCGACCTGCTGCGTCGTGACCCTGTCCACGCCGTGTTCGGCGAACAGCTCGCGGGCGGCGGTCATGATGCGCTCGCGCTTGTCCTGTTTGGCCCTCTCGCGGCGCCCGATCGGCATGTGATCGCTTCCCATGGGGACCCCCTTGACAATAATTATGAGTGGACTCATAGTTGAGTGTACTCGGATTGACCGGATGGGGCGAGGTTGTGAGGCCCCCGGATGTCGCGCCGCGTTTACCGATCCAGTCTCAGAACTGGATAAATAGGACAAGTATCAGGAGTGGCGCCCCATGCGAGCGTTCGTCGTCACCAAGTACAAGGAGCCGCTGCAGGAGGCGGAGGTCCCCGAGCCCACCGTGGGGGAGCACGACGTGCTTGTGCGAGTGGAGGCCGCCGGGCTGAACCCGCTGGATGAGAAGATCCGCGCCGGTGAGTTCAAGCAGATCCTGCCCTACAAGCTGCCGCTGATCCTGGGCAACGACGTCGCGGGCACCGTCGTCCGCGTCGGGAAGGCGGTTCGCGGCTTCAAGCCCGGAGACGAGGTCTACGCCCGGCCCCACCAGGACCGCATCGGCACGTTCGCCGAGCGCATCGCCGTAGCGGAGGGCGACTTGGCGCTCAAGCCCGCTTCGATCAGCATGGAAGAGGCCGGCTCGCTGCCGCTGGCGGCGCTCACGGCATGGCAGGCGCTGGTGGAGCGCGGGAAGCTGCGGCCCGGGCAGAAGGTGCTCATCCACGCCGGCGCCGGCGGGGTCGGTTCGATCGCGATCCAGCTCGCCGCGCACCTCGGCGCGAGTGTCGCCACCACTGCCAGCGGTTCCAACGCGGCCTACGTGCGCGCGCTCGGCGCGGACACGGTGATCGATTACCGCACCCAGGACTTCGAGCAGCTCCTGACCGGCTACGACCTGGTGTTGGACAGCCTCGGTGGAGAGACCCTCGAGAAGTCCCTGCGGGTGCTCAAGCCCGGCGGCAAGGCCATCGGGATCGCCGGTCCCCCGGACCCCGCGTTCGCCCGCCAGGCCGGCCTGAACCCGCTGCTGCGCCTCGCGGTCACAGCCCTGAGTCGCAAGATCCGCAAGCAGGCGAAGAAGCTCGGCGTGACGTACGAGTTCCTGTTCATGCACGCCAGCGGCGACCAGCTCCGCCAGATCACCACCCTCATCGACCAGGGCGCGGTGCGCCCGGTCGTGGGAAAGGTGTTCCCCTTCGACCAGACCCCGCACGCGCTGCAGTCCCTGTCCCAGGGCGGCATCCGCGGCAAGGCCGTCATCGGCAACAGCTGACCCGCCGCAACCGCGACGGGCGACACGAAACACACAGCGACACAGAACACCCAAGGAGAATCGGTCATGAGCAGCACAGACGCCCCGAACGAACCCGTCATCACCTCCTACGCGAAGGCCCCGGCCCGCACCGTCCGCGCAGGCGGCGTCACCTACGCCTACCGCGAGCTGGGACCGAAGGGCGGCATCCCCGTCGTCTTCTTCGTCCACCTCGCCGCGACCCTGGACAACTGGGACCCCCGCATCATCGACCCCATCGCGAAGGGACGTCACGTCATCGCCTTCGACAACCGCGGTGTCGGGGCGTCCACCGGCCAGGTGCCGGACAGTGTCGAGGCGATGGCCGACGACGCCTACACCTTCATCAGGGCCCTCGGGTTCGACAAGATCGACGTCTTCTCGTTCTCCCTCGGCGGCATGGTCGCCCAGGCCCTGGTGGTGAAGCACCCCGAGCTCGTCCGCAAGCTGGTCCTCACCGGCACCGGGCCCAAGGGCGGCAAGGACATGGACAAGGTCGCCAGAGTCACCTACTGGGACATCCTGCGTGCCACGTTGACCCGTTCGGACCCCAAGGAGTTCCTGTTCTTCAACCGCAATGCCACCGGCAAGCCCGCCGCACGCGCGTTCGTCAACCGGCTCAAGGAGCGCACCGTCGACCGCGACGCGGACATCAAGACCAAGGCGTTCCAGACGCAGCTGAAGGCGATCAAGAAGTGGGGGCGCTCCGCCCCCGACGACCTGTCGTCGATCACGCAGCCCACCCTGATCGCCAACGGCGACAACGACCGCATGGTGCCGTCGGTCCTGTCGGAGGACCTGCACCGGCGCATCAAGGGCAGTGAGCTGATCATCTACCCCGACTCCGGGCACGGCGGCATCTTCCAGTACCACGACCGGTTCGCCCCCGTGGCGGTCGAGTTCCTGGCCCGATGACCGCCATCTGGCCAGGAAAAGGGCAACATCATGAGCACGTCGCCGGTCGCCGCGCCCCCGGAAGTGAAGAAGCCTCTCACCTCCTCGATCCTGCTGTGGGTGCGCACCGACCAGCCCCGCCAGACCGGCATGGACCACTGGAAGGGCCCGCACTCAGGGATCATCTCCGCCACCCCGGGGCTGGAGGAGTACCGGCAGATCCACCTCGCCGAGCAGAACACGGGCCTGTGGCCGGCCATCGACGGGGTCCAGACCGCGATCCCCGCCGACCGGAAGATCGACGGCGTCGCGGAAGTCACCTTCCAATCGGCGCTTGCACCCCTGAAAGGGCGCAAGCAGAAGAAGCTGGCCTACGCCGACGAGATCAACGTGTTCCGCCGCACCCTGCTCTACGCCGGCCCGCCGAACTCCTCCCGGTGGTACGACGTCGCGGGCCCCGGAGAGACGGTCGGTGCCCGCGCGCTGATCTACCTGCGCCGCAGGGACGGGGTCGGCGCCGGCGCCTTGCGGAAGTTCGTCAACGAGGAGCTCGCCCCCGCGCTCGCCGGCACCGGAGTGCTGAAGGAACTGCGCACGCAGACGTTCCTGCCCTGGACGAAAAAGCTCTGGGACACCCCGGACGTCGCCCACGACAACCCCCACGACCAGCGCTTCCACGCCTCGGTCAGCCTCGGGTTCACCGACACCGCGGCACGGGACGCCTTCTTCAGCGGCAACGCGATCGAGGACCTGTCCGACCGGCTGGCACCGCAGGTCTCCGCGATCCACGCCTACGACGTCGCCGCCGCCCTCACCTACGTCAAGAACGGCGAGATCCTCCCGCACTACCAGGAGTGAGCAGCGCAGACGGGAAACGGGACCGCCGGATCTGCTCGGCACATCCATCCGCCCCGGCTTCCTTGCCCTCCTCGCACCCCAATCGCCGTCTGATACCCACCACGCATCCGGAGCCAGCCATGAGCGAGCAGCAGAGCACCATCCACTACGAGCGCACCTCACCGCAGATCGCGAAGATCACCTTCGCCAACCCGCCCGTCAACCTCATCGTCGGCGAGACCGTCCTGCGCCTCATCGAGATCGTCACCGAACTGGCCACTGACCCGGACATCCAGGTCGTGCTGTTCGACAGCGCCACCCCCGACTTCTTCTACAACCACTTCGACCTGGCCGCCGCTGCCGACTTCCCCGCCCCCGAGGACCCGGACGCGGTGCCGGCCTGGACGAATCTGGTCCTGGAACTCTCCAAAGCGCCGTACATCACGATCGCGGTCATCCGTGGACGCACCCGCGGCGGCGGGAACGAGCTCGCCCTCGCTCTCGATCTGCGCTACGCCAGTCGTGAGAAGGCGATCTTCGGACAGCCCGAGGTCGGCAGCGGACTGCTGCCCGGCGGTGGTGGCAGCGAACGCCTGCCCCGGGCCATCGGACGCGACCGCGCCCTGGAAGCCATCCTCACCAGCGACGACTACGACGCCGACACCGCCGAACGCTGGGGCTGGATCACCCGCGCCCTCCCCGACAGCGAACTCGACGCCTTCGTCGGCACCGTCGCCGCCCGACTCGCCTCCTTCGACCGCGCCTCACTCGCCTCGGCCAAAGCCCAGATCAACCGGGCAACCCTGCCCCCGGACGGGGACCTGGTCGCCGCGTACGGCGAGTTCGCCCACTCCCTCACGCTTCCCGGTTTCCTCACCCGGGCCGCAGGCACGCAGGCCGTCGTCGAACAGGCCGGCATCGACTTCGAGTACCGTCTCGGGCACTACATCGGCATCGCCAACCAGCAAAGCTGACACCCATCAGAAAGTGAGCACGGATGCAGCGGATGCTGCGTCCGTCCTCATTTGCCGCGGGGCCCACCTGATTTCCGACGTCTTCGGCACGATGGTCGGATCGGGCTGCTGCCGGATCGACCGCCGATGTCCTCCACCGCTCGATGGCCGCGACGGTGCACCGCTTCTGGACACTGGTCGGCCGACCGTTCGCACGCCATGGATCACTGGGTCCCCGACGTGAAGAGATCGCGTCGGGACCGAACAACAAGCTCAGGCTTCCGTGCTGTGCAGGTCCGGGTAAAGCGCCTCGACCGGGCCGCTCAGAGCCGCCTTGACCCCCTTGGTCAAGTCGTCGGCCAGGACCTCGTATTCTCCGGCCTCGACGGCGTCGTAGACGGTCGTCACCAGCTGTGTCGGCAGCATCTTGGGGCCGTCGGCGTGCGCGGCCATATCGGTGTCGACGTAGCCCATGTGCACCCCCGTCACGTGGACGCCCATGGGTGCGAACTCGATGCGCAGCGAGTTGGTGGCCGACCACAGTGCGGCCTTGGAGGCGCTGTAGGCGCCGCCGAAGGCATACCAGCTGGCAACGGAGTGCACGTCGATGAGGACTGACCCCTTGTTGGCGGCGAGGATCGGTGCGAAGGCGCGGGCGAGGAAGACCGGTCCGAAGAAGTTCGTCTCCATGTTCGCCCGGATGTCTGCCTCGGTGACGTCCAGCAGGCTCGCGCTCGGCGGGGTGGCGCCCGCGTTGTTGACGAGCACGGTGACATCCGCCGCGGCGGCCACGGCCGCGTCGATCGACGTGCGGTCGGTCACGTCAAGGGTCAGGGGGACGATGCGGTCGTCGTCCCAGGCGCGGGGGGAGCGGGCGGTGGCGTAGACCTTGACGGCGCCGCGCGCCAGGGCGTCGTGGACGAAGTGGGTGCCGATACCGCCATTGGCGCCGGTGACGAGGACGACTGCTCCATCGAGGGAGGGCATGGGTTCCTTCTTTCCGAGGGGGATGTGAAGTACGTGGCTGCGCACGGATGGGGCAAGGACACATCGCCCCGCGATGGGAGAATGAGCGGAGCCACATTCGAGCCCACATGACATTGAGTACAATCATAACTGATTACAGTCAGAATCTATTCCTGGAGGACACCGCCATGCCTCTCGGACGGCGCGAGCGGAACAAGCAGGAGAAACTCGACCGCATTGTCGCTGCCGCCAGTGATCTGTTCGCCGAGCACGGCGTCGATGAGGTCACGACCCAGCAGATCGCGGACAAGGCCGACATCGGCACCGGGACCCTGTTCCTTTATGCCAAGACCAAGGGCGAACTCCTCCTCCTTGTCCAGAACGCCAAGTACGTCGAAGCACTTGAGCGGGGCCGGGCGGACGCCGAGACCGTCCCAGGCGTGCTGGACGCGGTGCTGGCGATCGTCCGGCCGATCGTCGAGTGCAACCGCGTCCAGATCGACAACGGACGCACCTACCTGCGAGAGATGGTCTTCGGTGACCCCGAGGAGCCCCGGCACGGCGCGGCACTCGCCATCGTCGCGCAGACCGAGGAGGCCGTCGCCGCCGTGCTGCGCCGAGACGAGCGGGTCACCGAGGGCGACGCCGCGACGCTGGCACACATCGTGTCCGCCGTGATGTTCCTCAGCATGGCGGTGAGCGTGAACATCGCCTTGAGCGTGGAGGAGATCGTGCAGGACATCCGGGGGCAGGTCGAGGTCCTGCTGCCTCGCTGAAGTGCGGCCCGGTCTCCGGCCCGGGTGACCATCCGGGCAGTCCTCGGTTGCGGTATGGCCCGAATCCCCGAATGGCAGGTCATCCGGACGTTGCTGCCCATACCGGTACGACTGGACGGCTGGGGCGGCCGGCCGGAGGGCTACCGCCACCGCGTGCTGCTGGGATTCCCGAGATTGCCCACCTGTACGGCGTCGGGTCACACTCCCACCCCGCGCCTGGACCGCGTTGAAAATGGTCGCCCGAAAGGGCGGCGGGGTGGTGCTGCCGGTGTTAGTGCTGAGGTAATTGGGAGCTGGCCTCGTGCTGTTCAAGGTATTGGGCTGGGCTTGCGTCGGTCGGCTGCGGTCAGGTCTCCGGACTGCTTGCCGCCAGCTGGTCGCTGTTGACCTGTGCCAGTGACGCGAGAATCTCCTTGCGGCAGACATCGAGGATCTCGTCCGCCAGCGGAGAGCCGTCCGGGCATGCCCGCGACAACATGATCGCGCCGACCGAATGGGCGAGCATGTCGATCACCATCATGCGGGCCGCGCGCTGGTCCGCATCTCCCGGTGTATCGCCTTGGGGCTGAAGGGCCGTCAGCAGGTTCTCGATCCCGGCTGCGAACTCTGTTCTGATGTCCGCCGGCTGACGTGCGGCGTCGCCGCCGAGGGCCGCGATGGTGCAGCCGTCGCTGCGCCCGTCGCGATGCTCCCGCGAGACGTAGCGCTCGACGAACTCGGCGGGGTCCAGACCTTGTGCCCGTGCCACGGTCTGCGAGAGCCCGCTCGCGGACGCTTCGGCCATCAGGTCGGCCTTGGAGCGGAAGTGCTTGTAGAACCCGCCGTGGGTGAACCCGGCGGCCGCCATCAGCTCTGCCACACCGACACCGTCATAGCCGCGCTCACGGAACAGCCTGGAGGCTGTCGCGACGATGTGGGCACGGTTCTGCTCTGCCTGTGCCTTGGTGACCCGCATGTCCAGCCGTCCCTTCGTCGATCGGCGCTCGACGGTCCAGCATACATAGATGTCGATCGACATCGAAGAGGTTGACTTTTTAGATTACGATCGTCATCGTATTGCTCACCCCCTCCAGAAAGGCTCAGGCCATGAGTGACACGCATGTGACCGCACCGACTCAGTACATCGAGGTTGACGGCGACCGGTTCGCCTACCGGCGCTGGGGCAAGCCCTCGGGCGTCCCGATCTTCCTGGTCCAGCACTTCCGTGGAGGGATGGACAACTGGGACCCGCTGCTCACCGACGGCTTGGCGGAAGGCCGTGAGGTCGTCCTGTTCAACGGCCGCGGCGTCGCCTCGTCATCGGGCACGCCCCGTAATCGGATCGAGGACATGGCCGACGACATCGCCGCGGTCATCCGGGCACTGGGGCTGGAGCAGGTCGACCTGCTCGGCTTCTCGCTCGGCGGTTTCCAGGCGCAGGAAGTCACGCTGCGCCACCCCCAGCTGGTGCGCAAGCTCCTCCTGCTCGGCACCGGCCTCCGAGGCGGGGACCCGACAAGTGACCCCCAGGTGCCTCAGTACGCCCTGAACCCGGTCCCCACCCTGGAGGACTTCCTCTTCCTGTTCTTCGGCCGCTCGGAAGCCGCGAAGCAAGCGGGCAAGGCCTTCTGGGAGCGCCGTCACCAGCGGGTCGACCAGGACCCGCCGAGCTCGCCCGCGGTCGCACAGGCGCAGTTCGAAGCGACTATGGCCTACGCGGAACCGCTGCCGGGCGAGAACCCCTACGCCCACCTGAACGCGATCACCCAGCCGACGCTGGTCCTCAACGGCGAGAACGACGTGATGATCGCTTCGATCAACTCCTGGCACCTCGCCCAGAACATCCCCAACGCTCAGCTGCTGATCTACCCCGATGCCGGGCATGGAGCGCAGTTCCAGTATCCCGAGCGGTTTCTGAAGCACGCCATTCAGTTCCTCGACGAGTAACGCCTGCAAGGCTTCGGTGCAGTCGCTGACGCCTGGTCCGTGCGCGAGAATCCGGCAGGCCGGACCCCGGCCGCCGGAGCGGCTGGCCGAGGTAGGCGCATCCTCCGTGAGCGAGGCGGGGTGCGCCGTCGCCCGGCTGCCCTGCCCGCTCCCACGGTGTCCACCGCCGCGACCCTCCGGCCGGGACGGCTGATACGTGCCGCACGGGCGTCGAAGACGTGGGCGCCGGCCGCGCCGTCGGTGACCACGACGAGGAGCGCCTGAGGTCCAGCCACTGGGCGGCGATCCGCTCGATCGTGGTATCCGGGCAGAGCCACTCGACGCCCTCGCTGCTGGCCTTGACGACGTGGGCGACGCCGCTCCTTCCAGCGTGCCCCGGGCCGGTCCGCTGGGCGAGTCGGCCCGGGGGCGGCGGGGATAGTCGCCGGACCGGTCCCTGAGGCTCCGCTCGCCGAGACGGGGTCGTACAGGGCCTGACCGCCGCCGCCGAACTGCCCGAGCTCGGTCATCAGCGCAACGCCTCTGGATCTCGTCCGCCGTCCAGGAGGTGATTCCTTGATCATCGGTAGTCGGCTGCGCGCCACGCCCGACGTCCTTTCGCACGCCAGGCGCCTGGGGGGTGTCGGATTCAGGAGGGCCCGGGCGGCGCGGGCCTGCTGCGGTTGGCAGTGGAAGAACGGTGCCGCCGCTGTGCAGTGCGCCGATTTCGAGAGCCGGCCGGCGGATGGCCTCCTCGTACAGAGCCAGAGTGCGCGCAGGTCGGTGTTCTCCTTCCGTGGCCGGCTCAGGTTGGCTTCCGTACGTACGTCGGATCCGGAGGGTTCCGTCGGCGTCGCAGGCCGGGCCGGCGCCGGGATGCGGGGCCGGAAGCGCACGTCGACCAGGGCGGCGTAGTGCCGCGGCCGGCACTTGCCGCACCATCGTGCCGCCAGCCCCGTCCCGCCACGGCGACCACACCGAAGCCCGCGCGCTGACGGATGGGATCGGCCCTGACGACGTCCTGCCCACAGGTAGAAGTCGTTGACCGTGGACACCTCCCGGTCCCAACTCGCCTTTCCGAACGAGGGCCACGCTCATCACGACGCCGCCGCCACTCGAACGCCGCTCGGTGGTCCATGGACGCGTCACGCCGGTCCCGCCTGCGTCGCGTGAACCACAGGAAGGCCACGTATGTGCGCAGGTCCCGGGCATGAGCGTGTCGGCGAACGTTCAGCCCGTCGCGCGCAGCAGATCGGGACTCGGCGCGGCGAGGTTGTCCTCGGCGAGGGCGTGCGGGCGCACTGGCAGGTGCGGTCATCGTGCTGACGTCCTTCGGGCTTCGACAACTCGAAGATCAGCCGATGGCCGTTCATCTATGCGGGCACCGACCCGATGCCGGAGCAAACCCCGGATCAGGTCGAACCCGTACACCACTTCCCTGGATGCAATCCAAGGCACTCGGGGCACGGGGCTCCGCAGACTGTTGCGGCCGCCGGCAGCCCTCGGATTCGGGGCCGGAGCAGAGGACGCCGTTGGACAACTCCCGTGTCCGTCATGAGCGTCGGGACACGCGAGCCGTCGATGGTGTTCCTCCCGACGCGGCGAGCGCCTCTCGCCCCTGCCGTCGCGTCGTCGGCCCCGCGTGATCATGCCAGGAGGATGCCGTGTGACCGGCCTGATCTCAGTTGCTGTCGGGCGTCATCGAGACCACGACCTTGCCGGCCGTGGTGCGACCCTGCTCGACGTAAGCCATCGCCTCGAGCGTCTGATCGAACGGGAAGGTGCTGTCGATGACCGGGCGGAGCTTCCCGCTGTCGTAGAGGGCGCCGAGCTCGCGCAACTGGGAGCCATTGGCCTGCATGAAGAAGAACTGGTAGCGAACGCCCAGGGCCTTCGCCTGCTTGCGGATCTTGCGACTGAGCACGTTCATGACCAGCCCCAGGAAGGAGGGAGCGCCGAGCTGCCTGGCGAACCCGGCGTCCGGCGGGCCCACGACGCTCACAGCCAGGCCGCCGGGCTTCAGCACGGTCAGCGACTTCTCCAGGTTCGCCCCGCCCACGGCGTCCAGCACCAGGTCGTAGCCGGACAGCACCTTGGAGAAGTCCTCTTTGGTGTAGTCGACGACGACGTCGGCACCCAGGCTTCGGACCAGCTTCTCGGAATCAGTGCTCGCGGTCGTCGCCACGGTGGCACCGAGGTGTTTGGCGAGCTGGATGACCGTCGATCCGAGTCCGCCGGCACCGGCGTGGACGAGCACCTTCTGACCCGGCTTCACATGGGCCTGGTCCACGAGGACCTGCCAGGCGGCCAGGGCCACCAGCGGCACCGCGGCCGCCTCCTGCGGGGTGAGCGAGACCGGCTTGGGCGCGACGTCGTCCATGTCGATCGCGATGTACTCCGCGAAGCCTCCGATCCGCAGGTCGCGCGGACGGGCGTAGACCTCGTCGCCGACTTCGAAGCCGCGCACGGCGGAACCGACCCGCGTCACGACGCCGGCCACGTCATGACCGAGCACGAACGGAGGCTTGTACTTCAACAGCTGTTTGAACTCCCCGTTGCGGACCATCTTGTCCAGCGGGTTGATGCTCGCGGCGCTCACCCTGACCAGAACATCGCGGTCACCGACGCTGGGCTCGGGTACCTCGGCGGCGCGCACGCCGTCCTTGCCGTACTTTTCGACGACGAATGCCTTCATGTCGGCCGCCTTTCCATGTGATCTTCTCGGTCGTCTGCGTGTGGTCATGACGCTACTTGTTGAGTATGGAAAAGTAAACTCAGGTCGGGTTAGAATCACCCCCATGGATGCGAGGACGGAAGCTCTTCAGGACGCCGGCATGGACACCCGACTCGACCGGGACATGTCGAACTGCTCGATCGCCCGGACCCTTGAGGTCGTGGGGGAGAAGTGGACGATCCTGATCCTGCGCGAGGTCTGGTACGGCTCGTCCCGCTTCAGTGACTTCGAACGGGTCCTGGGCTGTCCCCGCAACCTTCTCGCTGCCCGGCTCCGGATGCTTGTCGAGGAAGGGATCCTGGCCACCGAGACCTACAAGGAGCCGGGTTCGCGGAGTCGGCCGAAGTACGTGATCACACCCAAGGGCGTGGATCTGGTCCCGGCCGTGATGGGGCTCCTGCAGTGGGGCGACCGCTACCGCGCCGACCCGGAGGGCCCGGCCGTACTGACGCGACACCGCGGATGCGGTGCGCACGTCGATGCCCAGATCCGCTGCGAACGCGGCCACGCCGTGCAGGCGGAGGACATCGAGAGTGTCCCCGGCCCCGCATTTCGTCTGAGGCCCGCGGAGTGAGCTGAGCGCGGTGGCGGCAGGAGTCCGGGTGGGCTCAGTCCGCCGGGGTGCGCTCACTCCGTCTGGCTCGGGCCTGGTGGAGGCGGACTTTGGTGCGGTTGCCGCAGCGGGACATCGAGCACCAGCGGCGGTTGTGGGCGGGCGAGCGGTCCAGGAAGCGTAGGGCGCACGTGTCCGCGCCGCACACGCGTACGCGCCGGATCTCGGTCGACAGGAGCAGGTCTACGGCGTCCTGCGCGATCAGTGCCAGCGCGGTCGCGGAATCAGGTGCCATGGTCGTGGTGCCGGCGGGCTCCAAGTGGCCGCCCTTGATGGTGATTTGCGGCGCCGGCCGGGGCACCTGTGCTGCCGATTCGTTGAGCAGCACGACGTCGCTGGAGGAGGGCAGTCGGCCGTCGGAGACCGCGAGTACGGCCCGGTCGACCGCCTCGCGCAGCCGTCGGCCCGATGCCAGGACGGCGGCATCCACGGGATCCGGGATGCCCGGTGTGAGCAGTCCGGCCCGCTGAAGCCAGAGGGTGAGATCACCCGGGTTCCGGAGCGTCTCCCCCGGCGTGGGCCGCCACCGGTGGCGGAGGGTGTTGGTGAAGTCCAGACAGACCCGCCCGCCGTCCCAGATCCACCTGTCGTCCGTTGTCACGCCTTCATTCTGCACGTTAGGTTTAACCCCCTAAGAGGGTTAGTTCATGCCGGGGAGGCGCATCCATGGGACAGCCCACTGTGACCACAGGCGTGACGCAGGTGGACGGGGTCCGCCTGCACTACCTCCGAGCGGGATCCGGTCCTCTGCTCGTCCTGCTCCACGGCTGGCCGCAGACCTCCGACTGCTGGCAGCCGGTGCTGGCGGATCTTGCCGCAGACCACACCGTTGTGGCACCCGACCTGCGTGGCTACGGCCTGAGCGACAAGCCCTCGACCGGATACGACAAGCGGCGGATGGCCGCCGACATGGCGAGCCTCGTCGAAGCACTCGGTTTCGAGACGACCGCCGTCGTGGGTCACGACCGGGGCGCTCGCGTGGGGCACCGCTGGGCGCTGGACCGCCCCGATCAGGTGGAGCGGCTGGCTGTGCTCGACATCGTGCCGACCCGGGAGATGTTCCGCCGGCTGGACGCCTCGCTCGCCTCCGGGTACTGGCACTGGCTGTTCCAGATGCAGCCGGACCTTCCCGAGCGGCTCGTGGGGCACGACGTACGCGGGTATCTCGAGTACTTCTTCGAGCGGTGGACCTATAACCGGCACGGGCTGACACCCGAAGCGGTCGACAGATATGTCCGAGCCTTCTCCCGCCCTGGTGCCATGCGCGCGAGTTTCGACGACTACCGCGCCATGGAGCAGGACGTCGCCCTCGACGACATCGACGCCGCCGAGGGCCGCCGCCTCACCATGCCGGTACTGGCGCTCTGGGGTTCCACAGGGCTGCCCTCCCGCCTGCCGACGCTGGAGATCTGGCGCGCCTACGCGGACGACGTCACCGGAGCAGAAATCCCGGAGTGCGGCCACTTCATCCCGGAAGAGCAACCAGATGCACTGCTGGGCCATTTGCGGTCGTTCCTGGCCCACGAGGCGAGTCGGTGACCCAGCCACCACGACGAGAGCGGCGCCCCTGCGGTTCCACAGTCTCACTGGCCGGCCGGGGCAAGTCGTCCGAGCCGCCTCCCGGACCGAGGGGCGGCCCAGTTGCTTCCGGTCGGGCCGCCACGCAGTCAGATCCGGGCCGAGACCGGGACACCCGCCGAAGCGTCCCCCGCGGCCGCGCTGTCGGATGTGTGCTGCCTGGGCATCCAGGCTCGGCGCGCGGTGAATCTCAGGAAGCCGCGACGTGGGCAGCGCGCAAGGAGGCTTTGTCGATCTTCCCGACCGCGTTCTTCGCTATGGCCTCCACCACGAAGAACTCGGTCGGACGCTTGAAGCCGGTGAGGTTGCGCGCACAGAGCTCCCGCAGGGCCGTCGGATCCACGGTCATGCCTGGTCGCGGCTGTATGTAGGCCACGACCACCTCTCCCCACTTCTCGTCGGGTACGCCGATCACGGCAGCTTCGAGCACCGATGGGTCGCCTGTGAGGACGTCCTCGATTTCCTTGGGGTAGATGTTCTCCCCGCCGCGGATGATCATGTCTTTCGAGCGCCCGACCAGGGTCAGATAGCCCTCGGCGTCGAGGTGACCCACATCGCCCGTGTGCAACCAGCCGTCGACGATGACTCTGGCCGTTTCCTCAGGGCGGCCGAGGTAGCCACGCATGACGTTGGGGCCCTTCACGAGGACCTCACCGTCCGTGCCCGGCCCCACCTCGGTACCTTCGGCGTCGACGATCCGAATCTGCTGGCCGGGGAAGGGAAGTCCCACGGTGCCGGCACGTCGCGGGCCCGCGACGGGGTTGACGGTGGACCCGCAGGTTCCTTCGGACAGGCCGTACCCCTCGACAAGAGGGAACCCGTAGCGGGCTTCGAACCGGTTCAGCAGTTCGGCGGAGGCAGGTGCGGCGCCACAGACTCCGAACCTCAGCGACGATGTGTCGGGCCGCACGTCGTCCGGGAGCGCAGCGAGCATGCCGTAGATCGTCGGCACGGCGCTGAAGAAGGTGGGGCGCTCCTGCTCGACGAGGTCGAAGAAGCTGTGTGGGTCGAACCGGCCGCCCGCGATGACGACGCTCGCCCCCGCGAGAAGAGGCGTGAGAATGCTGACCACGATGCCGTTGACGTGGAAGAGCGGCAGGATCAGCAGGCACCGGTCGGCGGGCCCGATGTCCAGGGACAGGCGGCCCATCTCCGTCATGGCGTCGATGTTGGCGTGGTCCAGCATCACGCCCTTGGGCGTCCCGGTGGTGCCGCTGGTGTATATGAGAAGAGCCAGCGCGGACGAGTCCACATGCGGTGCGTGATCCGAACTCGCCCCTTCCTTATACAGTGCGCCGACGGCGAGTACGGCAGTACCGTCTGTGACGGGTGCCGCGTGGTCTTCGACCACCAGCAGACGCGCACCGGAGTCCTTGACCTGTCGGTCCACCTCGACGTCGGTCATGCTCGGGTTGACCGGCGTGATGGTGGCGCCGATCCGCCAGGCGGCGAACAACAGCAGCACGAACTCGATGCGGTTCGTCAGCTTGAGGGCCACGACATCGCCGGGACCGATGCCGAGGTCCTGGAGCTGAAGCGCTGCGGCACGGACGCGGTCCAGCAACTGGGCGTTGGTGAGTGACTGGCGCCCGTCCGAGACCGCTGCCCCATCGGGGTCGTGAGCGGCGCGGCGGTCGGGCAGTGAAGCGAAGTTCATGGCGGGCGTACCTGTCTCGGTGTTGTGCGGTCCGGTCAAGGAGTCGATGCCGACGCGGGGTGCAACTGCCGAGTGAGGAACTCGACCTGGTCGCGGACCAGGGCCTCGAAGGTCTCGCCGGTGTAGAAGTCGAAGTGGCCGGCGTCGTACCTCTTGATCTCTCCCCGGGGTGCGGTGCGCGCGTACCTGAGGGTCTGGGCGGGAGGCGTGACGGAGTCGGTGTTGCTGACGCAGAAGAGGATCGGCATGGCGACCTTCTTCGCCGCACGCCCGGGCCGGTAGGTGGCGATGGTCGGAATGACCCGTGCCGCCACCTCGTTGCGGAACGTCGTCCCCGCCGGTTGCAGCGCCTGATATCCGGGCAGGGCGTCCGGAGCGTTCATGAGGGCCGGCGAACCGGGGGCGGAGGCGATGGGAACCATCGCGGGTGCCTTGCCGCGCAGTCTGGCCGCCATGTCCCGAGCGACCACGGGGGTCATCCTGAGCGAGGCGACCGGGCCGAGCGCGAGCGCGGAGGCGAGACCATCGGTGAACGGGCACTGGGACACGGCCGCGCGCAGTTCGGGATGCCGAGAGGCGACGGTGATGGCATGGCCTCCGCCGAAGGAGCTGCCCCACACCGCGACGCGGGAGCGGTCGACGTCGGGGCGGCCCTTGACGTAGGCGATGGCGGCGTCCCAGTCGGCGAGCTGACGCTTGATCGACAGGAGCTGGCGCGGGTGGCCGCCGCTGTCGCCGAAGTGCCGGTAGGTGAAGGCCACGGCGGCGATGCCGGCCTGGGCGAAACGCTCGGCGAAGGCGTCCAGGCGCATCTCGCGGGTGGCGCCGAGGCCGTGCCCGAGGATGACGACGGGCGGGGAGGTGACGCCGGTCGGGAGGTAGAGCCATCCGGCACAGGTGCTGTCGCCGGAGGGGAAGGTGATGTCGTGACGGGTGAAGGAGTGCGCAGTGGTCATCGTCGGCTCACCGCCGCGTCGACTTCGTCGAGCGCTGCCCGGGCACGCTGCCCGAGGCGAGCGCCTGGGCGTAGGTGTCCGGGGCGTAGAGCGGGAGCTCGCCGGTGGCGTCCGTCGTCTTCATGTAGTCGAGCATCAGTTCCTGACCGTCCTTCGACATGACTCTGGTGAAGAACTCGGCGCGTTCGACGTGGAGTCCGTCCTCCAGGGACATCGAGCCGCCGAAGTACACCGACCTCTTGGCGGCCGCGACCGACCCCTTCGACCGTCGGCCGAAGTGCTCCGCGAGTTCGACCGCCTGCGCGACGACCTTGTCCTGGGGTACGACCTTGTCGACCGCCCCGTTGGCGAGCGCCTCCGCGGGCGTGAACGGCTTGCCTTCGAGGATCGCGGCCAGGGACCGGTGGGTGCCGATCAGGCGGGTCAGCCGCTGGGTGCCGCCTCCGCCCGGGATGATGCCGAGGAGGATTTCGGGCTGGCCGATGAAGAAGTCCCCGTCGGCCATGACCCGCAAATCGCAGGCCCAGGCGAACTCGGCGCCGAGGCCGAGAGCCGAACCGTTGAGGGCGGCGACGAAGAGGACACCGCTGGCGTTCATCCGGAGGTAGGTCGTGTGCAGGCGCTCCAGCTGGAGGGCTCCGCGCATCGGGGTCCTGCGCATCACGGGCCCGAGGAGACGGGACCGGTCCACGTGCTTGGCCATGCGTACGACGGCGGCGGCACCGCGCCGGCCGACCGTAGGGCTCGTGGCGCCCTCTTCCTGCAGCCACTGGACCGCGGCATGGCTGACGAACCGCTCGGGATGTGCCCCGGTGAAGACGACGGCACGGACGCTCGGATCGCGGTCGACCCGGGTCACCAGCTTGTCCAGCTGCCGGGCGATGTCGAGGCCGAACAACTGGTGCGGGCCGCCGTCGACCCGGACGACAAGGACGGCTCCGCGGTCCTCGATCTCCAGATGACCCTTGTCTTTGTATGGCATGGATTCTGCTCCCGTGCTGGGTTCATGGGGGAGTGCAAAGCGAGTGAGGGAGGGGCTGCCGGCGCCAGGAATCTGGGACAGTGCGTGAAAGCCCGTCCGGGGAGGCGCGCCCCGTGTCCGAAACGGCACGTCGCTCGAGATGTGTACTATTGCCGTGACGAGTTACATAACCAAGTTATTTCAAGAGTGTCAATGGTGGAGGCGCGAGAGGCATGGCAGGGCGGCCGAAGCTCGATGACGCACCGGAGCGGCTGGTGCGAGCCGCTGTCGGTCTGCTGGCCGAACAGGGGCCGTCGGCCATCAAGGCGCGTACGGTGGCGTCCGCGAGCGGGCTGTCGACGATGGTCGTCTACGGCCACTTCGGTGGGATCCCCGAGCTGATGCGCGCCGTCGCCGACCACGGCTTCAGGGAGCTCGCCGGGGCGTTCGCCCAGGTGCCGGTGACGGATGATCCGATCGCGGATCTCTTCGCCATGGCTTTGACCTGCCGCCGAGTGGCCCACGAGAACCCTCACCTGTATGACCTGATGTTCGGCCTGTCCACTCGTGCGACGTACCGGCCGCTGTCGGACGCGGACCTTCGCTTGAGCGGCCATTCGCCGGCCTTCAGGGATGCCCACGTCCATATCGCCGCGGCATGTCAACGGCTCGTGGACTCGGGCAGGGCCGAGCGGCAGAAACCTGAAGTCATAGCCGCCCAGTTGTGGAGTCTGGTCCACGGGTACATCACCCTTGAGCTGGCCGAGCACTTCGGCGAGTTCGAGGACCCCGTGGCGCAGGTGATGCGGCCGATGGGCGTGAACTTCTCTGTCGGTCTGGGCGACGAGCGGGAACGGGCCGAAGCCTCGCACGAGGCGGGCGCGCGCCTTTACGACTCGATCGTTCAAGGTCGGTGAGAGTCGGCAGGGCAGGGCAGGTCGCGGTCCCGCGCGGGACTGCTTATGTGCGGCTAGGGCGACTTGGTCTCCGCGGCAGAGGTACCGGTGCCCGGCGTGAGTTGGTCATGCCTCCCCAGCGCCGCGACCTCCCGTTCGAGGGACGGAACGGCACGGGCCGCGAAGCGCCTCGCCCATGGCCAGGCCAGTGGCGAATTCAGCGCTGCCTTGGCCCAGTTGGCCACGACGACCGCGCGCGGGACGTACACACGGCTGCGGCGGCGCACGAGCCCGTCGACGATCGCGGCAGCCGCCCGGTCGGCACTCGTGGTGACATTGCCCGGGTAGGGAAGTCGGTTGCGCAGGCCCTGGAACGAGGGGAGGTCCGCCTCGGCGCCCCGGACGAGATCCGTGTCGATCCAAGAGGGGTGCACCAGGCCGACCGTGACGCCGAGGTGCGCCACCTCCTGGCGGTAGGTCAGGGCGAGCAGCTCGGCCGCAGCCTTGCTGGCGCCGTAGGAGGCCATCGCCGCCAGCGGCATGAAGGACAGCGCGGACGCCACGACCAGCACGTGTCCCCGGCTGCGCTCCAGATGGGGCGTCACGTACTTGAGGGTCCGGAAGACACCGTTCAGATTGATGTCCAGGACCCGCTCGAACGACGCCTCGTCCGTCTGTCGCACGGTCCCGTACGCCACGACGCCGGCATTGGCGACGACCAGATCGATGCCGCCCATGACCCCCGCAGCCTCGTCGATCGCTGACCGCAGGACGGCGCCGTCGCGCACATCGGCCTCCCGCCAGGAAGCGGCGGGGCCCAGCTCGCGGGCGAGGTCACGGAGCCGATCGGGCTCCAGTCCGATCAAGGCCACCTGAGCGCCTCGGGCGATGGCCAGGCGGGCCACCTTCTCGCCGATGCCGCGCGCCGCTCCGGTGACAACCAGCTTTCTGCCCAGCAAGTCACGTTTCATGGCCGCAACATAACTTCGTTATTTTTCGAGCGCAAGATGTCGCGCGGATGAATTGTCAACGCTCCACCTGCTGGGTCCTACGACTGGACGAACCTAAGCTGACGGTCATGAGGCGGACATCCTTTGCGCACTGGCCCTGCTCGATCGCACGCACCATGGACCTGCTCGGGGACTGGTGGACGCCGTTGGTGCTGCGTGAGGCGTTCTACGGAATCCGGCGGTTCGACGCGTTCCAGGTGTCACTGGGGATCGCGCGCAACACATTGACGGACCGGTTGCGCCGGCTGGTGGACGAGGGGCTGCTGGAGAAACGGCCGTACCAGACGGAGCCGGTTCGGTACGACTACGTGCTCACGGAGAAGGGGCGCGACTTCTACGGTGTGCTGCTGGTGATGAACCGGTGGGGGGACCGCTGGCTGTCCGGTGAACAGGGCCCGCCGGTAGTCATGCGTCACGAGGCCTGCGGACAGGAAGCCCACGCCGAGGTGGTGTGTTCTTCCTGCGGTGAGCAGATGACCGCGGAGAACACCAGTCCTCGGATGGGCCCCGGCTATCCGCCACACCTGGCCGAACGGCCGGATGTGCGGGAGCGTTTCGCCGGCTGACTCAGCGGCTCTGCCGGGGCTGCGCTTTCCCTTGACAGGTGAGTCCATCTACGCAACTTTACTGGTCACGTCAGGTCATGGGAGTTCTCGGATCGGCATGGAGGCTGCAGGAAA
Organism: Streptomyces puniciscabiei; assembly: GCF_006715785.1. Lineage (NCBI taxonomy): Bacteria > Bacillati > Actinomycetota > Actinomycetes > Kitasatosporales > Streptomycetaceae > Streptomyces > Streptomyces puniciscabiei. Next base: position 194,691 of record NZ_VFNX01000005.1, read on the forward strand.
CATGGAGTGGACAGGCGCGCGCTATGCGGACAAGCCGACGGTGGAGGTCCGCACCTGGATCGCGGCCCCGCCCGAACAGGTGTGGACGCTCGTGTCCGACATCGAGTTGATGCCGCGTATGAGCTCCGAACTGCAGTCCGTCGAATGGCTGGACGGCAGGACCGCCCCTGCCCTGGGAGCCCGGTTCATCGGCCGGAGCAAGCACGAGGCACTCGGGGAGTGGGCCACCACCTCCCACATCGTCGAGTGCGAGCCGCCGAGGCTGCTTGCCTGGGCCGTCGAGAACCCGCAGAACCCGACGGCGATCTGGCGGTTCACGTTGGAGCCGCAGGGCGGTGGCACTCTGCTGAGCGAATGGATGCAGATGGGGCCGGCCCGTTCGGGCCTCTCCTTCGCCATCGATCGCATGCCGGAGAAGGAGCAGAAGATCGTCTTCGTGCGCATGCGGGAGTTCGAGGCCAACATGACCATCACCCTCGAAGAGATCAAGAAGCTGGCCGAGAGGGCCCGGCCCGCGGGCGAGGCGAGGCTCTGATGCGTACCTCCACCACGATCGAGGCTTCCGGGGGCGACTGGCGGGAGATCGTCGCCTATGTCACCGAGGCGGAGAAGCTCGGTCTTGACATCTGCTGGGTGGCGGAGGCGTGGGGCTCCGAGGCCCCCTCGCCGTTGGGCTACCTCGCGGCGAAGACCGAGCGCATGCTCCTCGGATCCGGAATCATCCAACTCGGCACCCGCACGCCGATGGCCATCGCCCGCGCCGCGATCACACTGTCGCAGATCTCCGAGGGGCGCTTCCTTCTCGGCCTGGGCCCCTCCGGGCCGCAGGTGATCGAGGGGCTGCACGGCGTGCCCTTCGCCCGGCCGCTGGTGCGGATGCGGGAGACCGTCGAGATCGTGCGGGAGGCCGCCGCGGGCGGCAAAGTCTCCTACTCAGGAAAGGAGTTCCGGATTCCGCTGCCGGGCGGGCAGGCGAAGCCCATGCGTCTGTCGATGCGTGCCGAGCATGACATTCCGGTCTACCTCGCCACTCTCTCGCCGAAGATGCTGCACCTGACCGGTGAGATCGCCGATGGGTGGCTGGGCACCAGTTTCGTGCCCGAGGGCGCCAAGGAGGCGTACTTCGACCACCTGGACCAGGGCCTTGCCGCCGCCGGTCGCGCCCGTGCCGACCTCGACATCTGCCAAGGCGCCGAGGTCGCCTTCGCGGACGACGAGGACGCGCTGAGCGCGATGGTGGCCGGACGCAAGAAGGAACTTGCCTTCAGCCTCGGCGGCATGGGTTCCGCGACCACGAACTTCTACAACAACGCCTACAGCCGCCAGGGTTGGGCCGAGGTGGCGGCCGAAGTCGTCACACGTTGGCAGGCCGGTGACCGGGACGGCGCGGCCGGCCTGGTCACCGACGAAATGGTGCTGGCGACCACTCTGATCGGAACCGAGGGCATGGTGCGCCAACGGCTGCGCGTGTGGCGCGACGCCGGTGTGGACACCGTACGTTTCTATCCGGCCGGAGAGACCCTCGACGCTCGGCTCACCACTATCGGCCGGGCCATCGACCTGGTCCGTGACATCGAGAACGAGGCGGCACGGTAGCGGCACGGCCGGGTGCGGTCGAGGAGTGCTGTTGCAGGCGTTGGTCGACGTCAACCGGGCGCGCTGACGCCGTCCGCCGCCAGGCCCGACATCAGCAGGGTGATCGTGTGGAACGTCCTGGCCAGGGCGTCCTCCCGGTCCGCCGCGGCGGCGATGATCTGGTTACCCTCGCACAGGACGGCCAACAGCAGGCGGGCGACGGTGGCGACCGGAACATCCGATTCCACGTCACCGCGTTCGGCCAGGACAGTCAAGAGCCGTTCGATCGGCGGCTGGGCCACCGTGTCGTTGATGTGCCGGTACTGCTCCACCAGCACCGAGGGCGCCTGGGCCATGAGCTCTCGATGCAGGGGATCGTCGATGGTCCGCCGCAAGAAGGCGTGCGTGAGGTTCGACACGGCGGTCAAGGCAGGCTTGCCCGGTGTCGCACGGATCGCCTCGGACGCCGCGTCGGCGAGCGCTCCGACCGGCTGGAGCAACTGCGTGTAGAGCTCGGCGAACATCGCCTTCTTGTCCGGGAAGTGGTGGTAGAAGGTGCCCTTGCTCACTTGCGCCGCCGCGGTGATGGCCTCCACCGACGTGTCCGCGAACCCGTTGTCGACGAAGAGTTTGCGCGCGGCCGCCACCAGGTCCGCCCGGGTCTGCTCCGCATACAACTGTCGTCGGTTTGGCCCTCTCATGTTGACCATCGTATATTCAATGACCTGAAGTCAGTGAATGACTCGTGGTCGGTCAGTGGTCGTCGTGACAGTGCCCTCCGGAAGGCAGACGTAGCCGTGGAAAAGCGCAGAATCCTGTTGCTGGGTGCGACGGGGTACACCGGGCGGCGAGTTCTCAGGGAACTGCTCGCACGAGGTGAGAAGCCGACCTTGGTCGGGCGAAGCCGAACGAAGATGCTGACCCTGGCCGACCGCTTCGAGGCGGAACTGCCGGTGGCGGAAGTGGACGTCACCTCTTCCGCCCGCCTCACGCGCCTTCTGGGCCCCAGCGATGTGGTCGTCTCCACGGTCGGGCCGTTCATGCAACTGGGCATGGCCACGGTCACGGCCGCCGCGCGGGCGGGAGCGCGCTACTTCGACTCCACGGGGGAGGGCCCCTTCGCCCGCCGGGTCCTCCTTGAACTGGACTCCGTCGCGGCCGCCCGGGGAGCGACTCTCGTGCCCGCGTTCGGCTACGACTACGTGCCCGGCAACCTCGCCGGCGCCCTGGCCCTGGAACAGGCGGGCGAGCGCGCATGCCATGTCGAGATCGGCTACTTCATCACCCGTTCGGGGCGCGGGAGTGAGCTGCATTACCGGAGCACCCTGCGCGACTCCTGGGACCTGACCACGGGTGGCACGCGCCAGACGCTGGTCGCCGCGGTGGCCGAGGACGGGTTCGCCTACCGCTCCCCAGGTCCTGGAGCCTCTTCCCGACTGGTCGACGAGCGGGCCGCCAAGCGTGTCCTCACCTTCCGCTACGCCGGTGTGCGACGCCCGGCCATGACCGTCCCGGGCACGGAGCATCTCGGCCTGCCCGAGGTCTTCCCTCGGCTGGAGAGCGTCGAGGTGGGGATGGGCTGGCTCGGGCGGTGGACGCGTCCGGTACAGATCGCCGCCATGCTCCAGGCGCCCTTGCTGAGGTCGGCGAAGGTGCGGGCTGCTCTGACGCGGTGGTCCGGGAGGCTCCCGGGAGCACATCGTGAGCCGGACACCGACGGCCGTTCCCTGGTGATCGCGGTCGCCCGCGACGGCCACGGTCGTCCCCTGGCCACGACGGCCCTCACCGGACCCGATCCCTACGAGATGACGGGCTCCCTCCTGGCGTGGGGTGCAGTCCATGCGGCGGCGCCGGATGCCGTCCTCAAGCCCGGTGTGCACGGTCCGGTCGCGGCCTTCGGGCTCGACACCCTCAGGCTCGGCGCCGCCGAGGCGGGAGTACACGAAGTCGACGGGGCCTCGGCACGTCGGTGATCGCTGCGCGGGCATGGATCACGGCATCGGGGCGTTGAATCACAGCGACTGAGTTGACGAACAGGTTGTGCGATCGGGAGCGAGTCGGCCACCGACGTGGAGTCGACCGTCCCAGTGGAAAGGAATGGTCCATGGACGAGCAGGGTGAGCACTTCGACGTCGTCGTACTCGGCGCGGGCCCGGGCGGGTACGTAGCCGCCGTCAGGGCCGCCCAACTGGGCAAGCGCGTAGCGGTCGTCGAGGAGAGGTACTGGGGCGGCGTATGCCTGAACGTGGGCTGCATCCCCACCAAGGCCCTGCTGCGCAACGCCGAACTGGCGCACGTCTTCACGCGCGAGGCGGAGACCTTTGGCATCAAGGTCGATGGTGAGGTCTCCTTCGACTACGGGGAGGCATTCCGCCGTAGTCGGAAGGTCGCGGACGGCCGGGTCAAGGGCGTCCACTACCTGATGAAAAAGAACAAGATCACCGAAATCAGCGGACGCGGCTCGTTCCTCGACCCGCACACACTCCAGGTGGCCGACTACGACGGCAACACCCGCACCATCGGCTTCGAGAACTGCATCATCGCCGCCGGGGCGACCCCCAAGCTGCTGCCCGGCACCAAGCGCAGCGCGCGCGTGGTGACGTACGAGGAGCAGATCCTCGCCGAGGACCTGCCGCAGTCGATCGTGATCGCCGGCGCCGGGGCCATCGGCGTCGAGTTCGCCTATGTGCTGCACAACTACGGCGTCAAGGTCACTGTCGTCGAGTTCCTGGACCGTATCGCCCCGCTGGAGGACGCCGAGGTCTCCGCCGAACTGGCCAAGCAGTACCGGAAGTTGGGCATCGACGTGCTCACCTCGACCCGCGTCGAGTCGATTGACGAGTCCGGCCCGCAGGTCCGAGTCACCGTCACCGGCAAGGACGGCACCCAGCAGGTGCTGGAGGCCGACAAGGTCCTGCAGGCCATCGGCTTCGCCCCGAACGTCACCGGATACGGCCTGGAGAACACCGGCGTCCGCGTCACCGAGCGCGGCGCGATCGACGTGGACGGCCGCTGCCGCACCTCCGTACCGCACATCTACGCCATCGGCGACGTCACCGCGAAGCTGATGCTCGCGCACGCCGCCGAGGCGATGGGCGTGGTCGCCGCCGAGACGATCGCGGACGCGGAGACCATGGAGCTGGACTACGTGATGATCCCGCGATCCACCTTCTGCCAGCCGCAGATCGCCAGCTTCGGCTACACCGAGGCGCAGGCGAGGGAGAAGGGGTACGACGTCCAGGTCGCCAAGTTCCCGTTCACCGCGAACGCCAAGGCCCACGGCCTGGGCGACGCGGGCGGCTTCGTGAAGCTGATCAGCGACGGCAAGTACGGCGAACTCCTCGGCGGCCACCTCATCGGCCCCGACGTCACCGAACTCCTTCCCGAGCTGACCCTGGCCCAGCAGTGGGACCTCACCGTCCATGAGGTCGCCCGCAACGTCCACGCCCACCCCACCCTGGGCGAGGCGGTCAAGGAAGCCGTCCACGGCCTCGCGGGCCACATGATCAACATGTAACAGGGCGCTGCCCCCTCAAAACGAACAGGTCGATGCCGGCGAGCGCGTTGTCATACACGTTGCGGTGACGCAGCTCTGCGCTTGGGGTGGCCGGTGGTGCCGGACGTGTAGGGGACTACCGCTGTGTCGTCTTCGTCGCGTTCGACCGTCCGGAACGTCAGGGGCTGCTCGGCTACGACCGAGGTGTAGGACTCCGGCGTCTCGTTCCCGGACTACGGCGCGCCGCCGCTCTCGATCAGGAAGAACTGGGTGCAGTCCGCCCTCTCGCGGAATCCCTTCCAGGCGGCCTTTCCGATCGGCAGCTCCGGGGTGCCCTCGAAGGCGAAGTACGCCCTTCGCGTCGGAGTCGGTGAGGTGGTAGGCGACCTCGCGGCCCTGCAACAGCGCGTTCAGCGGCACGACCGCGGTGCCGGCCTTGAGGATGCCGAAGTAGATGCCGGAGAATCGGGGCAGGACAGCGCGACCTTGTCCCCGGGCTGGATCCCGCGCGAGACGAGCAGGTTCGCCCCCCGGTTGGCCGCGGCGTCGAGGGCCTCGTACGTGATGCGGTCGTCGCCGAAGACGATCGCGGTGCGTTCCGGGTAGCGGGACGCGGAATCCGTCAGCAGTCGTGACGCGTTGCGGCTCAAGCCGTGCATCGTCGTTCTTCGGGGTCTTCGGGCGGGTGGTCAGGGTCCAGTGGTGGGGGTCTGGACGAAGGCCGGAGGCGGCACGAAGCCGTCTACTTCCCGGCCCAGCAGGGCGGCGAACTCGATGGTGGTGAGATCGCCCCCGCTCGGGCCCATGGCCTGCAGACCGATGGGCAGTCCGCTCCTGCCTCGGCGCACCGGGATGGTCGTCGCCGGCCCCCCGGAGACGTTGGCGACGGCGCTCCACTTGACCTGGTCCCAGTAAGGGCGTCGCACACCTTCGACTTCGAATGGCCGCCCGAACCAGTCGATCAGCTTGTTGTGGTGGGCGGGGGCGGCCGTCGGGGTGACCGGCATGAGCACGATGTCGAAGTCCTGGAAGAACTCGAACCATCGCTGCCGGATCTCATTGCGCACCATGTGGGCCTGCAGCCAGTGATAGTGGGACTGGAAGGTTCCGAGCAGGGCGGGACCGGCGTCACCCCGCGGGTGCTGGACGAACCGGGCCAGCACCGCGGCGCTGGAGGCAGGAGCGAGGCCGGTGCGGTCGCCCGCGCCGAAGAGCAGGGGCTGGAAGGCCTTCTCGTGATTCGTCGCGATGTCGACAGGGAGGCCGGCGGGCTGGACCGTGATCTTCGCGCCGGCCGCCCGCAGCACAGTGACTGCATCGTCCACGGCTGCCGCGACGTCGCTGTCGACGGGACACGCGGGATCCTCACTCCAGACGGCGACCCGGAAGTCGGCGAGCTTGGTCGCGCGCGGCGGTGCGAGTGTGTAGCTGAAACCGCCGTCGTAGTCGGCGGGCCCGACCGTTGCCCGCAAGATCGGGACGAGGTCACGGGCGTCGCGGACCTGCGCGCCGCCGCAGCCCATGTCGGCCTCGGTCCATCGTCCCGGGCCCGGGCCGTAGGGCACATGCCCGATGAGGGGTATGGACCGCCAGGTCGACTTGTGCCCGTACAGGCCGTTGAAGTGGGACGGGATCCTGGTCGATCCGCCGATTTCCGAGCCGAAGTCGAACGCCGTTAGGCCCGCGGCGGTGGCGACGGCGCCGCCCCCGGCGGATCCGCCCGAGGTACGGGTCGTGTCCCACGGGTTCGATGAAGGACCGAACACCGGGTTGTCGGCCTGGACGTCCTGGTTACCCGGAGGCATGTTGCTCTTCCCCATGATCACGGCACCGGCCGAACGCAGCCGCTTGACCGCCTCGGCGTCCTGGTCGGGCACGTAGTCCTTGAGGTCTGTTCGCCCGCAGACGGTGCGCATCCCGGCTGTCTCGAAGCTGTCCTTGACCGTGATGGGCACACCGTGCAGAGGACCGAGGTCTCGCCCGGCCGCCCGCGCGGCGTCCGCTTCCCCGGCCTCGCGACGGGCCCGCTCGGGGTCAAGGGTCACCACCGCGTTCAACACGGTGCTATGGGTGGCGATCCGCTCAAGATAGAGCTCGACGAGTTCTCGGCTCGAGATCTCACCCGCGGCCAGCGCGCGTGACTGCTCCACTGCGGGCTGGAAGGGGACGTCACTCACGGCATGCCTCATCTCTGACTCTGACGGCGCCATCAAATGTGAGTCATAACATTACATTCGACAGACCATAGGCTCGGGATGACGTGCAAGGCAATGGCCCTGCGGAATGAACGGAGGATCCTGTGGCGTCAGAGGATCCTGTGGCATCAGGGGCCGACCTCGTCGCCAACGTCGTCGTAGAGGAGCTACGCATGCAGGCGGCGCGGCGCGGCACTCTGCGGCCCGGCTGCCCAGCTTCGAGGATCTCGTTCTCGGCTATCTGTCGCCCGAGCACCGGGACCAGTGCGGCCTCGGATGTCCCTCCGGGCCCTGCTCGACTAGTTCGACCGCTGCGAAGGCCCAGGTCGCTGCAGCTGTCCCGCGCCGCCTTCGACTCGAAGCTCGCCGATGAGGTCCTCGAGAAGGGCATTGCGAAGGGCATCGAGAACGCCCTCGCGTTCATCGACTGAGCAGTGTGGGATCAGGCCGGATCGACGAATATGTCGAGCGCGAGATCGCCTTCGAAGTCGGCAGGGCTGTAGACGGACAGGTCGGTGACGCCCTCGTCCGACAGGACCTCGTCGTCGATGAACAGGTTGGCGGTGCACTTCCGCGCGTCACGCGTGAGGATGGCGTACGCGGCGTCCGCCATGATCCGCGGACTACGGGCTTGTCCGGCGCCGCCGACCACGTTGCGCACGGCGGCCGTGTCGATCAGGGTCCGCGGCCACAACGAGTTGGCGGCGATGCCGTCGGCGGCGAGCTCCTCGGCGAGCCCGATGGTGCACAGACTCATGCCGTACTTCGACAGCGTGTAACCGAGGTGCTTCCCCACCCAGTGCGGCGCGAGGTTCAACGGCGGGGAGAGCGTGAGGATATGCGGGTTGCCCGCTTTGCGCAGGTGCGGGATAGCGGCCTTGCTCAGCAGGAACGTGCCGCGCGTGTTGATGTCCTGCATCAGGTCGTACCGCTTCATCTCCAGCTGCTCCGACGACGACAGGTCGATGGCGCTGGCGTTGTTCACCACGATGTCTATGCCACCGAAGGCGCTGACCGCCGCGTTGACAGCGGTGCGCACATCGTCCTCGTCGCGGACGTCACCGACGACGGCCAGCCCCTTGCCGCCCGCGCGCTCAATCTCGTCAACGGCGGTGTGGACCGTGCCTTCGAGCTTCGGATGCGGCACGGCGGTCTTGGCGAGCATCACCACGTTCGCACCGTCGCGAGCCGCGCGCAGAGCGATGGCGAGTCCGATGCCGCGGCTGCCTCCCGACATCAGGATGGTCTTGTCGGCCAGCGTCTGTGTCATGGTCGAACCTCCAAAATAGATTGTCGAACTAATGGTACGTGGTACTAATGGTATCTTCCCCGTATGACTTCCACTCCCACACGCCAGATCGACCGGCTCTACCACGAGCTCCTCGCCCCCAAAGAGACACAGTCCGTTCGCGCTGCCGTGCGCCGGATCGCAGAGCACGAAGTGGCTCCCCACGCCGTGGCGATCGCGGGGGGCGACGAGCGCACGGACGGCTTTCCCCGGCATGTGTTTGACGCGCTTGCGTCGGCGGGCGTCTTCCGGATCCCCTTCCCCAGCGAGGTCGGCGGCGACGGTCTGACCCATCCGGCGAGCGCCACCGCCGCGGCCATCGAGGAACTGGCCTACTACTCCAGCAGCGTCGCGGCCGTCTTCGACGTGCACTGCATCCTGGCGGGCAACGCCCTGCGGCAGGGCACCGAGGAGCAGCAGCAGCGATGGCTGCGAAAGGTCGCGGAGGGCTCAGTGGTCGGCGCGTTCGCCACCACCGAGCCGAACGCCTCAAGTGACCTGTCCCCGCAGGCGGTTCAGACCGAGGCGATACGCACCGAGGCCGGCTGGGTGCTGAACGGCCACAAGCGGTGGATCTCCAACTCGCCCGTCGCCGGGTTCGTGGTGGTTCTCGCCCGCACCGGCACCCGGCTGAGCATGTTCATCGTCGACACGGCACTTCCCGGAGTGGAAGTCGGCCTTCCAGACCGCAAGATGGGCAACCGCGGCCAGCTCACCGCGGACATCCGCTTCACGGATGTGCACCTGACCGACGACGACCTTCTCGGTGGCGCCGAGGGACACGGACTACGCCATGCGCTGTCCACTCTGACCTACGGCCGGATCGGTATCGCGGCTGCCGGGGTCGGAATGGCGCAGGCCGCCTTCGACCACACCGTGGCCCACCTGTCGACGCGACACGCCTTCGGCAAGCCGGTGGCCGCCAACCAGCACTGGCAGTTCCTGCTCGCCGAACGGGCCACCGAGATCGAGAACGCCCGCACCCTCTACACCAAGGCCGCCCTGCGCCTGGACGCGGGCAACCCGTCCCCGGAGCCCGAGGCCGCGATGGCGAAGTACTACGCCACCAAGCTGTCGGTGGACATGGCGCGCGACGCCGTCCAGGCCTTCGGAGGCCTCGGCTTCGCGCGCGAACTGGGTGCCGACGGCAGCCCCGGACCCGTCGAGGCGATCTACCGGGACAGCAAGATCGGCGAAATCTATGAGGGCACCAACGAGATCCAGAAGTGGGTCATAGCCCGGCAGATCTTCGGTCGGGCCATCGTCGGCTGACCACCCAGGACGCACCGGCCGTAAGCCGGCGGAAGGTGGGGAATCCCGCCGGCCTGCAGTGGTCCTGGTGCCTCGGGCGTTCTCGTACGATGGACAGGACCATACGTACGACTAACCATGGGCGGGATAAACAATGTCCGAGGCTCCGCTGGTTCCGGGGACAGTGGCCGAACACACCATCTGCCTGCTGGTCAAACTCGGGCAGGTGGCGTTCAGGATCGCCGAGGACGGCATCGGCGGGACCGGCTTGCGGGTGCGGCATTACAGCGTCCTGCAGGCTTTGGCGGACAACGGTGCCATGCCGCAACTGGCACTTGGCTCGTTCCTGCGCATCGACCCCGCGACGATGGTGACGAGTCTCGACGACCTGGAGCGCGCCGGATACGCGGAGCGGACACGAGATCCGCAGGATCGTCGCCGCTACGCCGTGGACATCACCGCCGAAGGGCGCAAGGTCCTGGCCCGCCTCAACCGCACGCTCGTCGATCTCGACGCCGAAATCCTCGCAGACCTGGGCACCGCGGACCGACAGTCGCTTCACGTCCTGCTGGACAGTCTCGCCGGAAGTCCCGCTCTGACCTCCCTGTTCGACACCGTCCGGGAGCAGAACGGTGGGAAACGGGCTTAACGGCTCTAGGGGATCGCCCCGGGGTATAGCGCTATGCCCCGGTTCTGGCGAAGTCGGCTTGCCGGGCCGTATGCCATCCGGCGGTCTCCGGCGGACTCGTTGTGGTGGGCAGGGGGCGCCCTGTTCGTAGGCCATGCGTCAATTGGGTCGAGCATGGGGCAACACCCGAGTCGCTGACCGTGATCGAGGTGTTCGTTCCCGGCAGGTTCGTCACCACGTTCGCCGAGCGGTTTGTGTGGTGGGCTCGGAGGGTTGGGCGACCGGGCTCCACGAAAAGTGCGCCGGTCGGCAGACTGAGTCTGGAGGGGCACGCGCTCGTCCCCGTCGAGGGGGGACGTCGTCTACAACGGCGTGCACCTCTCGCTCGCGGAATCCGAGGGTGGTGGCCGCGACGCGCGAAGGGCACCCCGCCAAGTGAAGGCGCTCGGAGTGGAGTTCGTGGTGGCCGGCCACCAAGACCCGGCCCGCCCGGACGACGCGGCCCACATCGGCCGCACGAGGCGCTACCTCGACGCTGCGGACCGGCAACCGAAGAACTCCACCACAACGATGGAGTTCTTTGAGGGGATGACGGGTTTCCACCCCGAGTGCATCAACCCGGGCGTGCTGTGGTCGGGAGCCCTCACGCTTTGTCCGGCGACTAGGTTCAGCAATGCTGATACCCCAGTCCCTCACCTACTCGGCCAACCGTTCCTGCCCAGGAGGTCGAAGACGCGCGTTGTCCCTCTGCTTCGCCAACGATCGACACGATGGGGCTGTGACGGCTGGGTGGGATCTGCCACGGACCGCCACACGGCACCGTCGCGCACCAGGCACACGAAGCGGAACGGAGAATGGCGTCGACGGCAGGGGCCGTCGGCGGCAGGATCCGCGGCTCAGGCCACAGGCACGGCGGGCTGGATGACGAGGGAGGCGTCACCACCCTGTACGACGTTTCGGATGCCGGCGGAGGTTTCGTGGGGCACTCCGAACGGGAGGGCGCTGACGTCGGACAGGTGTGCGAACTGCTTCGAGGTGAGTTGGACGTCCAGCGCACCCAGGTTGTCGTCGAGTTGCGCGAGATTGCGCGGGCCGATGATCGGGACGAACGAGGTGGACGCCTGGGCAGCACGCTCACGGACCCAGCCGACCGACACCTGGGCGGGCGTGGCGCCGCTCTCTTCGGCGATGGCCAGGGGGTCACTCAAAGCAGCGGAAGTGTCCGGCCCGCGCCCACAGTTTCGCCGAAGTGAGGTTGCACCAGGAGAGGGAGGCGGAGACGCAGCGACAGATGAAGGGCGTGTCGGTTGCCGCGGTGACCCTTGACTGCGGCCTCCCCGCCAGGGGCGACGAATGGCGTACGGCAGCATTGGCCCCTGCTCGGTCTGTTGAGGAGCTTCAAGAAGGTGAGCAGCACCTCTGAGTAGCCTGCAGCGGCTGGCGACGCGCCCCGTGCCGACTGCGCCAGCGGTCGGCTGTGCGTAGGGCTGGTGACCTTGACCTTGCACTGCCGGTGCTGAACAGTGCGGTGGTGGCGGAGCGGATTTCGTCGACAACCGGAAGCGTCCCGGACGATCAGCTTCCCAGCGTCGTACGACTGGACGATATTTGACGAGATACGCTTCGGTCGCGTGACCTTAGGGGCGTATTTCGGTGGGGTCCGTGCAGTCAGTGACGGCGACGCTGTAGGAGTCTGCTGGCCGGGGGCAGGGTCTCATCGAGGCATAGGGGAGCTCACGGGATGTCGCACACTGGGCGCAGAGGCACAGCCGGGCTGAAGGTAGGCTTGGTGGTCGGTTGTCAGGGACGCTTGCGAGTAGCTGGTCCCTCAGCTCCATCGGCTCCCTCGTTCAGCGCTTGGGCGAAGTCATCGGCGTATTCGCTGATGCGCTGAAGGATGCGGAGTCTGGCGCCTCTGCGGTTGCTGGGGGTCTGCAACTGTCCGATGGCGGAGACCAAGGGCTTGGTACTTTGCCTCGCTCTGCGAAGTGCTTCGATCGATGGGCTGTGCAGATGGTCGCCCTGGGTGACTCGAGCCCACACGAGCGCGGTTACCGCAGCCCGGGTCAAGGGGGACTCCACGTTGGCAAGGCGGACCAGGCCTTCCGTGAGCGCAGCAAGGTCCTTGACAGGGATCTGCCAGGTACGCAGCGCTCGACGACGCGCAGCGAAATTCACGTTCAGTGGATCAGCGTCCAATTCCTGCGCGAGGGTCTCGACTGCAGTGTCGAGCAGTGGCCAGAGACCGCCGGGCAGCAGGCTTCGCTTGAGGACGGCAAGGCTACGTTGGGCGGCGATCCACGGTACTCCCAGGATGACGGCGCATTGTGGCCAGGTTCCGCCGCCAGCCATTTCGACGAGCTTGAGGGAGGCTACTCGGCGTAGATGCCGTGGCTTCCAGACATCACCGGAGTCCCACAGGGACGTCAGATCACCGAAGTGCGCACCGATCCATGCCTCGGGCAAGAGAGCGGGGACATGCTCGATCCCGAAATGGACCTGACGTGAGGGAACGTGCTGTCTGGCGTGGTGATGGCCACCCGCACGGTTGAAGCCAAGGGACCGCTGGGCCAGGGCTCTTGACAGGTCTGGGGAGACGTCCATGCGTCGGAAGGCGGCACCGGTGTTCGCTTCGTTTCGCGTGAACGCTGCGGTCGCGAGCGGCTGGATCCGCTCGCGAAGGGCCAGGTCGTCCTGGCCCCGGCCGCCGAGCAGGGTGTCCGCGGCCAGCAGCAGTGCTCCGCACTCGGCCGGGTCTTTGGGCGCCGCCCATGCATCACGGACGCGCCTGCCCGGGCTGCGGTTTTCCCGGAGGGCGGTCCAGGCGGCAACGTGGCGGGCAATCAGGTCGGCGACGGCGCTGGAGGGGGCAAAGCGTGCACTGTCGGGCCAGCTGAGCCGGATGAGTTGAGCGGCTGCTATCAGGTCGGAAAAGAAGTGCTGCTCTGGATTCGAGTAGTTGCTGCTGATCGCGGGCGGATGTTCAGTGGGCGTCAAATGCCGGTCGATACGTCGCTGTAGGGCGAGCATCATGACCAGGTCACTGTCCGGTTGCTCGGCTACCCGGGCCGTCTGGTCGAGTCGCGCTGCACACGGCGGTATCCGGACGCTGGTACCGACAGGGCCGGGCGCGAGGCGATGGCGGCACTGCGCGGGGTGTAGTCCACCGATCGTGCGCTGTGTGATGAGCCCTTGCCGTTCGGTGTTCGAGGACCGGTTCGGATGACCTCCGCACTGTGGACATCCGCTCTCCAGGACGCGGCTGTGGGCAGTGCACGCGAAGGAGACCGGGACATGCCAGCGCAGTCTCCACGGGCCTCCGTACGCGCTCTGAATCGCGCTTCCGTCTCCAGCCAGGCAGTCGGGGCAGTAACGGCTGGACAAGCTGAAGGCCCAGGTGCGTCGGGCGGAGGCCATATTGCGACTGCCGCCCAGACGCATGTTGGCCAGTGGCGGATAGGCCGCGGCCATGGCTGACAGGGTGAGCGCGTCGGCTTCGCCTTCGCGGAGGGATGCAGCTGCCTCGAGAGACTCGGTGGCTTCTGCGGACAAGGTGATCAAGTACTCGGCTGGCAATCGGTGTTGGTGACGGCTCAGTCCGCACAGCGCGGCGATCCTGGCCGGCGAGCGATCCAGTCGGTAGGCAAGACGCAGGAGCAGGCCTGGCAGGGACTCTTCCGGCAGCGGAGCGAGACTTCGTGCCAGTGGACGGGTCGTCAATGGACCGGACCCTGCTGTCGTGCGCCAGTGGGGGTGGTGGGGTTCGGCACTTCGATTCGCAGGTCAGTTCCTTCGTCGCAGGCTCGGGCGAGCTGGGCAGCGTAGGATGCCAGCCACCGACTCAGCGTCGTGTAGGACGGCCTGCGCTGAGTCCTGCTTGCGAATAGCGCTGCCTCTTCGGTCAGTCGGCGGGGAGAGTACGAAGCGGAGCGGCGATGGGTCACCGTCGGGCTGTGAAGGTAGCTGGCCTGGTTGACCATGCACCAAACGACGGCCTCGCCGACTCGGGGGTCCCCCGTTGCCTGGCGCTGCTCAAGACCGGGTATGCCCTCGCACAATGCTTTCCAATCTGCGAGCGAAAGACACCAGTCGGCTGTGGAACGGCGGCGGTGGGCGTAGTTGACTCGGCGGTCCTGTTCATGCAGTTGATGTGCAACCAGGTCGACCGCGTCCTCAAATACAGGCCAGAGGCCAGGAGTTGTCAGCTGCTTACCCAGCACATTCATCGTCCGGCGAGCGCTATTCTGAGGGATCCCCAGAGCCTGCGCGCACGCTGGCCATGTCTGATCACAGACCAACTCGGCGAGCCTCAATGAGGCAGCCCAACGCAGATGGCGCTCCAAGAGCGTGGTCATCTTCGGCAGGCGATGCACGAGAGGCTGGAAGTACGCGTCGAACCATTCTCTTGGGAGGAGAGGAGGGATTTCGGCAGTGCTGAAACGGTAGAAATTCGGGGCGACACGCAATATGGAGCGCTTCTGGAATCCGTAGACGCGCTGTGCGGTGGCGCGCAGCAAGATAGCCGAGACGTTGCTGTCCTTGAAGAGCTTGTCGCCGATGGAGGCCGACCGGCGGTACGCCTCGCGAGCGAGGGGCTCGATACGCTCACGCAGAGGGACAAGAGCCCGATCGCCGAGCGCAGTCGCGGCTGCGAGCAGAAGGGCCGAGGTTTCGGCCGTTCCGCGGGGTGCGCTACGCCGGATCTGAAGTCCGCGTTGAGACGGATTGTGCAGATAGGGCGTGGCGTACTCGTCCACGAGGTCCGCCAGTGCTGTGGAGGGGAGGAACGAGGCGCCCTTCGGCCAGCTCAGCGTGATCAGGCGCGCGGTCGTGATCAGGTCGGGAAAGTAGGTGTGCGGTGTCCTTCTGTCGGCAGTACACACCAGTTGACCTGGATCCAGCCGCAGGTTCAGGTTGTGCTGGAGGTCAAGGATGTGCTGCATGTCCAGTGGCGACAGCACGGCGGCAACGTCTCGCGGGGCGTCCAGCCGTGCGCCGCACGGCACGGCGCGGGCCCGCGGTTTGGGCAGTGGTCTGGGAGCCCGGTTGCGGCACTGGCTCGGGTGTAGTCCGGAGACGTGGGGAATCTGGACAAGGCTGTATCGCCGGATAACGCGTCCGCTGAGCGGCTGAGTGCATCGGGGGCAGGTGTTTTCGAGGAGGCACAAGTGCTGCGTGCAGGCGAACGTGACGGGCAGATGCCAGCGCAGTTGCCAGGCACCGCCGAAGGCCTGCTGCACGGGACTGCCGTCCCCTCGCAGGCAGTGGGGGCAGTAACGGCTGTCGGGATTCGTGGCCCAGTTGATGTGGGACTTGGATCCGACGTCTGCCTTGCCGGCGCGAAGCTTGGCAAGCGGTGTGTAGGTTGTGGCGAGATCCTGCAAGGTCAGGGCCTGAACCTCGGACATGGTCAGGTGCGCGGCCCGGGCCAGTTGTTCGGCGGTTTCCGGGTTCAGTCCGCGAAGTTGGTCCTGGGGGATGCTGTCGCTTCGGCAGGTCAGGCCACACAGGGTTGCCACGCGCTGAGGGGTGCATCCCATTCGATAGGACAGGCGCAGGACGAAACCGGCCAAAGATTCACCGGGCAGCGGATCGAGGCTGCGTGCAAGCGGACGAAGAGTCGGTTGGATCATCCGGCGGACTCCGCTGCCGGTCCCGAGTCGTCGAACACGGTGTTCCTGCCCTTCGGCTTCTTCCGGGGCCGAGACTCGACCGGCGGGATCAGTGGCTGTTCACCGGAATCGGCGTCCAGGTCGGGCAAATCGGTCGGGAGGACGGCACAGCGGTTGAGTAGCTCTTTGCTCAGCCGCTCGCTGCCGTCCTCGATCGCGACTCGGCAGCCTCGCTGCACCAGCTTCTCCAGGAGCCCGACGACCCCATTCGTTCGCTGGAACAGATACTCAGGCATGGATCCGGATGTGAGCATGCCCTCGGTGTCGTGCAGGAGCCGCAAGCTCTTCTCGAGCGCCGCCAGGTGGTCGACCCAGGCCTTGATTTGCCCGGGAGTGTCGTAGTCGAACGGCTGCAAATTGACCATTTCGAAGCGCCGCTCATGCTGGGTCGCAGCGTCCGGATTTGGGCTGCGCCCGCGGTCTTTCACTGGAGGAATGACCCACTGCTTGGCAACCGGATCGAAGCTGCCGCGGCGCAATAGTCCGGAAGTGGGGATACCGACACCCACCAGAATGAGGGTGACGGACATGCTCATCACCTCCAAGAGAAGGTCCAAGACGTCCTGGTCGCTCTCGCGATGCAGTTTGAGTCGCGTGATGTCGTCGATCACGAGTGCCTTGGTGGCGTGCGCGGCGATGGCGGCGTTCACCGTCCGGATCAAGTCTTCCTGGCGCATGTTCTTGTAATCCTCGCCGTAGAAGTCGAGGATGCGCTGGCAGGTGGAGACGGGGGTTGCCTTGACCGGGCAGCGCACATACGCAACAGGAGCGAGGAGATCCCTGGTGCCGGCCATGGCCTCCGGATTCATGTACTCGTTCACCTCCAGCCATTCTTCCTCGAAGGCCGCGATCGCCGCGCAGACCGTTTCGGTCTTTCCCTGGGCGCCACCCCCGTTGACCATGACCCCGGTCCGGATTCCGGCCTTGTGGCTGTAGGCGGCGTCCTCGATCCGTGCTTTCACCAGCCACGCCACGGCATCGCCCATTGGGGTGGACTGCACTGGCAGGCTGCTGTGGGTGGCCAGACGGTGCAGGTCGTGAATTCGCCGTCGGCGGGGCGTCAACTGCAGATATTGCTCCGTGCTCAGTATGGGCGCCGGCACGAAAAGCTCGCGGGTACGGACCCACCGGTGCCAGCCCTCCACCCGGGTCCGGTCGATCGGCGGCCCAGGCAGGAACGAAGTGACGGCCCGGGCGGGCGGCTTGGTGGGCTCGCTCACGGCTGGCCTCCAGGCTCAGCGGCGGATTCGTCCTCATCGTCGAGCAGGTCCATCAGGCTGCGCCCCCGCAACCGCTGGCCAAGGGTGGACGTCGCAGCCGGTTCCTCGGAGACTGCCTCCCGTCGGCGTCGGCGCTCGCCGTCGATCGCAGCCCGGCCCTGCTCGGCCCGCTCACGCCATCGCAACGTGACGACATTGTCGACCTCACCGCCTTGGCGTGGCACAAACGGTGCCACCTCGTCGGCGCAGGCAGGGGCAGGGGAGGGCTTCGGTCGGTCGGCTGCCGCCGCTGTGGCCTGGGCCTCTTCGCGGGCGTGCTCGGTTCGCTGGGCCTTGGTCATACGGGTGGGCCATTGGTCCACGGGGACATTGCTCCCGATCAAGTCCAGCAACAGGGGCAGCAGATCTTTGTCGGACTTCGGCTTCAGCCCCTGATTGCGCAGCTCGCGCATTACCTGCCGTACACGGGCGTCACTGAACGCGGGCATTCGGCCCTCGTCCGGAAGGCCCACCCAACGCAACTGATGCCATTCATGAGTGAGCGGATCTTGGAAGAAAACGAAACATGGATCACGTGGATCCCGGTGGAACACGTACTTGTTCTTCGCCGCCCCGCCCCGGCCAGACGGACGGAAACGCCACTCGTTCAGTGCCTCCCCGTCGTACCAGAGATTTCTGATTTTTACGCCGCGTCGGCCGTGAATCATCACCCGATGAGTAGGAAGCAGTTGGTAGTACAACTCCGCCGGCGGGATCTGCAGTGCAAAGCCGCCCTGGGCCATGGACGCCGCGACCAGGGTATTCGGACTGTGATCACCAGCAGGATCCCAACTGGGTGCGTAGGAACCGAACCTGCGGTTCTGCCAGATCCTGACGACCCAGGTGGCAATCAAGTGCTCCATCTCCGCCACGGTGATGCATGCGTCACTTTCCGGATCGATGCCGCGATCTGAGCTGTCGACGCCCTGGTAGCCCGGAAGAATCCGGAACAGCAGGGACTGGATCGCGCCGAAGGCTCGCTCCACCGCCTGCTTGTCGGTCGGCCGCAGCACCCGACTCGGCCGGATCGTCGCGCCGATCACCCGCTGAACCTCGATCAGGTGGTGATTCTTGTACACCGAGCCGTGGTCGGTGGTCACGGTCTCCGGGGCGAAGAACGGTAGCCCAGCGACCTTGCCATCAGTGAATTCCGCGATCACGCTGCCGAGGACCCCGGGATAGGCCCACGCCATCTCCTCGCCCCAGTCCGGGCGCATGGGCAGCGGCATCATGACGTCCCGCAAGATCATGGCGACGTCTACTGAGGTGTCCGAGACCAACGTGAGTCGGAAAGCCACGATCGAATGCGTGTATACGTCCAGAGCCAGCGTCAGATGCACTGACACCGGGTCGCCAAAGACCTGCTCACGGACTTTGACCGGGAGTACCGTCGTGTCGAGCGCCACTACTTGCCCGGGCCGACTGACCACCACGTGCCTACCTGTCGCCACCGCTTGAGCCCGTGCAGCTGAAACGGCATAGCGCTGACGGGCTCCGGTTGATCCGAACCACTCCTTCCACACGACCCGGAGGGTTTCGTAACTGGGTACCGGCTCGTCCTTCCCGAACTCCTCGCGTACGTACTGATGGATCAGCCGTTCACGGTCTTTTGCTGTCAGCTTGGAGCGGTGCAGGGTCTCGTGGCGTACCGCAAAGATCGCCTCACGTACCGCGGCTGAGATCTGACGGCCGGTCGCCTCCCGCAGCCACCGGTCGTCCGCACATCCCACCGGCCCGAAGCGGCGGCGGTCCAGATCCCAGCGGATCAGAGTGCGGTAGCTGACCTTGTCCAAGCAGTGGGCGGCGGCCAGATCCGGGTTGCGTATCGTGTCCTGCCGCAGCTCCCGCACCTTGGCATGACGGCGCTCGGTCAACGTGGTGGAGTTCGGATCGTATTGCGGCTTCGGCTCTCCGGGGAGCGCGTTCAGCGGATCACCGCTGCGAAACCCGGTCTCCACCTCCCGCAAATGGTCCACCCGCAACATCACGAGTGGCCGCTTGCTCGGCGGCAGATCGAGAACGCCCTTTGGCTGCCGCCCGCGGCTGGCGGCCGGAAGGTCCTTCCTCGTTCGTGTCGACGGCCTGATGTTCGGATGGTGCATCAACTGCCGCACCGACGTCTTCCAAGCCTCATGCTCGGGCCGGACCAGCACCACCTTTCCGACTTGGGGTTGAAATGCCTCCACTGTCCACGGCACGCCGTTCACGACGAACTCGTTTCCCGGCGAGAGGTCCCAGGCAACCGCAGCGGTCACTGTCACCAACTCCCACTCGCCGGGCGGCGAGAGAGGGACAGGCGGATCGTGCTCGCGTCGGTCAGAGGGCCAGAAATCTGCAGGCCCAATTGGCGATGCCACAACAGATGGATCGCATGAGCCCGGGCAACGGCTTCCAGGCTGCAGCGCCTTACCAGGGTCCCGAACGGCTGTGGACCGTCTTCTGCCGCCAGAAGCAGCTGCTCCTGTAGCCGCAGTGGGTCGGTCAAGTGCCTTCGTCCGGCGGACAGCGTATCGATCAGGCCTACTACATGGTCGTGCCAACCAGCAACCACCGCGTAGTTCCACCCAGCAACCAGGGCGACCTCGGCCGCAGCGGCGAACTTGACCTCGTCCTCAGGTTCTATCCGTGCTGAAGGCCGCACATCGATGAGCCACGGCGTGTCGTCGGTCAGCAGAAGATAGTCCGGGATGTGCTCGACGCTGCCGTTGACGCTCTGGAAGCGCAGACGGAACGGTTGAGTCAGCGCCTCCACAAGAGATCCTGAGAAGTCAGCTGCCAGAAGGAGGAGTTCCTCCTCGAAACTCTCGAAACCGTGGTGACGGTCGGTACTGACCAGATATCCAAGGCCGGGGCGATGCCACTGATCGGTACGCCAAGTGAAGCGGCGCACAGGAACACTTGAGAGCACGTCGACCTCGCCCAGGTTCCTGACGGTGCAACCGACGAGCGTCCGTCCGAAACGCCACGCCGTAGTCCACCGGGCAGTCCAGTCCGACGGCATGGCCAGTTGACTGACGGCGTCAGCTGAGATGGCATGCATTCGGGCGAGATCGCGCAATGTCGATGTGTCCGACCAGGGGACAGTAGCGCTCGATGCGCCAACTGGCGAGTGATCGAGCAGCGGGGGCTGGGGAGCCACGTCTCCGCCTTACATGCCAAGAGTGCGATGGATTACGAAGATCATCTTAAGGGCCTCTGGATCTTCGTAACGCCGCCTCATCGCACCGGGATACCAGGGGTGCGCCTCCCACGGTCATCACGCAGCACCCTTGCTGGGCGGTCTCAGGGAGATGTCCCGAGGTGCTGAGCCCCCCACTGATCAAGTCCAGCAAAGGCTGACGGTCCAACCAGGGGGCGCGTAGGCCGGAGGTGAGTCGCCATATGGCAGTGATCTGAGCGGGGAAGAGCGGAGGCCCCCGCGACACGCTCACCCGAGCAGCGTCGTCGGCAGATAGAAGACCGCCGCCCCGTTTTCGAGGGAGTGAGCCTTTTCAGCGTGGCCACCGATCGGGTGATGACCTTGGTGCCCGCAACGGACAGGGCTCCCGTGCCGTTGGGTGAGGTGTTCGAAGTCTCAACCTGCCGGTCCAGGAGCCCTGTTGGTTCCCTATCCTGCCGCACTCGACCTGCCTCATGCGCTGGTCGAGTGGGTCACGATGCTTATCGTCACCCGCGAGGGTGACCGCCGCTGCAAGCTCCCGCCGCACCAGCGCGCCCTCGTCGCTCTCGCCTACCTGCGCAAGCACGAGACTCTCGCGCAGATCGCCGCCGGGTTCGGCATATCCGTCGGCACCGCCCACGCCTACACCACCGCCGTCGTGCGGCTCCTCGCCGACCGGGCGCCGGGCCTGCTCAAGACCCTGCGCGAGCACGACCCGGACTACGTACTCCTGGACGGCACCCTCAGCGAGTGCGACCGCCTGGGCGACGGACGCGCCGATTACTCCCACAAGCACCGGCGCCACGGCGTGAACGTGCAGGTCGTCACCGATCCCGTAGGCCAGCTTCTGTGGATCTCGCCGGCCTTGCCGGGCCGTGCTCACGATCTGACCGCCGCACGCACCCACCGCATCATCCGAATCTGCGAACGCCAGGGCGTCCCGATCGTCGCCGACCGCGCCTACATCGGCGCCGGCTCCTGGGCCACCACCGCCATCCGCCGCCCGCCCAACGGCGAACTGTCACCGACCGAGCGGACGCTGAACCGGGCACTCGCCCAGGCCCGCGCTCCCGTCGAACGAGGTGTCGCCCGCCTGAAGTCCTGGCGGATCTTCCGCCGCAGCCGCTGCAGCCCGAACCGCATGACGGACATCGCCGCCGCAGTCCTCACCCTGGAGAGGCAACGTTGAAAAGGCTCAGTGATCCAGCGGCCCTCTGGGAAGGATGCCGACGTGACGTCGTGGTTGGGGATGGGCCATTGGAGGCAACCGGAGGAGGAAGGGGCGTCGTCAGTGCAGGCAGGGAGGCCTTCGAATCTGTACCGATGTGCCAAGAATCCTCGGCAGACAGCTCCCCATACTGCTGAATGTGGTTGGCAAAAGTGCAGGTCAGCGCAGTGCTCCGGAGACACCTAGCGTCTGTGGTCACACACGTCGATGACGAGGACAGTGTGCGCGGCCTCGAACAGCTGCTGCCCGGCGACCGAGGTGCCCAGGGCGTCCGCCGGCCTGTTGAGCGTCGCCGAGGTCGGGTCGGCAGGCCCTTCCTCCAGGTGGGCCAGGTAGCCGGGCGCCATCCGGGCCCGGCCTGCTGTTTCCTCCGGGGCCGGCACGTCGTAGGGGGGAGTCGGGTGTGGCGTCCGAGGCCGGACCTCAAGCGGTCCGAGGGCTGTTGGGCCGGCGTGCCGCCACGCCTTGCATGTCGCGCTCGGCGGTCTCCAGCAGCTGGTGAGCCAGATCGACCATGGCCCTGCCCGCCGCCAGCTCGTCGCCGATCTCCGGCACGTTCATGTCCGCCGGATGGCAGTGCGCGGTTCCGCGGCCGGTGAGCGCCGTGGTGCCGGTGTCCAGCACCAGGTGCGCCTTCGTCGTTCCGTCGTCGTCCTCGAAGAGGTCGAGACGTACCTTCCACTGTCCTGTGTGCGACATCGCCCTCTCCTTGCCTTCGCGATGCGGTCACGTCCGGAAAGACCTCCGAGCCCCCTGTCGCCCAAGGGCGGTCGCCGCGTCACCGTGCGACACCTCCTCTCCGCCGCCTGCCACGGCCGCGGCCCGCCTCTCCACGGGTCCACATGCGCCGTGGCCAAGCGAGGGGGATCCTCGAATGGGAGAACGCGTCGCGCCCGGTATGCAGGCGACGTCCGGACCATCCACACGGTCGGACTCGTCCACCGTCCCCTCCAGCTTCTTACGAGACGGAGGCCGCCGCCATGCAACCAGTCGTCACCGTGGGCCTCGACGGCTCGCCCGAAAGTCCGGCCGCCGCACCTCGGACCGCCGACGAGGCCGAGAGGCGCGAACTCGCCCGGTTGGCGCGGGCCGCCGTCCATCACGGGCGCTGCCCGGTCGCTGTCGGTGCTCATGACTGAGCCAAGCCTCCACCAGCCGCGGGCCGGCACGCCCGCCCCCACGTCGGGTGGCCGGGACGACGGCGTGGCCCTGTCGCGCGCCGGGGTGTGTGAGACCCACACCGCGACGCTGTTCTTCGTGGGCGACCGGGCCTACAAGGTGAAGAAGCCGGTCGATCTGGGATTCCTGGACTACACCACGGTCGAGGCACGCCGGGCCGGGTGCGAGCGGGAAATAGCCCTCAACCGCCGGTTCGCCCCCGACGTCTACGTGGGTCTGGGCGAATTCCGCAGCCCTGAGGGGAAGACACCCGAACCGCTCGTGGTGATGCGCCGCATGCCGGAGGAACGCCGCCTCTCCCGCCTGGTGCGGGTGGGCGTTGCCGTCGACGACGTCCTGCGCACCGTCGCCCGGCAGCTGGCCGCGTGGCACGCGGCTGCCCCCCGCGGCCGCGACGTGGACGAACAGGGCACGCGCGATGCGCTGTCGGCACGTTGGGAGGCGAGTTTCGCGCAGGTTCACGCGCTGGCGGCGGAGGGCGTCGTGCTCGACTGCCTGACGGAGACCGAACAGCTGGTGCGGCGCTATCTCGCCGGTCGCGAGCGGCTGTTCGACACCCGCATCGAGCAAGGACGGGTCGTCGACGGTCACGGCGACCTGCTCGCCGAGGACGTCTTCTGTCTCGACGACGGTCCACGCGTCCTGGACTGCCTGGAGTTCGACGACCGTCTCCGCTATGTCGACGGCCTGGACGACGCCGCCTTCCTCGCCATGGATCTGGAGCAGCTCGGAGCCCCTCAGGCGGCGACGTTTTTCCTTGCCCGGTACGGCGAGTACTCAGGGGATCCCGCGCCCCCTTCCCTGTGGCACCACTACGTCGCCTACCGCGCCTTCGTCCGTGCCAAGGTCTCTGCGATCCAGACGCGCCAGGGCGCCGCCGGTTCCGAAACGGCGTCGCGGCGGCTCGCTTCCATGGCGTTGCGCCACCTGCGTACCTCCGCCGTCGGCCTCACCCTTGTCGGCGGACTGCCGGGCAGCGGGAAGTCGACGCTCTCGGGAGCCCTGGCCGACCGGCTGGGGGTCACCCTGCTCAGCAGCGACCGCGTCCGCAAGGAGCTGGCGGGCATCCCGGCGGAGCAGTCCGCCGCGGCGGGCTACGGCGAGGGGCTGTACACGCCCGAGTGGACGGCCCGGACGTACGCCGCACTGCTCGACCGCGCAGCCGTACTGCTCGCCTCCGGCGAATCGGTGGTCCTCGACGCCACCTGGTCCGATGCCGCACAGCGCGAAGCCGCTGTCCGCGCGGCCGAACGCGCCGACGCCGACCTGGTCGCGCTGCACTGCCACGTGCCGGGCGACGTGTCGGCGGCCCGGCTGCGCACGCGCGCCCCCGGCCCGTCCGACGCCGGCCCCGAGATCGTCAGCGCCATGGCCGCGAGGGAACCGCCGTGGCCCGAAGCCGTACCGGTCGACACCAGCGGTGCGCTGGAGTCCGCCGTCGCTCAGGCGCTGGCGGCCGTACGCCCGTGGGGCACCGGTCAGGCACCGGTCTTCCGCCGCCCGTACAGGGGACCGGACTGAGGCGTGCGGGTGGCCGCGTTGCCCAGGGGCACGGCGAGGACGACCGTGGAGGTGGGGGGAACGAGGGGGACCTCCTGGGACACCGTCCCCGATCTCCACACCGTGGTGTTCGCACAGGGCATCGCCACGGGCGCCCTCAAAGTCGTTCTGCGCCGCGAGTGAGGTCCGGGCACCGGTGCGAGCAGTCGTCTGTCCTGGCAGACGTGGTACGCCGTCTCACCGTGAGTCCACTGTGTCGCAGGACACGGTCACCGGGGTTTCGGCCTGTGGGCGGCGAGCCGTTCGTGCGCCTCGGTGTAGGTGTCCGCGTCGATCTCGCCCGAGGCGAAGCGGCGGTCGAGGATCTCCTCCGGTGTCTCTCGTGGCGGCTGCCCCGGGCTTTGCCCCATGCCGCTGAGGGCCCATGCTCGGCTCCGGCCTCAGGAGGCGGCCCCGGCGGCTCCTGCAGCACGCTCCAGGCGACCGGACCCAGCAGGTCGGCGAACCGGCGGAAGAGATCGAGGAACAGGTCGTCGACCGTCAGCACGCCCACCACCCGGCCCGCGTCCAGGACCGGAAGGCGACGGACCCCGGTGCGGCGGAACGTCCGGTAGGCCACCTGGAGGTCGTCGACGGCCTCAACCGTGACGACGCGCGGCGACATGACGGCATCGGCCCGGGCCCTCGGGCCCAGGCCGCCTCCCAGGCCACGGACGGCGAGGTCGCGGTCGGCGTTTCCGTGGCCTCCGACCTCGGTGCGCCGTCGGAGGAGGTGATGGCCGAGGACATCGTCGGAACTGCGGAGCGGCGTGCTCGCCGCCGGCAGCCGGGTGTGGAGGTGACCACCGACGTGCTGCCCGAGGAGCCGGGGTACGCACTGGTGCGGGAGAGCCGCAACGCTGTGGTGATGGTGCTGGGCCGGCGCGGTCGCAGCGGCGTGACCGGGGCATTCCTCGGCTCGGTCAGCGTCGCTGTAGCAGGGCACGCGCACTGTCCCGTGATCGTGCTGCGCGGGAGCCACGACAACCGGGCAGGCTCTGGGGCGCGCGGTCGCATCGTTCTGGGTGTGGGGGAGAGGTCCCCGGGTTCGGCCGTGGCACGGTTCGCGTGCGAAGAGGCCCTGCTGCGCGGGGTCCCGATCGAGGCCGTACGGGCCTGGCGCCGGCCCCTGCACGAGCCCGCCGCTGTTGGTCGGCGAGCCGGCCCACTTGCAGGAGCAGCGGGCTGTGGAAATGGTGGAGGAGGCGCTGCGGGACGCCCCCTCCGACTTGCAGGTGGCACGGCGTGCGGTCGAGGGCCACGCGCGCGACGTCCTGCCGGCCGTGTCCCATGAGGCCGACCTGCTCGTCGTCGGTGCCCGGCGGCGCCAGGGCCACTTCGGGCTCCAACTGGGTCGTGTCGCCCACGGCGTGCTCCACCACGCGGCCTCCCCGGTGGCGGTCGTACCTGAGCCCGGCTGATCCCCGCACGTACGGCGGCCGCCGCACACACGGTGAGCCAAGGAGACAGGAGGTGTCCGGATTGGCCTCTAGCGTCGTGATGCCGGAACCCGCCGAAAGGAGACCAAGCCATGCGCATCGCAGTCACGACGCCCACCGGCAACGTGGGACGGCACGTGGTCGCCATGCTCCTGCGAGCCGGAGTCCGCCCACGGGTACTCGCGCGCGAACCCGGCCGGCTCGCCCCCGACATGCGCCACGAGGTCGACGCGGTCCAGGTGGACCAGCGCGACGCCGAGGCGGTCGTCGCCGCCACTGCCGGGGTCGACGCGCTGTTCTGGGTGGATCCCCCGTCGTCGGGCGAAGATCCGCTCGCGGACTACGAGTTGGCCACGGAGGCTCTGGTGAGCGCCGTCAGGACGAACGGCATCGAGCGGACGGTCTTCCAGAGCAGCGTCGGCGCCGAAAAGCGCGACGGAGCCGGCGAGATCGACGGCCTCGCGGGCACCGAGCTCGCCCTCGACGCCCTCGGTGCCACCGTCACACACCTGCGCTGCGGCTACTTCTTCACCAACCTGGAGCTCCAGCTCCAGGCCGTACGCTCCGGCGTCATACCCGTGATCCTGCCCCTGGACCAGCCTCTCGCCTGGGTGGCGCCGCGCGACATAGCGGAGGTCGCCGTGACACGGCTGCTGTCGACCGACTGGTCCGGACGCTGTGTCCAGGCCGTGCACGGTCCGGCCGACCTCACCTGGCCGCAGGCCGCCGAGATCGTGTCCGCCGCCATCGGTCGTCCGCTGCGCGTCGAGCGGATCAGCGACGACGCGATGCGGAACCTGCTGCGCGCATCCGGGATGACCGACGGCCTGGTCGAGGCGGTCATCGGGATGTCGACCGGCCTGCGGGACGGCTTCGTCCCGGAACAGCCGCGAACTCCGTACACCACCACGCCCACCACGCTGGCGGCCTGGGCCTACGACGTGCTCCGTCCCCGGTTGTGACCCGACGGGCTGCCCGCGCGGGCAGGCCGGTCGTCGGCCACCGTGAAGTCCGCCGCCACGCGCGGCTGTTGGGCTCCTTCGCGCGGTGCGGGGTGGTGGGGCGCGGCGGGGTCTCGGCGGGCCCCCGGCCAGGCCAGGTCGCGGGTGACGCCGGCGACGGCGAGGATGCCGATGACACCTCCCTCGTCGAGAACCACCGCGCGGCGCACGGGGCTCATCTCCAGTCATGGCAGCAGGTCGGGCGCCGGCTCCTCGGACCCGGCCGAGAGGTCAGGAGAGGTGACGATGACACGGACACGTCCCGCGACGGTCACCCCGGTGCGTCTGTGCGCCGGCGGAACCCGCTGCGGCGGCACAGCGATGTGGCCGAGGCCTGGATCCTGCTCGTCCCCCGGGTGATCGCTCTACTCGCCAGGGGTTCTCGCCGTGCACGCCGTCCTCACCGTTCAAGCGGCGAGGGTCCCGGCTGCCGTTCGCCGGACCGACGCGGACGGCTCGGCGCACACGGGAGACGAGCCCGCGCCCGTCACCGGGACCGCGGCGCCCTTGCAGACGGTCGTGACCGGCGCCCTTGTCGCTCCGCCGGGTCGCTGCCTGCTGGTCTGCGTGTGGGCGCCGGGCAGGCCACGTCCGGGCTCTTCCCTCCTGCCGTCTCACCCTTCGCGGCGAGTGAATGATCCACTGGCAAACCGGGCAGATACTCAGGTCGACGGCGACACGAGGTGACAACCAATGGCTGTGATCACACCTTTGGGCATGGGCGACCCCGGGCTGTTCACGCCGAACTCGGTGACCTGGCAGATGCACGGCGACCCGATGATGTGGGTCGCCGGCATCCGCGCGCTCTACCTCCAGGCCCTGCACCCGCGCGCGGTGCGCGGCGTCCTGCAGAACTCCGACTTCCGGCGCGACGCGTGGGGCCGGCTGATGCGCACCGCGAACTTCGTCGGGACGACGACGTACGGCACCACAGAGGCCGCCGAACGGGCCGGCGCACGGGTGCGGAAGATCCACCGCATGCTGACGGCGACCGACCCGGAGACCGGCGAGCGGTACGGCGTCGACGAACCCGGGCTGCTGCTCTGGGTGCACTGCGCGGAGATCGACTCCTATCTGCACGTCCTGCGGCGCTCCGGCTTCCCGCTCACCGACGCCCAGGCCGACCGGTACATGGCCGAACACCGGGTCAGCGCCCGCCTGGTGGGCCTCGAGCCGGAGACCGTACCGGCGAGCCGGGCCGAACTCGCCGCGTACTTCGAGAAGGTGCGGCCACAACTGGCGGCGGGACCCGAGGCACGCGAGGTGGACGACTTCCTCCTCCGGCCGCCGACGCATCCCCTTCTCATCCCGGCGCGCGAGGTGCTGTGGCGGCGCGTGGCCCAACTGGCGTACGCCGCACTGCCGCCGTACGCCCATGAGCTGTACGGCAGACCGGCCCCCGCACCCACCGTCGTCACCCGCCGGCTGCGGGCCATGGGCGCGCTGCTGCGCGGCATTCCCGCACGTCTGCGCTGGCAGCTGCCGCCCAAACACATCCTGCGGGCCATGGCGCGGCTCGGACCGGCGGCGCGTCCGGCACCGTACAAAGTCGGACGATAGGCCGCCATACTGGACGAGCAGGGGGGTGTTGCGCGGATCGGGCCGGTGCGTGGGGCGCGGCTCGGGGCCGGCCTCCTGGCGGCGGGGCGGACGGCGACGGGGGCGGCGGATCGCTATGGGGGAGAACAGGCTGGTTCAGGGCCGGTACCGGCTGCTCGACCTGATCGGGCGGGGCGGTATGGGCGAGGTGTGGCGGGCCCGGGACGAATCCCTGGGCCGGCAGGTCGCGGTCAAGTGCCTCAAGCCGCTCGGCCCGCACCACGACCCGTCCCTCGCCCAGGTCCTGCGCGAGCGCTTCCGCCGAGAGGCCCGGGTGGCCGCCGGCCTCTCGCACCGCGGGGTGACCGTCGTCCACGACTTCGGCGAGTCCGACGGGGTCCCGTATCTGGTGATGGAACTCCTCGAGGGCCGCGATCTGAGCCGGCTGCTGCAGGACAACAAGGGTCATCCGCTGCCGGTGGACGACGTGGAGGACATCGCCGCCCAGGTCGCCGCCGCTCTCGCCTACACCCATCAACAGGGCATAGTCCACCGCGACTTGAAACCGGCCAACATCGTCCGGCTCACCGACGGAACGGTGAAGATCTGCGACTTCGGTATCGCCCGCCTCGGCCACGACATCGGCTTCACCACCCGGCTGACCGGCACCGGGGTCGCGCTGGGCACCCCGCACTACATGTCTCCGGAACAGATCGGCGGCGATGCGGTGGACCGGCGCAGCGACCTGTACTCGCTGGGCTGCGTGCTGTACGAAATCGCCACCGGCGCACCGCCGTTCGACCTGGAGGACGCCTGGGCGATCCTCGTCGGCCACCGCGACACCCCGCCCCGGCCCCCACGCGAGGTGCGCCCGGAGCTGCCCGGCCGCCTCGAGCGGATCATCCTCGACCTGCTGGCCAAACGGCCCGAGGAACGGCCCTGCGACGCGGGGGAGTTGGCCCGCCGGATCCGGGAGCCACGCGGGGCGGCCGCCTCCATCCCGGCCGCGGAGATCCCGCAGGTGACCGGCGCCGCCCGCCTGCCGTCCTGGACGTGCGGCATGACCACCGGCCACAAGGCGCTGGGTGCCGGGCCCGGTGCCTTGCCGCCGGACCCGGGGGCGGCCCTGTCGGGCCGATGGAAGGTGCCCCGGCGGGACACGCCGCCAAGGGGCGCGGGGCTGTACCCGACAGGCGACTGTCGTCGCGAGGGAGGACCCCCCGGGTTCGAGCGGAGCCGAGAACGTGGGGGAGCGACCAGCCACCACGGCCCCCGGGACGCTCGGCGGCCCGTACCGCCCCTCCCCGCGGAGCGCCCGGCACCACCCGTGGAGCGCACCGGGCCCGACCACCCCGAGGCCCTGGCCGGCCGCTACGAGGCCGCCTTCGCGCTCGTCCGCGCCGGCCGGGTCGCCGAGGCGCTGGCCGCCTACACGGATCTCGCGGCGGCCCGGGCCCGCGTCCTCGGCCCCGACCACCCCGACACGCTCGCCGTCCGCCAGGAGACCGCCTATGCGCTGGGCCGTCTGGGCCGTCACTTCGAGGCCCACCAGGTGTACGCGGAGGTGCTGGCCGCCCGGGTGCGCGTCATGGGCCCCGACCACCCCGACACCCTGCGCTGCCGCCACAACCTCGCCTGCACCCTCGGCCGGCTCGGCCGCCTGGACGACGCCTGCCGCACGGCCCGGGAGGTGGCCGCGGCCCGGGCCCGGGTGCTCGGCCCCGACCACCCCGAAACGCTCGTATCGCGCTGTGAACTTGCCTACGCCCAGGGGCAGTCGGGCCACTGGGAGGAGGCGCTGCGCATCTACCGGGAGGTCGCCGGGGCCAGAGCGCGCGTCCTCGGCGCCGACCACCCCGACACCCTCGCCGCCCGCTACGAGACCGCCCTCAGCCTCGGCCGCCTCGGCCGCAGCGCGGACGCCCTGCACGTGTACCGCGAGCTGATCGTGGACCGCACCCGCGTCCAGGGCCCTCACCACCCCGAGACCCTGCGCGCCCGGCACGGCCTCGGGGTCAACCTCGGCCGGCTGGGCCACTGGGCGGAGGCCCTCGCCGAGGCCCGGGACGTCTGCCTGCTCCGCGAGCAGGTCCTCGGGCCCGCCCACCCCGACACGCTCGTCAGCCGCCGCGAGATCGCGGTCGCCCTCGGCTGGCTGGGGCGCTGGGCCGAGGCCCTGACCGAGTACCGGCGGGTCGCCGCCACCCGCGAACAGCTCCTCGGCGCCGACCACCCCGACACCCTCGCCGCCCGCAACGACGAGGCCCACTGCCTGGAACGGCTCGGCCGGGGCGCGGAGGCGGTCGAGCTCTACCGGAGCGTGGCGGTGTTGCGGCAGCAACGGGCGTTCGGCGGCCACTGAGCCGGGCCTGCCCCCAGCGGCGGTTCCCGGGTCGGGCGGTTTCGGATGCGGCCCTCCCTGTCGCATCCCGTCGGCACGCCTCTGGCCGCCGTAGATCACCACGTGTTACGAAGGACCATGCCTGCCAACGAGGGAACCCGGACGTACGACGCCGTCATCGTCGGCGGCGGCCACAACGGCCTGGTCGCCGCCGCCTACCTGGCCCGGGCGGGCCGCTCCGTGCTGGTGCTGGAACGGCTCGGGCACACCGGCGGCGCCGCCGTCTCCACCCGCCCGTTCGCCGGGGTGGACGCCCGTCTGTCGCGCTACTCCTACCTGGTCAGCCTGCTGCCGCAGAAGATCGTGCGCGACCTCGGTCTGGACTTCCGGGTGCGCGGGCGCACCATCTCCTCGTACACGCCCGTGGAGCGCGGCGGACGCCACACCGGACTCCTCGTCGGCGGCGGCGAGCAGCGCACCCGGGAGGCCTTCGCCCGGCTGACCGGCGGCGAGCGCGAGTACGAGGCCTGGCAGCGCTTCTACGGCATGACCACGCGCGTCGCCGAACGCGTCTTCCCGACCCTCACCGAACCGCTGCCCACCCGCGACGAACTGCGCCGCCGCATCGACGACGAGACGGCCTGGCGAGCCCTGTTCGAGGAGCCGATCGGGGTCGCCGTCGAGGAGAACTTCGGGGACGACCTGGTCCGGGGCGTGGTCCTGACCGACGCCCTGATCGGCACCTTCGCCGACGCCCATGACCCCTCCCTCACCCAGAACCGCTGCTTCCTCTACCACGTCATCGGCGGCGGCACCGGCGCCTGGGACGTGCCCGTCGGCGGCATGGGCGCCCTCACCGACGCCCTGGCAGCCGCGGCCCGCGCGGCGGGCGCGGTCATCGCGACCGGACACGAGGCGGTCCGCATCGCCACCGACGGACACACCGCCGAGGTCACCTACCGCACGGCCGACGGCGAGGGCGTCGCCGCCGCCCGGCACGTCCTGGTGAACGCCTCTCCGCAGGAGCTGGCCGGCCTGACGGGAGACCCGTCGCCCGAGCCTCCCGAGGGTGCCCAGCTCAAGGTCAACATGCTGCTCACCCGGCTGCCCCGGCTGCGCGACACGGCCGTCGACCCGCGCGAGGCCTTCGCCGGCACCTTCCACATCGCCGAGGGCTACCGGCAGCTCGCCACCGCCCACGCCCAGGCCGCTGCCGGTGAACTCCCCGCCGTGCCGCCCTCGGAGATCTACTGCCACTCCCTGACCGACCCCACCATCCTCGGCCCCGAGCTCGCCGGGCGCGGCTACCAGACCCTCACCCTGTTCGGCCTGCACACCCCCGCCCGGCTCTTCGACCGGGACAACGACGCCGTACGCGAGGAGCTGCTGAAGTCCACCCTCGCCCAGCTCGACGCCCACCTCGCCGAACCCCTCGCCGACTGCCTGGCCCACCGACGCCGACGGCCGCCCCTGCATCGAGGCCAAGACCCCGCTCGACCTCGAACGCGACCTGCGGCTGCCCGGCGGCAACATCTTCCACCGCGCCCTGTCCTGGCCCTACGTCCAGGAGGGGACGGGCCGTTGGGGAGTGGAGACCCGGCACGCGAACGTGCTGCTGTGCGGCTCGGGCGCGGTGCGCGGGGGAGGGGTGAGCGGGGTACCGGGACACAATGCGGCGATGGCGGTGCTGGAGGCCGCCTCGTGAGGCGCCGCCCGAAAAGAATCTGACGGAACGTCAGAAATCCTCTTCCGTCGTCCGGCCGGCTGCGGCATCCTGCGCCCATGCAGACGGAGCTGAGCAGGAAACTGGGAGTCGAGCACGCCGTCTTCGGCTTCACGCCGTTCCCCGCCGTCGCCGCGGCCATCAGCCGGGCCGGCGGCTTCGGCGTGCTCGGCGCGGTCCGCTACAACCGCCCCCGACGACCTCAAGCGCGACCTCGACTGGCTCGACGAGCACGCCGGCGGCCGGCCCTACGGGCTGGACGTCGTCATGCCGGCGAAGAGGTCGAGGGCGTGACCGAGGCGGAGGTCGAGGCGATGATCCCCGAGGGGCACCGGCAGTTCGTGCGGGACACCCTCGCCAAGTACGGCGTCGCCGAACTGGCCGAGGGCGAGGCGTCCGGGTGGCGCATCACCGGATGGATGGAGCAGGTCGCCAGCACCCAGCTCGACGTCGCCTTCGACTACCCGATCAAGCTGCTCGCCAACGCCCTCGGCTCGCCGCCCCCCGACGTCGTCGCCCGCGCCCACGACCGGGGCGTGCTGGTCGCCGCCCTCGCCGGCAGCGCCCGGCACGCCCGCAAGCACCAGGAGGCGGGCATCGACATCGTCGTCGCGCAGGGCTACGAGGCCGGCGGTCACACCGGCGAGATCGCCACCATGGTGCTCACCCCCGAGATCGTGGACGCCGTCGACCCGCTGCCCGTCCTGGCGCGGGCGGCATCGGCAGCGGGCACAGGTGGCTGCCGCACTCACACTCGGCGCGGCAGGGTGTGTGGCTTGGTCTCGATATGGCTGACCACCACAGAAGCCGACCTGCACTCGCCCGCCCTGACCCGCAAGCTGCTCGCCGCCGGGTCCGGCGACACCGTCCGCTCCCGTGCCCTCACGGGCAAGCCCGCACGCCAGCTGCGTACCGAGTGGACCGACGCCTGGGACGACCCGGCCGGTCCCGGCACCCTGCCCATGCCGCTGCAGGGGCTGCTGGTGGCCGAGGCGGTGTCCCGGATCCAGAAGTACGAGGTCGAACCGCTGCTCGGCACGCCGGTCGGGCAGATCGTCGGCCGGATGAGCAGCGAACGCAGCGTCCAGGCCGTCTTCGACGACCTCACCCGCGGCTTCGAGAAGGCCGTGGACCGCATCAACCGCATCGCCGGAAGGAGCGGCAAGTGACCAGCACGCCCCCCGCCGGATTCTGGGCCCAGGCCACGGGCGACCCCGACCGCACGGTGCTCATCGCCCCCGACGGCGAGGAGTGGACCGCCGGACGGCTGCACGGCGCCGCCAACCGGCTCGTCCACGGCCTGCGCGCGGCCGGCCTGGAGCGCGGCGACGCCTTCGCCGTCGTCCTGCCGAACGGCGTCGAGTTCCTCACCGCCTACCTGGCCGCCACCCAGGCCGGCCTCTATCTGGTCCCGGTCAACCACCACCTGGTCGGCCCCGAGATCGCCTGGATCGTCGCCGACTCCGGCGCCAAGGTGCTCATCGCGCACGAGCGGTTCGGCGACGCGGCGCGCCGGGCCGCCGACGAGGCCGGCTGCCGGGCACGCACCGGTACGCGGTCGGCGCGGTCGAGGGCTTCCGGCCGTACGCCCACTGCTGGACGGGCGACCGGAGTCCGCACCCGACGGCCGGGAACTCGGCTGGGTCATGAACCACCTCCGGTACGACGGACGCCCGCGCGGCATTCGCCGCCCGCTGCCCGGCAAGATCCCGAGGAGGCCTACCTGGGCGGTTTCCTCGGGATCTTCGGCATCAAGCCCTTCGACGACAACGTCCACCTGGTCTGCTCGCCGCTGTACCACACGGCGGTCCTGCAGTTCGCGGGCGCGTCCTGCACATCGGCCACCGTCTGGTCTGATGGACAGGTGGCCCGCAGGAGATGCTGCGCCTGATCGACACCCACCGGTGACGCACCCATATGGTCCCGACCCAGTTCCACCGGCTCTCGCCCTCCCCGACGAGGTGAAGGCCGCTACGACGTCTCGTCCATGCGGCACGCCATCACGGCGCCGCCC
>NZ_VFNX01000006.1 GCF_006715785.1 Streptomyces puniciscabiei
CTCCGCGACGGCCTGTACGCCGACGGTTCGTTCGTCCAGCACACCACCGTGCCGTACACCGGCTCCTACGGCTCGGTCATGCTCGGCGGACTCGGGCTGCTGTTCGCGCTGCTGGCGGGGTCCAGCTGGGAGGTGACGGACCCGAACCGGCAGATCGTGTTCGACGCGGTGGAGCACGCCTGGGCGCCGTTCCTGCACAACGGTCTGATGATGGACGGCGTCGCGGGCCGGGCGATCAGCCGCGGGCTCTCGGCGGCGGACCCCCAGCAGGTCCAGCAGGACGACCATCTGCGCGGCCATCCGATCCTCGGCTCGATCGTGCTGCTCGGGCAGGGCGCGAGCGCGGCCGAGAACGCACGCTGGCGTGCTCTGGTGAAGGGCTGGATGCAGCGCGACCACTACAGCCCGCCGCTCGCCGACCCGGTGCTGAGCCTGCCGCATCTGGCCCGGCTCAAGGGGGTGCAGGACGACGGGTCGGTGACGGCGCTGGCCGAGCCGGCCGGGCACCGGCTGTTCCCGTCCATGGCGCGGGCCACGCACCGCGGATCCGGCTGGGCGGCCTCGGTGAGCATGGCGAACAAGAGGATCACCTACTACGAGACCGGCAACGGCGAGAACCTGCGCGGCTGGCACACCGGGGCCGGGATGCTCTACTGGTGGGGGGACACCTTCGCCAACGGGCAGTACAGCGACGCCTTCTGGCCCACCGTCGACCCTTACCGGCTGCCCGGTACGACCGTCTCGCGCAAGGCGCTGGCCGACCAGGCCGGCGGGGACTGGGGCGCCTCGATGCCGGACGTGAACTGGGTGGGCGGCGCGACGGACGGACACCGGGCGGCCGTCGGGCAGTACCTCAAGGGCCTGCAGTCGACGCTCGTGGCGAAGAAGTCGTGGTTCTTCCTGGACGACACGGTCGTCTGTCTCGGCGCGGGCATCACCTGCACCGACGGCACGGCCGTGGAGACCACGGTCGAGAACCGCAACCTCGGCCCCACCGGCGGCGCCCCCTTCACCGTCGACGGCACGGTCCAGCCCGCCTCCTACCCCTGGTGGGCGACGCTCGCCGGGGCGAAGTGGGCGCACATCGGCGGGCACGGCGGCTATGTCTTCCCCGGCGGGGCGACGGTACGGGCGCTGCGCGACGCCCGCGACGGCAGCTGGAGCACGATCAACAAGGGCGGCGCGACCACCGTCCTGAACCGCAAGTACCTGACGATGTACGTCGACCACGGCACCGACCCGGCGAACGCCTCGTACGCCTACCTCCTGCTGCCGGGCGCCACCGCGGCCCGAACGCAGGCCCGGGCGGCGGACGCCCACTGGATGACCGTGCTCGACAACACGGACCACCAGCAGGGGGTGGCCGTCACCTCGCTCGGCTTCACCGGGGTGAACTTCTGGTTCGGCGGAACGGTCGGAACGCTCACCGCGAGCGATCCGTGCTCCGTGATGATCAGTGAGAACGACGACGGCACCGCCGTGATCGCGGTGAGCGATCCGATGCGCATGCGCACGAGCCTCACCCTGACCTGGCGGCGTGCCGTCGCCGCGGTGACGTCCGCGCCGGGCACGCTCGCCTCGGCCACCACCGGTGCCACGCTGACGCTGGGCTTCGGCGACCTCACGGGCACGGCCGGGGCCACCCAGCGGGTCACCGTCAGGCTGGGCTGAGCACCTCCCGCACCCCCTGCGCGAACCGGCCCAGGGACGCCGTGAACGCGGCGACGAAGGCGTCCCTGGCGTCCTCCGGGAGGGCCTGCAGGGACAGGTAGGGGTTCAGGTCCTCCAGTTCGACCAGCAGGAGGCCGCCGTCGCGGGTGCGGCAGGCGTCGACGCGCTGGATGCCGTGGCCGAGGTCGTTCCAGTCGATGAAACGCCGGGCGAACTCCAGGTCGGCGGCGGTGGCCGCATAGGGCTTCAGCTCCCAGCGGCGCGCGGGGTCGGGGGCGTGCAGGGCGTACTGGAAGTCGTCGTCGACGAAGTAGAAGGACACCTCGTGGACGAAGTCGACGCACGGCTGGATGAGGACCTGACCGGTGGCGAGTGCGGCGACCTGACCGGGGGGCACGATCCTGAGGCCGAGGGAGTCGGCGCCGAGCATCGGCTTGACGACGTACCGCTCGGCGGCCGGCAGCAGGTGCAGTTCCTCGGCGCGGCCGACCGTGGGTATGACGGGGAAGCCCGCGGCGCTCAGGTCGAGCAGATACTGCTTGCCGGCCATGTCGGCCTTGCCGGTGAGCGGGTTGTACACGCGGGCGCCGGTGGCCAGGGCACGCGCGCGGAAGTCGTCGTACGCGCGCTGGTAGCCGAGGACGGGCCCGCTGTTGCGGACCACCACGGCGTCGAAGCCGTCCATCAGCGCGGCGGCGTCCAGCGGATGGCACAGGGCGAGGTCGAAGCGGGCGCGCAGCCGGGAGGTGAGGAAGATGTCCTCGTCGCAGTAGCGGCGCCCGCGGGCCTCGTACGCCAGGTCGGTGACGTAGAGCAGGCGGGGGCGGGCGGCGGGCATACGGGGTCTCCTCGGGCGGGTGCGGCAGGGCCGGCTTCGGGTCGCCGTGCCGACGGTGGGTGCAGAAAGGTTACGTCGGGGTGCGGCCGCCCCCGTCCCCGGCCCGGATCTCCGTGCCCGTCCCCCAGCGTCGCAGTCCCGCCTCAGAGGTCCGCCGCCCGCGACTCGCCGATGTCCACGCCCTCGAGTCCCCGGCGCACCGTGCGCCGGGGTCCTGCCTCGATCGGCGTGTACGACGGTACGGCGAGCACCCGGCAGCCCGCCGCCGCGGCCGCGGTGACCCGGCGGGCAATGCGGCCACGGCGAGATACGCGGCGGGGTCGACGCCCAGGGTGCGGGCGGCGGCCGGGCAGGGGTCGGGGGCGGGCTCGGTCCGGGGCCGTCTCGCCCACGGCGATCGTGGTGCGGAAGGTGTCCGCGCCCTCGGTGGCGAGCACGTTCAGCACGGCATCCACCACGGGTCGGGAGGACTCCGAGACGAGGGCCGCCGGCATCTACAACTCGCAGAGCAGGCAAAGGAGTTCGCGTGCGCCCGACGGGGGTTTCACCTCCTGCCCGACGGCCGCTCGGAAGCGGGACTCCAGGGCCGCGGCGAGGCTCGCCGGGTCGCCGCCGGTGAGGGTGTGCGGGTGGGCCGCGGTGCGGGTGGCGGGGCGGCCGAGGGCGGCGAGGTCCTCCGCGTCGATGCCGGGGACCGTCTCGCGCGCGGTGCGCGCAGCCTCAGTGATCCGGTGTCGGTCGGGGCGCCGTCCATGTCGAACGGCACCGCGTGCGGCCGGGCCGCGCACGCCCGGCCGTCCAGGGCCCAGCGGCGGTCCAGATGCCGGCCGACCGCGGATCGGACCCATCCATTCGATCGCCCCGATGTTCGGATCTTGCTCCCACAGCACTCGGTTCCCCCATTTGGGCCCTCGAACTGCACTGAGTGTCACCAGGACCGTTCGGGTGCTACGTTCCCCTCCATGAGCTCCAGCAGCGCGGCGCCGGCCGTGAAGCCGCCGATGCGCGATGCCCTCGTCGCTGCGGCCTTCCAGCTCTTCCTGGAACGCGGGTACGAGCAGACCACCGTGGACGACATCGTGGCACTGGCCGGGGTCGGCCGGCGTTCGTTCTTCCGCTACTTCCCCTCCAAGGAGGACGTGGTCTTCCCCGACCACGAGCGCTGCCTGGCCGACATGACCGCCTTCCTCGCCGCGAGCGGCGAGGAGCACGAACCGGTGCGCCGGGTGTGCGACGCGGCCCGGCTGGTGCTGGGGATGTACGCGGAGAACCCGACGTTCTCCGTGCAGCGCTACCGCCTCACCAAGCAGGTGCCGGGCCTGCGGGCCTACGAGCTGTCGGTGGTGTGGCGCTACGAGCGCGCGCTCGCCGAGTACCTGCGCGGGCGCTTCGCGGGCCGGCCCGACGGGACGCTGCGGGCGGATGTCATCGCGGCCGCGGTGGTCGCCGCGCACAACAACGCCCTCCGCTCCTGGCTGCGCTCGGACGGCCTGGGCGATGCGGGAGCGGCGGTGGACCACGCGCTGGGACATGTGCAGCGTGTGTTCGGGCACGCGGCCGAGCCCGCCCCGGCGCCCGCCCGCTTCGGCCCGCTGCCGCCCGGCGAGCCCGCGGACGGCCCCGACGACGTGGTGGTGCTGGTCGCCCGCCGGGACGCCCCGCTGTGGCGGGTGGTGCAGGAGCTGGAGGCGGCGCTCGGCCGGGCCTGACCGCGCCGCCTCCATGAAATAAGGGTACGCAGTGCCTTTACGAGTGACACTGAGTGCCATACTCTGTCGCCGTGCACGGTGGCACGGCCGCCGCGCACGCGTGTGCCCGGTGCGCGCCGGACACGCGGGATTCCGGCCGAGCGCAGGGAGTTGACCAGCGTGTACCACTACTCAGCAAACGTCTCGCATCCGGCGGCCGGCTCCGCGGCGGGTGTTCTCGACCCCGTCCCCGCGGACTCCAGGGACGCCATCGTCTTCCAGCGCTGCACCTGGTGCGGCACGGCGATGTACCACCGGCTGCTGTGTCCGGTGTGCCAGGGCAGCGAGCTGCGCACCGAGCGCAGCGAGGGGGTCGGGACGGTCCGGCACTCCACCGTGGTGCACCGCAACACGCCCGCGGCACGCAACGTCTCGCTGATCGAGATGGCCGAGGGGTTCGTCGTACGCGGCCGGGTCATGGGCCCGCCGGTCGGCATCCACAGCGGTGACCGGGTCCGGCTGTCCACCGCCCAGGACCCGGTGCGGGGCGAGCCGGTCTTCCAGCTGCTGGACGAGCCGTACCGGGGCGCCTGGACCTGACGGCGCCGTACCGGACTTCGGGCCGAAGCGAGTTGAGGCCGGGTCACCAGGTGACGACCCCGCCGGGCAGGCATCTCGGTCCCTACTCCGTGAGGCTCACCCGGATGCCGACCGTGCCGTCCAGCCCGCGTCGCAGCCGGCTGCCGAGCAGGGTGAGGCGGCCGATGATGCCGTACTTGCGGGCGATGAGGTCCCGGTAGCGGGCGGTGGTGGCGGCGTCGGTGATCTCCGCGGTGGCCGGGACCTGGTCGCCGGTGGGGTTGCCGCGCAGGTCGCAGGGGCCGACGAGGACATCGGCGCGACGGCGGATGCGTTTGACCTTGAAGCTGTCGGCGGCCGTCCAGACGCCCAGGGTGTCACCGTCCCGGACCACCCACACCGGGGTGGCGACCGGGGTGCCGTTCTTGCGGTGGCTGGTCACCAGCAGGTACTTGCCGGAGCCGAGCCGGTCCAGCCGCGTGTCGTCCATGCACGGCAGTCTAGGAGGCCGTCCCGCTCGGCGGCCCGGCTCGGTCGCACCCTCGCGGGACCCTCGCGAGACCCGCGCGGTCACGCCAGGGCGGCGGCCATGCGCCGTACCCCCTCGGTGAGAATGCCGGGCGAGGTCGCCAGGTTCAGCCGTACGTGCCCCGCGCCCCCGGTGCCGAAGGACGGGCCCGGGCTGAGGGCGACCCGGCCGCGGTCGAGGAAGACCTGCGCGGGGTCGTCGCCGAGGCCGAGGGCGCGGCAGTCGAGCCAGGCCAGATAGGTGGCCTCGGCGGGATGCAGGCGGATCGCGGGCAGGTGCTCGGCGAGCAGACCGGCGAGCAGGGTGCGGTTGGCCTCCAGTCCGGTCAGCAGGACGTCCAGCCAGTCGGTGGCCTCGCGCAGGGCGGCGGTGTGGGCGATGACGCCGAGGTGGCTGGGTCCGTGGCCGACCTCCTCGGGCAGCCGGCCCAGGTCGGTGGCGGCCTTGGGCCCGGCGAGGGCGAGGGCGGCTTTGAGGCCGGCCAGGTTCCAGCCCTTGGACGCCGACATCAGGGACAGGCCGCGTTCGGCGCCGGGCACGCTCAGGTACGGCACGAAGGTGACGCCCGGGGCGACGAGCGGGGCGTGGATCTCGTCCGCGACGACCCGGACGCCGTACCGCTCGGCGAGATCGGCGACGGCCGCCAGTTCGGCGGCGGTGTGCACGGTGCCGGTGGGGTTGTGCGGGCTGCACAGCAGGAAGGCGGCGCGCCCGCCGGCGGCGGTCGCCTCCCGGAAGGTGTGCTCGAGGACCGCCAGGTCGATACGCAGGTCGGCGCCCAGCGGGGCCTCGGCCACCCGGCGGTCCATGTGCGTGACGAACTGGAAGAACGGCGGATACACCGGCGGGTTGACGATCACCGGATCGCCTGGCCCGGTGACCAGTTTGATCATCTCGACCACGCCGAGCATCACGTCCGGAACGATCGCCGTGCGCTCGACGGCGATCCCGTCCCAGTGCCAGCGTTCGGCGGCGAACGCGGCCAGTGCCTCGGCGTAGGCCGTGCCGGCGGGGTACCCGGTGTCGCCGAGGGCGAGCGCGTCGGTCACGGCCCGGACGACGGGTCCGGCGAGGGGCACGTCCATCTCGGCCACCCACAGCGGCAGCACGTCCTCGGGGTAGGTGCGCCACTTCATGCTCGTACGGCGGCGCAACTGCTCCGGGCCGAGGGCGTGCAGCGGGTCGGGGGCGTCGCCGGGAGGGGTGCGCGGGATGCGGCTCATGGGGCTCACGATAGGACCCCGTGCGGGGCGCGGGAACGACCGGATCACCCGGGTCGCGAGCGGAGATCAACTCGGGCGTCTAGATTGCGTCTTGAACGGTGTATCCCTCGTCCGGCAACTCATCCCGTACCCAGGAGCTGACCCACGTGACCGACAACCCGGCAGCCACCGACGAGGTGGCCGTGTCGCTGCGTGCCCGCATCAACACCAGCCAGCCGCACACCGCCCGGATCTGGAACTACTGGCTCGGCGGCAAGGACAACTACGAGGTCGACCGCGCGGCAGGCGACCAGATACGCCAACTGCACCCCGGCATCGGGGACTACGCGCGCGCCGACCGGCTGTTCCTCGGCCGCGCCGTGCGTCACCTGGTCGGCGAGGTGGGCATCCGGCAGTTCCTCGACATCGGCACCGGGCTGCCCACCGCGGACAACACGCACGAGGTCGCCCAGCGGATCGGGCCCGAGTCGCGGATCGTGTACGTCGACAACGACCCGCTGGTCCTCGCGCACGCGCGTGCGCTGCTGACCAGCACGCCCGAGGGCCGTACCGACTATCTGGACGAGGACCTGCGCAACGTCGACGCGATCCTCGGACACGCCGCGAAGACACTGGACTTCAGCCGGCCGGTGGCGCTGATGCTGCTCGGCGTGGTCATCTTCATCGGCGACGACGAGGACCCGTACGGGCTGGTGCGGCGGTTGACGGACCGGTTGCCGGCGGGCAGTCACCTGGTGCTGTCGCACACCGTCACCCATCCGGCGATGCCGGACGTGGACGAGGCGGTGAAGTTCTGGAACGAGCACGGCACCCCGAAGCTGACCCAGCGCACTCCAGAGGACGTGACCCGGTTCTTCGACGGCCTGGAGCTGCTGGAGCCCGGCGTGGTGTCCTGCTCGCGCTGGCGCCCGGATGACGACCACGCGGGCGAGCCGGAGGAGGTCGCGATGTTCGGCGGGGTGGCCCGCAAGAACTGAGCGCGGGCCGAAAGGATTCGGGAGACACCGAGCCCTTCGGAGGGGGATCCCGGCTGCGCTGAGCCGGGCGGTGGCGGATTCTGCCCACGCTGAACCGGAGGGCGGCGAATCCCGGCCGCGCTGAGCCGGACGGCGGCGGAACCTGCCCACGCTGAACCGGACGACGGCGGATCCCGACCGCATTGAGCCCAGCGGTGAGAAATCCTGCCCACGCTGAGCCGGACGGCGGCGAATCCCGCCCGCGCTGAATCCCCCGGCGGTGGCGGATCCCGGCCACGCTGAGCCCAGCGGTGAGAAATCCTGCCCGCGCTGAGCCTGACCGGGAGCCATTCCGCAACCGATCGGCGCAGGCGGGAGGGAGCCTGCAGGCGCTCACCTCAGGCGGGAGCGTGTTTCTTACGCTCAGAGCGGCCGGAACGCAACCGGCAAACGCTCACCGCGGCGGAAACCGAGCCGGCCATCGCTCGACACGGGCGGAAAAAAGCCCTCCATCGCACAGCACAGGCGGCAGGGAGCCGGCCATCCCCCCCGGCAAGCGGAAGGGAGCCGTCGAGAGCCGAGCCTGGTGGAAAGGCCACCGCGAAATCCGAGCGCGGCACAAGCGACCCCACGAAGTCCGAGCACGGTACAAAGGACCCCGCGAAAT
Source organism: Streptomyces puniciscabiei (assembly GCF_006715785.1). NCBI lineage: Bacteria > Bacillati > Actinomycetota > Actinomycetes > Kitasatosporales > Streptomycetaceae > Streptomyces > Streptomyces puniciscabiei. The sequence goes on from NZ_VFNX01000006.1 coordinate 8,152, forward strand.
CCGAGCGCGGCACAAGCGACCCCACGAAGTCCGAGCACGGTATAAAGGACCCCGCGAAATCCGAGCGCGGTACAAGGGACCCCGCGAGAGCCGCGTGAAAAGCCGGGCGCGGCGCGATGGGCCCCGTGGAAGCCGGGTCCGGCCGCCCGGAATCCCCGCTGTCGGTGAACGCCCGGGCCGTGGCCCGCGTATGGAGGTGCGGGCCCTCGACGATCCGAGGGTCCCGCGCCGCCGGCACGGGCGGCGCGCGTCCGGTTCGGCTTCGGGAGCCCTGCATGCGGCACGCACGACGACGGATCGTCAGGCGGGTGACACGTCTGGCGGCGGTCGGCGGACTCCTCCTGGGCGGCGCGATGGTCGCCCAGGCGGCCATGGCGAGCGAGACACCTCCGGCGGCCGCCAGACCGCTCGCCGCGTCCGGCGCGTCCGGCGCCGGGGACACCGGGGCCGCGCTGGTGGCGCGGCTCGGCACGGCACGGACGGCCGGCGACTGGATCGGCGCCGACGGGCGGCCGGTCGTGGCGGTGACCGACGAGGCGGCGGCGCGCGAGGTGCGGCGCGCGGGCGCCGAGGCGAAGGTCGTGTCGCACAGCATGGACGAGCTGAAGTCGGCGACGGCGACGCTGCGTTCGGCGCCCCGCGTGCCGGGCACCGCGTGGGCGGTGGACTACCGGACCAACGGGGTCGTGGTCAGCGCGGACAGCACGGTGTCCGCGGGCGACTGGTCCCGGATGAGCCAAGTGGCGGCGAGGATAGGGAATTTCGTGCGGATGGAGCGCACGAAGGGCACGTTCACCACGCGGCTGAACGGCGCCCAGCCGATCCTGTCGACCGGCGGCCGCTGCTCGGCCGGGTTCAACGTGACCAACGGGCAGAGCGACTTCATCCTCACCGCCGGTCACTGCGGTCCCGCGGGGTCGACCTGGTTCGCCGACAACCAGGGGAACCAGCAGCTCGGCCGGACCGTGAGCAGCACTTTCCCCGGCAACGACTTCTCGCTCGTGCAGTACGCCTCCGGCAAGGCCGGTGACGGCGCCGACGTCGTCGCGATCGGCGGCGGTAACGGCGTGCGGATCACGGGGCTCGCCGACGCGGCCGTCGGGCAGCGGGTGTTCCGCAGCGGCAGCACCAGCGGACTGCACGACGGACAGGTCACCGCGCTGAACGCGACCGTCAACTACCCCGAAGGGACGGTCACCGGGCTCATCCAGACCAACGTGTGCGCCGAACCCGGAGACAGCGGCGGGCCGCTGTTCTCCGACGGGATCGCGCTCGGCGTGACCTCGGGCGGCAACGGTGACTGCACGACGGGCGGCACGACGTTCTTCCAGCCGGTGACGAAGGCGCTGACGGCGCTGAACGTCAAGCTGATCGTGTCGGCGCAGAACGCCGGTGGTGCCGCCGGCAGCGCGGCCCCCTCCCCCGCGCCGTCCGCCTCGGCGGCGCAGGGCGCGGTGGCACCGAGCGCGGCCTCGCCGGGGTCCGCGGCACCGGTGACGGGCACGCAGGGCCGGACGCTGCTGGCACGGCTGACGGACACCCGCAACATCGGTCCCGGGCTGCTGGTCATCGCGGGCAGTCTGATCGCACTGGTCGCGACCCGCTACATCAGGGCCGAACAGGATCGCAAGGCCTATCAGCGGTACTACTCGGCGACCTGGGGCTGAGGCGGGCGCCGGATCGAGGCAGGCGACGTACGAAGGGCACCCGTGCTTTCACGGGTGCCCTCAAGGTGCGGCGAGGTCCGCGCGAGGTCGGTCAGGCCGCCCGCTGCGACGGCGGGGTCGCGGCGGCCCACTCCATCACGAGGCGCTGGTACTCCGCGCGCTGCTCGGTGGTCAGTGTCCCGCCCGACCGGCGCCACAGGGCCCTGATCTCCTCGTTGACCTCCGCGGCCGATCGCGCAGAGCGCTCGGGGGCGGCTTCAACAGTGGTGGACATGCTGTGAAGCATATGCCGATCGGGGTGAAGGCGCTGTGAGTAAGTGCACTCGATAGGGACATTACGGACGTGGTGCTCATCACGTCGATGTGTCAAGCATGAGACGGGAGTTCACACCGGGCCCTCACCCAGTACGAGCACCTGGATCGCCAGCACCGCGGCGCCGCGGGCCCAGTCGTGGAAGTCGGAGACCTTCGTCTCCAGGGCGACCGGGTCGGCCTCTGGATGCCGGTGGGCACCCATGGTGGCGCGGACCGTGTTCCCGGCCACATCCATCAGACCGACGCCCTCACCGGCCAGCAGGATCTTCTGCGGCATCGCGAAGTTGGCGATCTGTGCGACGAGGGTGCCGAGGGCCCGGGCGGCCTCGCCGATCACCCGGGAGGCCATGGGCTCGCCCGCAGCGGCGCCGGCGAGGATCTCCTCGTAGGTGGTGTCCCGGCCGGTGGCGGCGCGGATCTGGTACTCGATGCTGGGAATGGTGAGCAGGGACACGGCGCTGCCACGGGCGCCGTCCGGCGTGAGCGGGCCGTTCGCGTCGATGATCCAGTGCCGGCCGAAGCCTCGCCCCTCCTCCGCGAACGGCACGCGCCTGCCCCCGAGCACCAGCCCGTAGCCGATGCCGGCGCCGATGGTGAGGACGGCGAAGCGGTCCAGGCCGCGGCCCGCACCGAACCAGGTCTCGGCCTCGACCAGGGCGGCCACGTCGTTCTCCACGACGACCGGCAGTCCGGTGCACTCCCCCACCTGCGCGGCGAGCGGTACGTCCCGCCAGCCGAGGAACGGCGACTCGGCGACCACCGCCCGCTCGCGCACCAGGCCGCCCACGCCGATGCCGATGCCCGCGGGAGCGGGACGCCCCTCGGCCAGGGCGGTGGCCATCTCCGCGAGCAGCGCGGCGACGGCTTCCGGGTCGCGGCCGGTGAGCGGCCGGTCGAGTCTTCCGGTCACCTCGCTGCGCAGGGTGGTGACGACGCCGTAGGCCATGTCCCCGGTGATCTTGAAGCCGAGGAAGCAGCGGGCGTCGGCCACGACGTCCAGCGGCTGCGAGGGACGGCCCTGACGCGCCTGGGCCGGACCGGCCGCCTCGGGGGCCTCGGCCAGCAGCCCGGACTCTAGGAGCGGCTTCGTCAGCCGGGTGAGACTGCCCTGGGAGAGCCCGAGGCGCCGGGCCAGCTCGGTGCGGGACAGCGGTCCGTGCACGAGCACCTCGATCGCCACGGAGCGCTCCGCGGCGCTCAGCGGCAGCCAGCTGGTCATGAACTCGACCCCTTCGCTTTCTTCTGCCTCAGAAGTAATTAGCCGCAGCCTACCGCCAGAAGCGCGACAGTGGACCTGCCAGAAACCCCTCTTGACGGTCTGATTCTTCGGAGGCAAAAGTAATCGGCATGACTTTCTCCCTCGGTATCGTCGGCGCCGGACAGTTCTCCGGTCAGTTCGCCACGCTCTTCCAGGCCCACCCCGGTGTGCGCGACGTCCATGTCACCGACCTGCTGCCCGAGCGGGCGGAGCGGCTCGTCGCCTCGCAGGGTCTCGCCGGCACCTTCCCGTCGTACGAGGCCATGCTGGAGTCGCGGGCGGTCGACGCGGTCGCGATCTTCACCCAGCGCTGGACGCACGGGCCGCTGGTCCTGCAGGGCCTCGGTGCGGGCAAGCACGTCTACTCCGCCGTCCCCATGGCGATCACCACGGACGAGATATCGGCGATCATCGACGCGGTCCGGACGACCGGCCTGACGTACATGATGGGTGAGACCAGCCAGTACAACCCGGCGACCGTGCACGCCCGCAACCAGATCGCCCAGGGCGCCTTCGGCCGGCTGTTCTACGCCGAGGGCGACTACGTCCACGACATGGACCTCGGCTTCTACGAGGCGTACCAGTACAGCGGCGGCGAGAACTGGAAGGCGACCGCCAGCTATCCGCCGCTGCTGTACCCGACGCACTCGGTGGGCGGGGTGCTCGGGGCCTGGCGGACGCACGCGGTGAGCGTGTCGGCGATCGGGGTGCGGGACGATCGCGGCGACGGCGTTTTCGAGCGTTCGGTCAGCCAGTTCGACAACGACGTGTCCAACGCGACCGCGTTGTTCGAGGTGGCGGGCGGCGGATCGTTTCGCACGAACGAGTTCCGGCGGGTCGGCTACCCCTCGCACATCCGCGAGTCCCGGTTCCGGTTCTTCGGTACGGAGGCCAGCATGGAGCAGCTGGCGACGGTCGCGCTGTGGCAGGACAAGAATGGGGTGAAGGACATCAGCGAGCTGCTGGAGCCCAAGCCGACCCTGGCCCCCGACGATCCGTCCCTGGCGCACATCGCGCCGGAGCTGCGGGCCGCCTTCACCTCGGGTTCGGCGCCGGTGCACGACCGGTCCCGGCTGCCGCGGGAGTTCGACGAGCTCCACAACGGCCACGAGGGCAGCCATCACTTCCTCGTGGACGATTTCGTCACCGCGGTCAACGCCCGTTCGCTGCCCACGGTGAACGCGTGGGTGGCCGCCCGCTACACCCTGCCGGGCATCATCGCGCACGAGTCGGCGCGGCAGGGCGGCGCCCGTCTGGCGATCCCCGACTTCGGGGACGCGCCGCAGGAGTGACGGCCCGGGCGGCGACGGCCGAGGCCGGCCGCCCGGGTGCTGCTCAGGTGCCCGGCTTGCGGCCGTAGACGAAGACGTCGTCGCCCTTCTTCAGCAGCGACCAGTACGCCTTGGCGTCCTTGGTCGTCATGTTGACGCAGCCGTGCGAGCCCGGAGGGTTCCACATGCTCAGGTTGACCGAGTGGAAGGCCTGTCCGCCGTCGAAGAACTGGCTGTAGGGCATCGGCACGTTGTAGACGGTCGAGACGTGGTTGATGTCCCGCCAGTAGATCTTCTTCAGGCCGGTGCGGGTGGCATAGCCCTTGCGGCCGGTGCGCACGGGGACCGGTCCGTAGACGAGCTTCTTGCCGTCCTGGATCCAGCTCAGCTGGAGCGTGAGGTTCACGCAGGCGATCCGGCCCTTGTTCACCGGGCACGCCCCGTCCTTGTCGGGGTTGTTGCCCACGGCCTTCTGCTTGATCATCAGGTCCATCACGCCCCAGGTGACGGGCCCGGCGTAGCCGATGGCGGGCGTGATGCCGTGCTTGTTCTGGAAGGCCTGGATGGCGCTGCAGTCAGCGGCGGACTGCTTGCCGTCGACCGGCCGGCCGAGGAACTTCTCCACCTGCTTCTGATACGGCCCCGTCTGTGTGGTGCAGCTCGCTGCCTGGGCCGGGGCCGCGGTCAAGGCGAGTGTGAGCGGCGCGACGAGTCCCGTGACCCCCAGTGCGACGACGCCCCGTCTGCGTATGTCCCCCATGTCGACCCCTCTTCTCCCCTGTTCGCCCAGGGTCTGCCCCGGGTGCTCCCCTGCGCGATTCCCGCGATGTCGCACTGCTAGACCTGTGCGGGGGCCCGGGGGTTGTGGTTCCGGTCAGGCTGTGACGAAACGGTGAACTTCCTCGCCGCGCAGCCGGCCGGCGGGGAGCCTGCGGCCGTACGCGACCAGCAAGAGGTCCTGGCCACGGCCGTACAGCGGCGCGCCGGAGCCGAAGGACCAGTCGAGGTCGTCCGCGCACAGCCGTACGCCGGTCAGGTCGGTGCCGAAGACGCGGAAGGCGCGCGGATCGATCGCGCCGAGCAGGATCCGCAGCCGGTCCTCCGGGATGTCGCGGTCCAGGCCGAGGGCGACGGTGACGTCCAGGCCGTGCACGACGTCGTGGCCGAGCGCCGCGGCGAGACCGCCGATCGGAGGCGTCCAGGGGTGGTGGGCGTGGGTGCGCAGGAACCCGGCGAGTACGGCGTCCGGATGGGCGGCGGCGTCGCGGCGGGCGAGCCGGTCGGTCATGCGGTGCAGGCTGCCGCGCGCCTTGACCAGCTCCAGCAGCACCCGCGTGGCCGGATGGCGGAATCCCATCGACATGTGCGCCACGACCTCCCGCACCCGCCAGCCCGCGCACAGACTGGGCGCGCCCCACTGCCCGGGCGTCAACGTCTCGAAAAGATCGGCCAGTTCTCGACGCTCGGCGGCGATGGCGGCGGCCGTGGTGGCCTGGTCGGTAGCGGTGTGTGCTGCTTTCCCCATGAGTCCAGGGTGTTGGCGGCGTTGCCGGAAGTCCAAGACATGATCCGTCTGGCATCTAGCATGATCGCTTATGGAGTTGAGGCAGCTGCGGTACTTCGTGACGGTGGTGGAGGAGGCCGGATTCACCCGGGCCGCCGAACGGCTGCACCTGGCCCAGCCCGGGCTCAGCGCGCAAATACGGCAGCTGGAGCGGGAGTTGGGGCAGCCGCTGCTGGATCGATCGGGCCGGTCGGTGCGGCCGACGGAGGTGGGTGAGGCCGTACTGCCGTATGCGCGGGCCGCGCTCGCGGCCGTCGACGGGGTGCGGCAGACGGTGCAGGAGCACACCGGGCTGCTGCGCGGCCGGGTCGCCGTCGGCCTGGTCCCGGGCACCCTCGCGCACCCCTTCGACCTGGCCGGACAGCTGGCCGACTTCCATGACGCGCACCCCCAGGTGGAGGTCACGCTCACCGAGGACACCTCGGACCGGATGCTGGCCGCGCTGCGCCGGGGCGAGCTGGACCTCGCGGTGGTCGGCGTCGCGCAGGAAGCCCCGCCGCCGGGTATCGCCCACCACGTGGTGATCGACGAGCCGCTGGTCGCGGCGGCCGCTCCCGGACACCCCCTGCTCGCCGAGTACGACGGCTGCGACGCCGTTCCGCCGACGGCTCTGCGCGGGCACCGGCTGATCGGCCTGCCGCGCGGGACCGGGATGCGTGCCGTGGTGGAACGGCTGTGCGCCGAGGCGCGGTTCCGGCCGCACATCGCGTTCGAGGCGGCGACGCCGGACGGGCTGGGCCGGCTGGCGGCTCGCGGGCTCGGGGTCGCCGTGCTGCCCGGCCTCGGCCCCCGCCCGGGCCTCGCCGTGCTCCCGCTGCAAGACCCGCGGGCGCGCGCTCGGGTGGCCCTGGCGTGGCGGTCGCAGGGGCCGCTGCCACCGGCGGCGCGGGAGCTACTGGGGCGACTGCGGAGGGGGACGGCCGGGGGCGGGTGAGCGCCGTGGGGTTCCGGCCGGTCGCCGGGTGCGGGTGCGTCGTGGTGGCTCACACGGTTCCCCGCACCCCTTCCGCCCCCTGCGGTGCCCTCGGCTTCACAGCTCCACCGCGTCAGGGATGTCGTACGGCCGTGTGAAAGCCGGTGTTGACGACCGTGAGTCCGCCGTCGACCACCAGGGCGGTGCCGGTGATCCAGGCGGCGTCCCGGGAGGCGAGGAAGGCGACCGCGGCGGCGATGTCCTCGGGCTCGCCGACCCGGCCGAGGGGGTAGACCGGGCGGATCGCGGCGAGTTCGTCGTCGCGCCCCTCCCACGCCGAGGTGCGGACCGTGCCCGGCACCACGAGGTTCACCCGCACGCCCCGGGCCGCCGCATGCCCGGCGAGAGTGCGGGTGAGCGACTGCTGTCGCCGTCCACTGTCACGGGAGAACCGGACACCTTCTGTCAGTGCTGCCTGCGCGGTCTGCCGGTGTCGCCGGCGCGGTCTCAGTGTCCGCGCCGGATCCACTCCTCCAGGTGCGGTGCCTCGGCGCCGATGGTGGTGGGGTCGCCGTGGCCGGTGAGGACCTTGGTCTCGGGCGGGAGGGTGAGGAGCTTGTCGCGGATGGAGTCGATGATCGTCGGGAAGTGCGAGTAGGAGCGTCCGGTGGCGCCCGGGCCGCCCTGGAACAGGGTGTCCCCGGTGAAGACGGTGCCGAGCGCGGGGTCGTACAGGCAGACGGCACCGGGGGCGTGGCCGGGGGTGTGGAGCACGGTCAGGTCGGCGCCGGCCGCCTCGATGACCTGGCCGTCCAGGAGGTGCCGGTCGGGGTCGCGGTGGGGGTGGGTCGTCTTCCACAGGGGCAGGTCGTCGGGGTGCAGCCAGATGGTGGCGCCGGTGAGGTCGGCGAGTGCGGGTGCGGCGTTGACGTGGTCGTTGTGGGCGTGCGTGCACACGATGGCGATCAGGCGCCGGTCGTCGACGGCGCGGGCGATGGCCTCGGCGTCGTGGGCGGCGTCGATCACGATCACCTCGCGCTCGTCGCCGACGATCCACACGTTGTTCTCCACGTCCCAGGTGCCGCCGTCGAGGGTGAACTGCCCTGTGGTGACGAGGCGTTCGATGCGTACGGTCATCAGAAGACCACCACCGAGCGCAGTACGTCGCCGCCGTGCATCCGCTCGAACGCCTTCTCGACCTCGTCCAGTCGGATCGTCTCGGTGACGAACGCGTCGAGCGGCAGCCGGCCCTGGAGGTGCAGGTCGATCAGCATGGGGAAGTCACGCGAGGGCAGGCAGTCGCCGTACCAGCTGGACTTCAGGGCGCCGCCGCGGCCGAAGACGTCCAGCAGGGGCAGTTCGAGCTTCATGTCGGGGGTGGGGACGCCGACGAGGACCACGGTGCCGGCGAAGTCGCGGGCGTAGAAGGCCTGCCGGTAGGTCTCGGGGCGGCCGACGGCCTCGATGACGACGTCGGCGCCGAAACCGCCGGTCAGCTCGCGGATCGCCGCGACCGGGTCGGTCTCCTTGGAGTTGACGGTGTGGGTGGCGCCCAGGGTGCGGGCCTTGTCCAGCTTGCGGTGGTCGATGTCGACGGCGATGATCTTCGCCGCGCCGGCGAGGTTCGCCCCCGCGATGGCCGCGTCGCCGACCCCGCCGCACCCGATGACCGCGACCGAGTCGCCCCGCCCGACACCGCCCGTGTTGATGGCGGCGCCGATACCGGCCATGACCCCGCAGCCCAGCAGGCCGGCGACCGCCGGGGAGACGGCCGGGTCGACCTTGGTGCACTGGCCGGCGGCGACGAGCGTCTTCTCGGCGAACGCGCCGATGCCCAGTGCCGGCGAGAGCTCCGTGCCGCCGGTGAGGGTCATCTTCTGCTTGGCGTTGTAGGTGGCGAAGCAGTACCAGGGCCGCCCGCGCAGACAGGCCCGGCACTGCCCGCACACGGCACGCCAGTTGAGGACGACGAAGTCACCGGGCGCCACGTCGGTCACGCCCTCGCCGACCGACTCCACGACTCCGGCGGCCTCATGGCCGAGGAGGAAGGGGAAGTCGTCCGAGATGCCGCCCTGTTTGTAGTGCAGGTCGGTATGGCAGACCCCGCAGGCCTGGACGCGCACCACGGCTTCGCCGGGCCCGGGATCGGGGACCACGATCGTCTCGATCCGTACGGGCTCGTCCTTCCCCGGTGCGATCACGCCGCGCACTTCCTGCGCCATGGTCTGGCCCCTTCCTCGAATGCCTTCGCCGCCGACCCTACGCGGGACCGATCGGTGGCGGCGCGGACCACGGCGGGGAGCGTGGATCTTTCCGGCCGCCGGGCGACATGCGCCGCGCCGGGTGCGCCCGCCGAGAACGGCGTACGCATTCGCCATTCGTAAGAAATGATCCGCTCCCCGGTAAGAATGTGACCGAATAACGTCATTCCATGATGGCAATCTTTTTGCAGGGTGCATGAGTTCGCCTGGTGTGTGCACCGACTGCGGCGTGCCTCAATGGGGGCATGCCCATCGAAGCCCTCAATGGTCGTATCGCATTCCTTTTCTCGGCCGGAGGCGAGCCGCGGCCCGGAAATGGACGGGAACTCAGCGACGCGTTCCCGGTGTTCGCCGACACGCTGGACGACATCTGCGGGCGTCTCGATCCGTATCTCGAACTCCCGCTGAAATCCGTGATGTTCGCGGACAACGGGACGCGTACGGCCGCGCTGCTGGAGCGGGAACCGTTCGCCGGGCCCGCGGTGTTCGCCCTCCAGGTGGCGCAGTACCGGTTGCTGCGCAGCTGGGGCGTCCTGCCGGACGCGGTGTTCGGGCAGGCGGCCGGGCGGATGGCCGCCGCGTACGCAGCGGGCGTCTTCTCGCTGGCGGACGCCTGCCACGCGGTCGGCACCCTGGCCCGGCTCCTGGGCGGCCCGGCGGACCCGGAGCCGTACTCCGCGCACCTGGACGACATCCTCGACGCCTACGGCCGTACCCTCGCCACGCTCCACCCGTGCACGCCGCGCCTCCCCCTGGTGTCCGACGTCACCGCACGTCCGGTGGGCGCGGAGACCGCCGAGCCGGAGTTCTGGGTGCGGCGCGCTCCGCTGCGCTTCGCGGAGGCGGTCGGCCTGCTGCACCGCGACGGAGTCCGCACCTGGCTGGAACTGGGCCCGGGCGACCGGCTCACCCGGCTGCTCCCGGAATGTCTGCCGGACGGCGCCCCGGGCGGTACGGCCTCGGCCTTCGCGCTCTGCCGGGACTGGGCGGTGCTGCGGTCGGGACCGGCCGCGGACCCGTCACAGGCGCACCCCTGAGGCGGGGCCCGCAGGCTGCGCTTGCCGAGGCCGCCGCGCCGGAGCAGTCTCGAAGGGTGGGCGTCCGCGCGGTCCGCGCCCCGCCGGGCCGCAGGCGCCCGAAGGAGGTCAGCCATGGGCACCGCGACGGGTTCCGGCTTCGACATCGAGACACTGCGCCGGGGCATAGAGGGGAACACCGGGAACACCCTTCTGTCGCTCTACGCCGACGACGCGGAGATCCGTATCGTCGACCGCAACAACCAGCCCAGCCACCCCACGGTCCTGCGCGGCCGGGGGCAGATCGCCGAGTTGCTGGACGACATCTACAGCCGCGACATGACACACAGGCTGGACCGGTGCGTCGTGCAGGGCGATCACGCCGCGTTCAGTGAGTCCTGCCAGTACGGGGACGGCACCCGAGTCCTCGCCGAGTCGATGGTCACGTTGCGCGACGGCAAGATAGCGGACCAGTTGATCATCCAGGCCTGGGACGAGTAGGCACACCCGGCATGACGGGCGCCGGACGGAGATGGGCGACGGTCCGGGTCACCTCCCGGTTGACCTGGACCTTATCGGCGCGGGCGAGCCTGGGGAGGATGCCCCGGGCTCGCCCTCGACGGCCAGGACCAGTGTGGGCAGCAGGTCCGCCAGTGTGCGCCGCTCTGTTTCGGTCAGCGCTGAGAGCAGCGCACCTTCGCCCGCGTCCTCCGCTGCCGCGTGTGCCGCGAACACGGCGTGCCCGGCCTCGGTGAGCCCGGCCCGCACCCGCCGGCGGTCGCCGCTCTCGTGGGTACGGGTGATCAGCCCAGCCTCCTCGATCGGCCCCAGCCGGGCCGAGAGCGCGCCCTGGGTCAGGCCCAGCCGCTCGGCGAGTACGGACGGACCGGACTCGTACGGCGGCCCGGACCGGCGCAGTGTCAACAGCACTTTGTACTGCCAGTACTTCAGGCCGTCCGCGTCGAGCACCACCCGGCAGCCCTGGGACATGTGCCGGGCGAGGATCATCAGCCGGGCGGCGACGGCCTCCCGCACCGGGTCCAGCCACTCCGGCTCGCGCGCCCAGACGCGACGTGCCGGTCCACCGAGCGTTCGGCAACTTCTCTGCGCAGCAGGTGAGTTGGCCACCGCCGGCCGTTGGAAGCGGGCCGCGCTGCGTCCGCACGGATCGAGGCAGCCGAGCGGGAGTTCCCGGACGGTGACCGGGACACCGGGCTCCTCCGCCTCAGACACACCTACGCCCGGCTGCTCCACATAGCCGGCGCCCCGCGCCTCGGCCCGGCGGGCAAGGGCTCCGGGGCGCTCGCCGCCCTGCGTGACCGGGCGCGGGACCTGTACGACGGCGCTCCGGACGAGGTGCGCCGGGGCTGGGCGGCGATGTACCGGGGGCTGATCGCCGACCACCACTTCGCCGACGCGGCGGCGGGCGCCGGGTACTGGGCGCAGGCACTGCGGGCCGGGGAGGGTGGCGCGGACGATCTGCTGGCCCGCGAGGCGCTGCGGCACCGCGGGGGCCACGACCACGGCTCCGGCGCGTACGAGCGGGGCCGGGAGCGCTGGCGCCGGGCCACCGCGCTGGGCGCCCGGGCCGGCGCGGTGCCCGGCACCCTCTCCCAGCTGTTGCTGCTGGCGGTACTGGCCCGGGACACGGGCGACGAGGCGGGCGCCACGGCGCTGGCCACGGACCTCGGGGAACTCGACGAGGCCCGGGCCCTGCGGCGCCTGCCGGCCGTCCACGGCAGTCAGACCGCGCCGGCCGGCCCGCTGGGCGGAGTCCGTCGACGCCGAACGGCTGCGTGCGGGGCGACCGCGTTGCTGGACGGCGCGGACCCGTTGCCGCCGGGCCCGGCCGCGCCGGACGCGGCGGGGTCGGGCGCGGCCACGTCCGACGCGGCGGGCTGAGGCCCGACGGCCCCGGTCACCCCGGGCCCTGACGGCACCGGCCCCGCGGCAGCCGCCCCGGCGCGTCGGCCCGGTGCCGAGGCGGGGAGCCGTACGGGTGCTCGGTTACCCTGTACCCGGGCCGTGACTGGCGCTGAGGTGGAGTACCACCGGGGAGCGGTCCGTGGTGGATGCCGCGCGCCTGGGCGCAGGAGTCGAACGAGCTCAGGAGTGTGCAGCATGACCCAGGCCCGTCTCATGGACGGCACCGCTCTCGCCCGCCGTGTCGTCGAGGACACCGCGAAGAGGGCCGCCGACCTCACCGAGAGGACCGGCACGGCGCCGTGTCTCGCGACCGTGCTGGTCGGCGAGGACCCGGCGTCGGTGACCTACGTCCGCATGAAGCAGAACCGCTGCCGCAAGGCAGGCATCACCTCCCGGCACGTGACCCTGCCCGCGGCCACGACCACCGGTGAACTGGTCGGCACACTGCGGGAGTTGTCGGCCGACCCGGCGGTCCACGGCATCCTGCTCCAGCACCCGGTCGGCGACCACATCGACGAGCGGGCCGCGTTCGAGGCGATCGCGCCGGAGAAGGACGTCGACGGCGTCACCTTCGCCTCCTTCGCCACGATGAGCTTCGGCCTGCCCGGCTTCGTCTCCTGCACGCCCGGCGGGATCGTGCGGCTGCTGGACGAGTACGACGTGGACCCTGCCGGAAAGCGGGCGGTGGTCGTGGGCCGCAGCGCGATCCTCGGCAAGCCGGTGGGCATGCTGCTGCTGGCCCGGGACGCGACCGTGACGTACTGCCACTCGCGCACGGCCGACCTGTCGGCCGCGGTCCGCGAGGCGGACATCGTGGTCGCGGCGGTGGGCCGGCCGCGGCTGATCCGAGGGCAGGACATCAAGCCCGGCGCGGTCGTCATCGACGCCGGCTACAACCCGGGCAACGTCGGCGACGTCGACTTCGACTCCGCCGTGGAGCGGGCTTCGCTGATCACGCCGGTGCCGGGCGGTGTCGGGCCCATGACGATCGCCACGCTGCTGGAGCAGACCGTCGAGGCCGCCGCCCGGCAGCTCGGCGCCTGAGGTTCGGCACACCGGGTCAGCGCATCCAGGCGCTGTACTCCATCACGTCCCCGGCCTTCACTCCGTACCGGTGGTCGTCCTGCGTGAAGGTGGTCTCCAGACCGAGGACGGCGCCGGTGCGCGGATCGAGGATCAGCATGCGCCGCTCGCCCGGCCCGTCGTACGTGTACGCCTGCGCCGGGCGCCCGAGCCGGTCCGTCACCTGCCCGACCGGGCGCAGGCCCCTGGCGTCCGCGAGGATCCGGACCAGCGCGGCGGACTCCCGCGCACCGAGTGTCCAGTTGTCCAGCAACTCCTGGACGCCGTCCAGGAGTTCGGACGTGGACAGCGAGCCGGTGCCGGTGCGGGCCGTCTCCGTGAGGTAGGCCCGCAGGGCGGCCGGATCATGCGGGGGGTGCGCCTCGGGCGGGGCGTCGCTCCAGCTCGGCGGGTAGGTGGTCCGGCTCAGCACCTGGCCGTCCGCGACCAGGTGCGGCGCGCCGCCGTCGTCGTCGCTGAGGACCGGGCGGCCCGGGTGGCGCGGGTCGGTCGCCACGACGAGCTCGGTGTGGCTGTCGTCCGCGTTCCAGCGCACCACGCGCTCCTGGGGGAGGGTCACGGGTGGCCCGTCGTCGCTCATGCCGAGGCTCCAGGACTGCACATGGGTTCCCTTGCGCAGACCGGGCGAACCGTCCGTGGCGGCAGCGGCGGCCAGTTCGGCCATCCGGTGCAGGGGTACGGCCGTGGAGTGGGCGCGGACGGCCAGCGGGCGGGGCGCGGCCACGGCGGGCGGGCTGCCCGGGCCGCCGAGCAGCGTGGTGAGGGTGGTGGCCAGCACGACGGCGGTGGCGGCGAGACCCCACCGCAGCCGGGCACGCGGAGTACGCAGCCGGGCGGGCCGGGATTCGCCCTCGCCCAGCAGGAGTTCCAGCCGCCGCTCGGCACCGTGGTCGAGCGGACCGTCGCCGAAGTACGGTCCGTTGGCCGGCACCGGGTTGGTACGGCGCAGCAGGTCGAGTTCGTCAGGCATGGCGGGAGTCCTTGCACAGGGGGACGCCGGCGGGGGCGGCGGAACGTGTCGAGCGCGGGCCGGGACCGCTCTGCCCGGCGGGCATGTCTTCGGCGGGCATCTCGTGGGCGGGCGTCCCGTCGGTGATGCGGGCGGAACCGGACGGCCGCGTGCCGTCCCCGACACCGGGCAGCGGCCCGGCCGACGGGACGGACTCCGGTGTCACGGCGGGCGGGCGCTGTCCGCAGAGCGATGGATCCGCGGACGCGTCGGCGGGCGGCCGGCGCCCGGGGAGTGCGGCACCGTCCGGCGGCCCGGAACGCGCACGGCCGTCGGACGGCGGCAGGCTCGCCCGGGCCCCCGGGCTCGCCCGCTCAGGCGTGCCCGCAGCCGCTCCGGGAAGCGACCGGGCACCGGAGTGCGGCGGGCTCACCGGCGCTCCGGAACACGCGAGTCGATCGGGTGGCGGCCCGGACACGGACGCTTCACCACGCGACCGGTCGCCGGAAGGCGCATCGCCCTCGCCCGCGCCGGGATCCGTGCGGCGGCCGGGCGGCGTAGCCGGCGCGCGCGGCGCCGGGCGCATGCGGTCTATCTCGGCTCGCAGTCGGCGGCGGGCGCGGTGCAGGCGCATCGTCGCCGCGCGCCGGCCGCAGCCCAGGGCGACGGCGATCTGCCCGGCGTCGAGTTCCTCCCAGGCGGCGAGGCGCAGTACCTCCTGGTCGGCCGGGGAGAGCCGGTCCAGGGCCTCGTGCACCCAGGCGCCGGGTGCCTCCGCGTCCGGGCTGTGCGCGACGTGCCGGCCGTGCGCGGCCTCGTCGTTGCCGAGCCGGTCCAGCAGCCGGCGCCGCCGCCCGTGCCCGCGTACCGCGTTCGCCAGGCAGTTGCGGGCCACCCCGTACAGCCAGGGCAGCGGCTCGTCCGGCAGCTCGCGTCGGCGCCGCCAGGCCACCGTGAACACCTCCGCCACCACTTCCTCCACCTCGCCGGCCCGTCCGGGCAGCCGCCGCGCGACATAGCGGCTGACCGCCCAGTAGTGCTCGCGGTAGGCAGCGGCGAAGATCTCGTCGTTGCTCATGTCCCGTTCGTGTCCGGCACCGCCCGGATCGTCACACCCTTCTTCCGTGATGCTTCTCGCATCGTCCGAGTGGGCCGCCCCGGATCAGGTCCGGGACCACTTCTGGTTGTCGTGGCCGTTGCAGTCCCACAGTTCGGCCTGGGTGCCGTTGGTGATCGTGTTGTCGTGGACGTCGGCGCAGCGGCCGGACTGCTTGCCGACGAGCAGGGTGCCGTCGGTTCCGGGTATCGGGTGGACGGTGACGCCTCCCAGGGCCGGGCCGCCGGTGAAGGTGAGGGAGTTGGCGGCCCCCTTGGTCAGATGCGCCTGGACCGAGACCGTGCCCTCGGCGGAACCGGTGGGCGGGAAGGAGACGGTCGTCGGGGTCTGGCCGTCCACCTGGAGGGTCGCGGTGACGGGTGGCGGCGGTGTTGGTGTAGGCGATGCCGACGACGTCCAGGCCGGTGCTCGTGGCGCTGACGCCGGTGTACCTGCCGGTGGAGGCGGCGCTGTAACTGCTGCCCGCCGCCTCGGTGCCGCTGACCCCGGGGCGGCGAGGAGCAGGGCGGTGGCCGCCGTCAGCGCCAGGACGAGCGCGCCCAGCACGGCGGCTCTGCACCGGCGTGCGAGGCCTTCGGTGGTCGGTCGGGTGGGGGGTACATGCGTGCCTCCGCGTACGGGACGGACTTGATGTTGACGAGATATCGAACGTAGGTCGGTTGATCGAACGCGCTGCGCGCCGACCGTAGGGCCCGGCGGGGGTCAAGTCAACGCTTGCGACAGGGGCTGAGTCGCCCTCTTTCGGGGCTCGTTCTGCCTGTGGGGGCCGTACCGCCGCCATACTGAGGGCTGTGCGCGTTGCGATCATGACGGCGGGATCCCGGGGCGATGCGGCTCCCTACACCGGACTGGGGCACCGGCTCGTCCGGGCCGGACACGAGGTCACCCTGGTCACCCACGCCCGGTTCGCGCCACTGGTGGCGGGCTCCGGCGTACGGTTCCACGCGTTGCCTGTCGATCCACGAGCGGAGCTGGAGTCCCCGCGCGGCCGGGCCCTGCACCGCAGTGCCGGGGGTGCCGGGAAACTGCTGCGGGTGGTGGACCTGGCGCGGCGGCTGGTCGGGCGGATGACCGAGGATCTGCTCACGGCCGCCCGGGACGCCGAGGTCCTGCTGCTGTCCTCGTCGCTGGCTCCGCTCGGGCACGCCATCGGCGAGGGACTGCGGGTGCCCAGCATGGGTGTGTATCTGCAACCCCTGACCGCCACCAGGGAGTTCGCGCCTCCCGTGCTCGGCGGCGGCCACTGGGGCGGCACGGTCAACCGGCTCGCCGGACACGGTGTGGGCCTCGCCGTGGAGCACGTCTTCGCGGCCACCGTCCCCGGGGTGCGCGCACGGCTCGGACTGCCCCCGCTGCGCACCGGCACGGCGCGGCGGGCCCGTGAACGGCGGGACTGGCCGGTGCACCACGGCTTCAGCCCCCTGGTGGTGCCGCGCCCCCGGGACTGGCGGGCCGGCCTCACGGTGAGCGGCTACTGGTGGCCGTACGACACCGAGGAACAACTCCCCGACCACGTGAGCGAGTTCCTCGACGCGGGCCCGGCGCCGGTCTTCGTCGGACTGGGCAGCGCCACCGTGCCGGACGCGGCGCGGCTCAGCGCCCAGGTGGTCGCGGCGCTGCGGCGGGCCGGGCTGCGCGGGGTGATCCAGCGCGGCTGGGGCGGGCTCGCGGCCACCGGAGACGACATGCTGACCGTCGACGACGTGCCGCACGCGCTGCTCTTCCCGCGGATGGCCGCGGTGGTCCACCACGCGGGCGCGGGGACGACCGCGGCGGGGCTGCGCGCCGGGGTCCCGGCCGTGCCGGTACCGGTCCAGTTCGACGCGGGGTTCTGGTCCGCCCGGCTGGTGGCGCTGGGGGTCGCCCCGGCCGTCGTACCGCTGCGCCGGCTCACCGTGGACACGCTGGCCCCGGCCCTGGTGCGGGCCACCCGGGAGCCGGTGTACCGGGACCGGGCGCGCCGTCTGGGCGCCCGCATCCGTGACGAGGACGGCACCGCCCCGGTACTCGCGGCACTGGACCGGCTCGGCGGCTGACGGACCGGCCGGAGCCGGCCCTCAAGGGTCAGCCGTTGGTGATGACCATCCGGAAGCGCGCCTTGCCGGCGAGCATCTTCTGGTAGGCCTCGCCCGCGGCGTCCAGCGGCACGGTCTCGGTCGTCGGGCGGATGCCGTGCAGGGCGCTGAACGCCATGGTGTCCTCCACGTCCTGCGAGGTGCCGGAGGGGTGGCCGCGGACGACGCGGGCGGCCAAGAGCAGTTGGGCCGGGTTGATACCCATCGGCTCGGTGTCGGCTCCGATGACCACGAGCTCACCACGGGGCGCCAGCCCGTCGACGGTGGCCGTGATGGCCTCCGAGTTCCCGGCGGTGGCCAGCACGACGTCGGCACCGCCGAGGGACTGCAGCGCCTCCGCGACGGGGGTGCCGGACGTGCTGTCGACGTAGTGGTGGGCGCCGAGCCGCTTGGCGAAGTCGGCCTTCTCCGCTCCCCGGGCGATCGCCACGGTCTCGAAGCCCATCGCGACCGCGTACTGCACCCCGAGGTGCCCCAGACCGCCGAGACCGAGGACGGCGACCAGGTCTCCCGGCCGGGCCGAGCTGCGCCGCAGCCCGTTGAACGTGGTCACGCCGGCGCAGGCCATGGGTCCCGCGTCGACCGCCGACAGGCCTTCCGGGATCCGGGCCAGGGCGTCGGCGGGCGCGATCACCTTCTCGGCGAAGCCGCCGTCGTAGGCCCACCCCGGGACCTTCAGGTTCGGACACACGATGAAGTCGCCCTGCCGGCACTGCCTGCAGTGCCCGCAGCTGCCGCCGAACCAGCCGACCGCCACCCGGTCACCGACCTTCCAGCCCCGTTCCAGCACGCCCTGGCCGAGCTCCTCGACATGCCCGGCGATCTCGTGTCCGGGCACCTCGGGGAACGACACGCCCGGTAGCCCGCCGCTCACGAAGAGGGCGTCGCTGTGACAGACCCCGCACGCCTCCACGGCGATCCTCACCTGGCCGGGCCCGGGCTGCGGCACCTCTCGTTCGACCAGCTCGAACGCGCCGTTCGGGGCGGTCACCTGCGCGACTCGATACGTACTCATGCGCTTCTCCGGAGAACGGGTACGACAGGCCCCCGATCCAGCACACCAGCTCCGGGCCGATCGCGCGCGTCGAGGCCCGGACCTACGACGGCCTCACCCGACGGGCCGGGCGACGGCCCGCGGGACGGCCACCGGCGCCCGGAGCCCGCCCGCCACCCCGGACACCCAAGCCCCGCAGCCCACCCGGCGGCCCGCGCCCCGGTCACGGGAACCGGGCCGCCGGGCGGCCTCATCCGCCGGGAGCTCGCGCGTCGAGCCCCCAGGACCCACAACGACCTCGCCCACGCGCCGGGCGACGGCCCGCAGCGCGGACACCGACGCCCGAAGCCCCGTCCGGGGGCCCGGACACCCAACCCCCGCAGCCCGGCGGCCCAGGCCTCGGTCACGGGAACCGCGCCGCGCAGCCGGCCTCACCCCCCGGACGCTCGCGCGTCGAGCCACCGAACCCACAACGACCTCACCCACGTGCCGGGCGGCGGCCCGCAGCGCGGACACCGACGCCCGAAGCCCCGTCCGGGGGCCCGGACACCGAACCCCCTCAGCGGTCCGGCGGCCCGGGCCGTCGGTCACGGGAACCGCGCCGCGCAGCCGGCCTCATCCACCGGACGCTCGCGCGTCAAGCCACCGAACCCTCATCCGACGCGCCGAGCGGCGGCCCGCAGCGCGGACACCGACACCCGGAGCCCGCCCGGCGGCACGGACACCCAACCCCCGCAGCCCGGCGGCCCAGGCCCTGGTCACGGGAACCGCGCCGCGCAGCCGGCCTCACCCCCCGGACGCTCGCGCGTCAAGCCACCGAACCCTCATCCGACGCGCCGAGCGGCGGCCCGCAGCGCGGACACCGACCCAGAGCCCGCCCGACAGCCCGGGCCCCGGTCACGGGAACCGCGCCGCGCAGCCGGCCTCATCCACCGGACGCTCTCCGGCTCGACCCCGGCGACGGCGTCGGAGACCGTGCCCGGCCGGTCGCCGGTGGTGTCACCCGCGCCGGGGCCGCCAGCCCTGCGGGCGCAGCATGCCCAGCAGCAGCCGCACCAGCTCGTCCACCACCTCGTCCAGCGTGGCGTCCACCCAGCCGGCGGTCCAGTCGTGCAGCAGGCCGTTGACGCTGCCGATGAAAGCCGTCGCGGCGAGGCGGTAGTCGCGGGGCGCCGCCTCCCCGCGCGCCACGGCCGCGTCCGCCTCCGCTCGGATGAGGTCGACCCAGCGGGCCCGGCGGGCCAGTCGCTGCTCCTCCAGGCGGGGGCTCACGCCGACGATCTCCACGAAGGTGACGCGGATGCGGCGCGGGTCGCAGGTGACGTCGCGGGCGTAGGCCCGGAAGAGCACGCCGGCACGCTCGGCCAGCGGCAGCCCGTCAGCCGTGGCGAGGGCGTGCAGCACCGCCTGTTCGGCCCAGTCGTTGACCTGGAGGTGCAGCGCGGCGAGGACGTCTTCCAGCGTGCGGAACTCCTCGTAGAACTGACGGGTCGACAGGCCGGCCGCCTGGCTCAGCGCGGCGACCGTCGTGCCCCGGTAACCGGGCGCACCGCCGAACAGCTCCAGGGCCGCGTCCAGGAACCGCCGGCGCCGCTCCGCCTGCCGCTCCTCGGCGGACCTGCCGCCGTAACGGCCCGTGGGCGCCTTGAGTCTGCCCGTCACCTTTCCCCCTCCGTCCGCCGACCGCTCACCCAATCTTGTCGTGCACACATCTTGTCGCGAAGGCCTCCTCCTCCTTACTTTTCAGTAAGTTCACTGTGAATGCGCCCGTGTTCAGATTCCCCGCACACTTCCCCGAGGAAGGAGAGCAGTCATGCCTGCCTCCAGAACCAGGCACCTGTGCTCCGTGGCCGCGGCCCTCGCCCTGACCGTCGCCGGGCCGGCGACCGCCGCCTCCGCCGTGAGCGGCGCCCCCGACGGCCTGCGCGAGGTGCTGTTCGTCGGCAACAACTGGGACGGCACCGCCGATGTCATCACGTCCTCCGGCGACTTCGCGAGGATCGGCCGGATCAACGTCATCCCCGACAAGGCGGAGCGGCTGGCCGAGATCAACGCCGACCCGGTCAAGTGGATCTACTACACGTCCATCCGCAACCAGGTCGGCGAGGGGCACGACCAGTACGTGGACGACATGTACTCCACGCCGGACGGCAGGTCCGTGGTCGTCTCCCGGCCCAGCTTCGCCGACGTCGTGTCCATCGACCTGGCCACCGACAAGGTCAACTGGCGTTTCCCGGTGGCGGGTTACCGCGCCGACCACATGGCGGTCTCCCCCGACGGCACCCGCGTCGCGGTCTCGGCGTCCACCGCGAACAAGGTGCAGGTGCTGGACATCAACACGGGTAAGGAGCTGGGCGAGTTCGGCACCGGCGACAAGCCGCACGAGAACTTCTTCACCAACGGCGGCAAGTACATCTGGAACATGTCCATCGGCGAGGTGACCACGTCCCTCGACGACCCGGGCTGGGACTGGACCAAGGGTGACCGGCACCTCACCGTCGTCGACGCGACCACGTTCAAGCAGGTCAGGACCATCGACATGCGGCAGCGTCTGGACGCGATCGGGCTGAAGGACTTCTCCGACGCCGTGCGGCCCGCCGCCTTCACCCCCGACTGGTCCAAGCTGTACTTCCAGGTGTCGTTCTTCAACGGCTTCCTCGAGTACGACGTCGCCGCCGACAGGATCACCCGGGTGAAGACGCTTCCGGAGAACCCGGCGACCAACCCCGACCGCACCACCTGGCTGCTGGACTCGCGCCACCACGGCATCTCGATGAACCCCGAGGGCACCAGGCTGTGTGTCGCGGGGACGATGGACAACTACGCGACCGTGGTCGACCGGGCCTCCTTCGACGTCGGCCCGCTGATCACCGCCTCGACGCCGTACTGGGCGACCGTGAGCGGCGACGGCAAGGACTGCGTCATCTCCGAGGCCGGCGCCGACCAGGTCACGGCCATCGACTTCGCCACCGGCCAGAAGGTGCTGTCCGTGCCGGTCGGCGACCATCCGCAGCGTGTCCGGCTGGGGCACGTCCAGGCCGACTGGACGGGTCCGGCGGGGAGTTGAGCGCCGTACGGCCTCCGGGGCGACCCCACTCCTCCCGGGGGCCGTACGGCTTCGTCCGGGAGGCGTCAGAAGTGCGCCGACGCCCACGCGGCCAGCTCGGACCGGGCCGCGGTCAGCAGGTCCGCCGAGGGCGCGGTGGCCCCGTTGGTCACCAGCGCGTAGTGCAGGGCACCGGAGTCGGTGTCGGTGAGCAGCAGCCGGCGGCTGCCGGTGCCGCCCGGCTCGGGGGCGACGGCGACCGGGGTGGCGGCGCCGGTGTAGGCGGGCGGGGCCAGGACCGTGCCCAGGTCGGAGACGACGGTGGTGGCCGCGGTGGGGAAGGACGCCGGCAGGTGCAGTTCGGTGGGTGCACTGCCGTCGCCGGAGCGCCACACCAGCAGCCCGTACTGTCCGGAGCCGACGAGCCGGGAGACGTCCGGAAGGGAACTCGGCACCGGGTTCCAGGTGAGGGTGGTGGAGCCGTCGCGGGAGCGGTCCTCGTAGGTGAACGCCAGAGCCGTACCGGCCGTGGCGCTCGGGTAGAGGCGGTCCAGCAGGCGGGCGTCCTGGCGCAGGGTGACGGTGCCGGAGTCGTCCAGGCGTACGGCGGACAGGTCCTCGTCGTTCCAGGCGTCGCCGGCGGTGAGCACCTTGCCGGGGTTGCCGTTCATCAGCTCGTGGTGCCGGCCGTTGTAGAGGTCCCACTGCCACTGGGTGGCGGAGAGCACCGGACCGGACGCGGCCGGGTTCGTCCACCAACTCGACCCCCGCAGGCGTGAGTCGAGGCCCTGGTACATGGCCTTCAGGACGGTCGGCGCCTTGTCGGAGACCGTGCCGGACAGCGGATGGCCGAACTCGCTGACCACGACCGCGGTGCCGGCGGCCGCGGCGCGGTCGCGTACGGCGGCGAAGTCGGAGGCGTACTGGCCGTCGGCCGCCTTGCCCCACATGAGGACGCCGGAGATGGCCTTCTGGTCGTAGAAGTGGGTGTTGAAGACATAGCGCGGGCCCAGCGTGCCCGCGTCCAGCAGGCCTCCCTCCTGTTTCTGGGTGGAGATGTTGGCGTTCCAGAAGAGGTTGGGCTCCACGAGGGCGGGCTTGTCCTGCCAGCCGGCGGCGTCCATGCGGGCGCGGAACTTCTCGTAGAACGGCCACAGCAGGTCCTTCTCCCAGGTGCGGGAGGTCTGCCCGGAGTCGTAGGAGCCGGCGTAGGGCTCGTTGTACGGGTCGAATCCGGCAACGCCCGCGAACTCGGCCGGGTTGAGGTGCTGTTGGAGGTAGGCCATGGTCGTCTGTGCGGTGGCGAGGAAGGCGTCCTGAAGACCGTGGGCGTTGTGCCAGAAGTCGTACTGCGCCTTCTGCACGGCCGCGTTCTGGGTGATGTTCTGGCCCCAGAAGAGACAGATGCCGCAGGACTCGGCCGGGTAACTCCCCGCGTCCACCGCCCACTTGGGGGCGCCGTCGCCCGTGTACCAGCTGCCGCTGTTGAACAGGTACCGGGAGTACAGGTCCTGGTGGAAGTCCGGGAAGACGCGGATGCCCGCGTCCAGGAAGGCGCGCATCTGCTCGGTGACGGCGGCCAGATAGCCGGTGTCCACCTGGCCGCGCACGGGTTCGGCGCGCGCCCAGGAGAGCAGGAAGCGGACGGTGTTCCCTCCTCCCAGGGCACGCAGCGCGGTGGCCGACTTCTCGGCGTCGGCCACCGAGGCGAAGGGCAGCCCGCCGTTCTCCTCCAGCTTGGCCTCGCCGGAGACGTTGTAGCCGCGCAGGACGATCTCGCGCCCCTGGCCGTCGGTGAAGCGGCCGCCCTGCACGGTGAGCGGGGCGCCGTCGAACCAGAGCGAGCCGGCGGGGAGGGCAGGGGTGGCGGCGGTGGCGGGCGGGCGGCCCGCCACCGTCAGGAATCCGCAGAGGACGACCAGAACAACCAGCAGACGCACCCGGATATTCGGCATGTCCACCACAGTCCGGCGACGTCCGGACAGCGTCAATAGCTCCTGACTCTTCAGTAAGTTGACTATCAGTCAGCATACCGATCCGATCCCCCGCCGAGGCGCCCCGATCCCCCACCGAGGCGCCACGTCGGGCAGGTACTTCTTCCGGTTCAGGACATGTACGCAGCGTGCACGGCCGGCCCTCTGCGTGTGACGACGGGCACGGCGCGGTGCGGGAGACACCGGCTCCCGGGCAGCTATGGATCAACGCTCAACAAAAGCCCGTCGCAGCATTCGCCGTGACCAGGGCACGGCCGTAGGGTGACCTACATCGCCTCCGGCGGCTGGAATCCCCTGGCTGAAACCCTCACCCGCACGGTCTGGAGGGCCCATGACCCACATCTCGGTGAACGTGGACGTGACGACCGTGCAGAGCTGCTCGGTGCGCGCCGTCGCCGAGGACGAGGAGTGGACGGCGCCGCAGCGGGCAGGAGCGGACGGTGCGTGAGATCCTGCCGGCGCTGGCGCACTGGCATGCGGCCGGGGCTTCGTTCGGGCTGGCCACGGTCGTCGCGGTGAGCCGCAGCGCGCCGCGCGGCCCCGGTGCCGCCATGGCGGTGGGCCCGGACGACGAGGTCATGGGGAGCGTGTCCGGGGGCTGTGTGGAGGGCGCGGTGTTCGAGCTCGCCCGGGAGGTGGTGGCGGACGGCGAGGCGCGCCTCGCGACCTTCGGCTACAGCGACGAGGACGCCTTCGCGGTCGGGCTGACCTGCGGCGGCGAGATCACGCTGCTGGTACGGCCGGTGACGCCCGAGTCGGACCCGGCGTTCGGCGCGGTCGCCGAGTCGGTCGCCGGGGGCGAGCCGGTGACCGTGGCCACCGTGGTGGACGGACCGGCGCCACGCGGGGCCACGCTCGCGGTCTGGCCGGACCGGGCGGCGGGCACGCTGGGCGCAAGCGGCCTCGACGTCGCCGTCACCGCCGACGCGCGCGGCGAACTCGCGCTCGGCGCCTCGGTGTTGCGGCACTACGGTGCGCAGGGTGAGCGCCGTGAGGACGCCGTCACGGTGTTCCTGCAGTCGTTCGCGCCGCCGCCGCGCATGCTGGTCTTCGGCGCGATCGACTACGCGGCCGCCGTGGCGCGGATCGGCGACTTCCTCGGCTACCGGGTCACCGTGTGCGACGCCCGCCCGGTCTTCGCCACGCCCAAACGGTTCCCGGCGGCCGTCGAGGTCGTGGTGGACTGGCCGCACCGCTATCTCGCCGGCACGGACACCGACGACCGCACCGTGATCTGTGTCCTCACCCACGACCCGAAGTTCGACGTGCCGCTGTTGCAGGAGGCCCTGCGCCGCCCGGCCGCCTACATCGGCGCGATGGGCAGCAGGAAGACCCACCAGGAGCGACTCGAACACCTCATCGAGGCCGGGCTGACGCAGGCCGAGCTGTCCAGGCTGCGCTCACCGCTCGGCCTCGACCTGGGGGCCCGTACGCCCGAGGAGGTCGCCGTGTCCGTCGCCGCCGAGATCGTCGCGCAGCGCTGGGGCGGCAGCGGCGCGCCCCTGACCACCACCGCCGGAGCCATCCACGCGCCCACCGTCTGACGCGTCGGCATCGAGCGCGTCGCGCCCTGCCTGCCGGAACGGCCGGCCGGCGGACGGCCGGGCGCCATGCCACCGCCGCGCCATGCCACCGCCGCGCCATGTCACCGCCGCCTCACGGACACGGCTCCCGGCAGCAACGCGAGGGCGACCACCGCCGCAACCACGTACAGACAGGCGGACGAAAGGGCCACCGCGTGGAACCCGGAAACGAACCGCTCCTGGTTCGCCGGCGTCCCGGCAGCCGCCCCCGCCAGGGCGATCCCCATCGCGCCTCCGGTCTGACGCGCGGTGTTGTTGACGGCCGAGGCAAGCCCCGACCGCTCCCCGGGTACCGCGGCGATCGCCGCGGCGACCACCGCCGGTGTGACCAGTCCCAGCCCGACCCCCCACAACAGGAACGCCACGAGCAGCACGGGATATCCGGCACCGGGCGTGGCCCGCAGCAGCAGCGCGAGCCCGCCCGCGGCGACCAGGAACCCCGCGCCCGCCGGGAGCCGGGAGCCGATCCGGCTGGTGATGCGCCCGCCGAACGGCGCGAGGACGGCGAGCGGCGCGAACAGCGGGACGAGCATGAACCCGGCGGTGAGCACGGAGTGGTGCTGCACGGACTGCAGGAACAACGTCAGCACGAAGAGGGTGCCCAGCGTGCACAGGTTCATGATCCCGGCGGCGGTGTTGGCGGCGCCGAAGGCCGGCCGGCGCAGCAGGCCGAGCGGCAGCATCGCGTCGTCGCCGCGCCGGAGTTCCACCAGGCCCAGGGCCACCGGGGCCGCGACGGCGATCACCGCGGCCGCGAGGACCTCGGGCGCGGCCGCACCCAGTCGCCCGCCCTCGATGACGGCGAAGGTGCCGGCGAAGAGCGTGACGGCGCCCAGCAGCATGCCAGGCAGGTCGAGGCGCCGGGCCCGGTCCTCCCTGCTCTCCCGTACGACCGCGGCCGACCAGATCAGGGCGAGCACCACGATCGGCACATTGACCAGGAAGATCGCACGCCAGCCGAGCCCCTCGGTGAGCAGGCCGCCGAGCAGTGGCCCCGCCGGCAGAGCGAGACTGCCGACGCCCGCCCACACACCGATCGCGCGGGCCCGCTCGGCCTCGTCCTGGAAGACGCGGCCGATGATGGCCAGTGTGCCCGGCAGCAGCAGCGCCGCACCGACGCCCTGGACCACGCGGGCGGCGAGGAGCACGGGCACGCCCGGGGCGAGCCCGCAGGCCAGGGATCCGGCGCCGAACACGGCGAAGCCGGTGAGCACGACGCGTTTGTGGCCGTACACGTCCCCTGCCGTGCCGCTGGTCAGCATCAGCGCGGCGAGTGCCAGCGCGTAGCCGTCGACCACCCACTGCAGTCCGCCGACGTCCGCACCGAGCCCGGAGCCGATCCGGGGCAGGGCGACGTTGACGATCGTGACGTCGAGGAGCACCAGGAAGTAACCGGCGCACATGACGAGGAGCACGGTGCGCGGGGAACCGGCGCGCGAGGCGGGTCGCACCGCGCGCCGCAGGAGGGTTGCCGGTGTGTGAGCCATACCCCCCGGGTACCACCCGGCACTGACATTTCTCGGGTCCGCTATCGCCCCGGCAGGCGGTGCAGGGTGACGTCGGTCAGCGTGCCGTCGGTGAGTGCGGCCGTCAGGTAGGTGCAGTGGGGCTGGCGGCGGCGGTCGGTCGGGGAGCCGGGGTTGAGCAGGCGCAGTCCGGTCGGGGCGGTGGTGTCCCAGGGGATGTGGCTGTGGCCGAAGACGAGCAGGTCGAGGTCGGGGAAGCGGGCGGCGCAGCGGGCCTCGCGGCCCTGGGCGGGGCCGGTCTCATGGACGACGCCGAAGCGCAGGCCGTCCAGTTCGGCGTACGCCATCTCGGGGAGCCGGGCGCGGAGCTCCGGGCCGTCGTTGTTGCCGTAGACCCCGATGAGCCGGCGGCTGCGGCTCTCCAGCAGGTCCAGGGTGGCGGTGTCGACCCAGTCGCCGGCGTGGAACACGACGTCGGCGCGCGGGAGTTCGGCCAGCAGCGGCTCGGGGAGCCGTTTCGCGCGCTTGGGCAGATGGGTGTCGGACATGAGCAGGAGGCGCACGCGGCCAGCCTAGGCCCGGGAGGTCAGCCGGCGCAGGCCGCGCGCGACGCCGAGCATCGCGGCGCCCGTGCCGAGGGCGGTGGCGGCGGGGTGCCGGGCCAGGGTCTGCTGCCAGGAGCGCGGGTGGGCGCTGTCGTCGAAGGAGCCGTGGGCGCCCTGGTCCTCGCCGGGTTCCTGGTCCGCGGGGGCGAAGAGGTTGTCCAGTCCGGCGGGCGGGATGCGGTCGGTCTGCTGGGAGTCGAAGCCGGTGCGGGCGAGGTAGCGGTCGAGCAGGGCCGGGACGAGCCGGTTGGCCCAGATGGTGGCCATCGCGCCGGCGCCGACGTAGTACTGCTTTCGGCGCGGGTGGTCGGCCGCGTACAGCACGGCCCGGGCGGCGACCTCCGGCTGGTAGATCGGCGGCACCGGCATGGGATGCCGGGACAGCCGGGAGCGGACCCATTCGAACTGGGGAGTGTTGACCGCGGGCATCTGGACGACGGTGACGTGGACGTTGCTGCCGCGGTGCAGCAGTTCCGTGCGCAGGGAGGAGGTGAAGCCGTTGATGGCGTGCTTGGCGCCGCAGTACGCCGACTGCAGCGGGATCGACCGCTCCCCGAGGGCCGAGCCGACCTGCACGATCGTGCCCCGGTCGCGGGGCAGCATGCGCCTCAGGGCCGAGCGGGTGCCGTTGACGAAGCCGAGGTAGGTGACGTCGGTGATGCGCCGGAACTCCTCGGGGGTGATCTCGTCGAACGGCGCGAACACGGAGGCGAAGGCACAGTTGATCCACACGTCGATGGGGCCGAACTCCTTCTCCGCCGCCTCCGCCACGGCCTCCACCTGGGCCTGGTCCGCCATGTCGGCCGGCTGGACCAGGGGCCGTCCACCGAGGGCCGCGACCTCGTCCGCCGCCGCCCGTAGGCCGCCCTCGCCGCGCGCGACCAGGACGACGTCGGCACCGCGCCGGGCGTAGAGCCGGGCGGTGGCGCGGCCGATCCCGGCGCTGGCACCCGTGATGACGACGGTCGCAGGCATGCTCATCTCCTTACCGGTGTTCCCGGTGTTTCCCACTGCTTCCCGACTCTCCCGTGCGGGGATGTCGCCGCACGCTCGGCTGCTCACTCATGCCCGCCGCCGCACCCCGAGCACGGCGGCGCCGGCGGCGAGTCCGGCGGCGGTCGCCGCGGTCGCCCAGCGAGCCGTGCGCGAGGGCTCGGGCGGGCGGTCGGCCAGGCGTTCCGGGCGGTCGCTGGGCAGGTTGCCGTCCAGCGCGAGCGCCAGGGCCTCGGCGAGGTGCAGGGCACGGCGGCCGGTACCGCCCTCCTCGATCTGGGTGCGGCAGCTGAACCCGTCGGCGATGACCAGACTGCCCGGCGCGGCGGCACGCACGGACGGCAGCACGCCCAGTTCGCCGACGGCCATGGAGACCTCGTGGTGGCCGCGCTCGAAGCCGAAGTTGCCGGCGAGTCCGCAGCAGCCCTCGTCGAGCACGTCGGCGTCCAGGTGGGCGCGGCGCATCAGTTCTTCGTCGGCGTCGAACTTCATGATGGCGTGCTGGTGGCAGTGGGTCTGCACGGTCGCCTGCCGGGCGAGCTGAGGTGGCCGCCAGCCGTCGGGGGCGTGGTGGACGAGCTGTTCGGCGAGGGTGCGGACCTGTCCGGCCAGTCGCTGCACGTCCTGGTCGGCGGGCATCAGCTCGGGGGCGTCGGCGCGGAAGACGGCCGTGCAGGAGGGTTCCAGGCCGATGACCGGGGTGCCTGCCTCCAGGTAGGGACGCAGCACCGCGAGGGTGCGGGTCAGCACCTTCCGGGCGACGGTGAGTTGACCGGTGGAGATCCAGGTGAGGCCGCAGCAGACGGGTTCGGTCGGTACGGCCACCCGGAATCCGGCGTCCTCCAGGACCCGTACGGCCGACTTGGCGATCGCGGGGTGGAAGTAGGTGCTGAAGGTGTCGGGCCACAGCACCACGGTGCGGGGGTCGGCCGGGTCCGGCTCCTGCCGGTCGCTCGCCTTCCACCACTGCACGAACGACTCCCCGGCGAACACCGGTGCCGAGCGGGCCTCGTCGATGCCCGCGAGCCGCTTGCCGAGTCGGGCCAGGCCGGGGGCGTGCAGCGCGGAGTTGACCAGCGAGGGGGCGATCCGGGACAGCCGGGCCCACACCGGGAGCCAGCCCATGGCGTAGTGCGCCGCGGGCCGCAGCCGGCCCTCGTAGTGGTGGGCCATGAACTCCGCCTTGAGCGTGGCCATGTCGACGCCGGTCGGGCAGTCGGACTTGCAGCCCTTGCAGGCCAGGCACAGGTCGAGCGCGTCGCGCACGGCGGTGGAGCGCCAGCCGTCCTTGATCGCGGAGTCGGCGTGTCCGTCGAGCATCTCGAACAGCAGCCGGGCCCGGCCGCGGGTGGAGTGCTCCTCCTCCATGGTGGCCCGGTAGGAGGGGCACATCACGCCGCCGGAGTGGGCGCGGCAGTTGCCGATGCCGACGCAGCGCATCACCGCGCGGTTGAAGGAGTGCTCGTCCTCGGGGAAGTCGAAGTGGGTCGAGGGGGTCGCGGGCCGCCAGCCGGGGCCGAGCCGCAGCTGTCCGTCGACGGGGTTGGGGTGGACGACCTTGCCGGGGTTCATCCGGTCGCGGGGGTCGAGCAGGGCCTTCAGCTCGCCGAAGGCGGTCACCAGCCGCTCGCCGAACATGCGGGTGAGCAGTTCGCCGCGGGACTGGCCGTCGCCGTGCTCGCCGGACAGTGAGCCGCCGTAGGAGGCGACGAGGTCGGCCGCGCGCTCCACGAAACGGCGGAAGTCCGCCACGCCGTCGGCCGTCCTGAGGTCGAAGGGGATGCGGGTGTGGACGCAGCCCTGTCCGAAGTGGCCGTACAGGGACGGGTGGTCGTAGCCGAACTCCTCGAACAGCCGCTTCAGGTCCCGCAGGTAGTCGCCGAGCCGTTCGGGCGGTACGGCCGAGTCCTCCCAGCCCTCCCAGGTCTCCCGGTCGTCCGGCGGGCGCGCGGTGACCCCGAGGCCGGCCTCGCGGGCCTTGAGCATCTTCTGCTCGCGTTCGGGGTCGTCGGAGAAGGCGACGGTGCTCTCCTTCTCGTCGCGGCCGATGGCGCGCAGCAGGGCGTGGGCCTGCTCGTCCACGTCCTCCTGGCTGTCTCCGCTGTACTGCACCATGAGCCAGCTGCGGCCCTCGGGCAGTGAGTCGAGCGAGTCGAGGTAGGCGCCCTCCTCGCGCATCAGCTGCGCCATGCGGTCGTCCAGCGCCTCCAGCTGGCTGGGCGAGCAGTGCTCCAGCAGGCGCGACACGTCGTCGGCGGCGGCGCAGATGTCGTCGTAGCCGAGGACCAGCAGCGACTGGTACGGCGGCACCGGGACGAGGTCGAGTTCGGCGCGCAGGACGGTGACCAGGGTGCCCTCGCTGCCGACGAGGGCCCTGGCCACGTCGAAGCCGTTCTCGGGCAGCAGGGAGTCGAGGTTGTAGCCGGAGACGCGACGCGGGATCTTCGGATAGCCGCGGCGTATGTCGGCGAGGTACTCGGTGGCGATGCGCTCGAGGCCGGCGTAGATCTCGGCGAGCCGGCCGCCGCCGGAGATGATCCGGGCGCGCTCGTCGGGCGGCGTGGGGCCGGTCCAGGCGCGCTGTCCGTCGTAGGTGAGGATCTCCAGGCGCCGGACGTTGTCGACGGTCTTGCCGTAGGCCTGCGCGGAGGCGCCGCAGGAGTTGTTGCCGATCATGCCGCCGAGCGCGCAGTGGCTGTGGGTGGAGGGTTTCGGCCCGAACTGGAGCTTGTGCGGGGCGAGTTGCCGGTTGAGTTCGTCGAGGACGATCCCGGGTTCCACCACGCAGGTGCGCCGCTCGGGGTCGACGGAGATCAGCCGGGTGCAGTACTTGCTCCAGTCGATCACCACGGCGGTGTTGGTCGACTGTCCGGCCAGGCTGGTGCCGCCGCCCCGGGAGAGCACGGGGGCGTCGAAGCGTGCGCACACCGACAGCGCCCGGGCACCCGCCTCGACGGTGCGTGGTACGACGAGGCCCAGGGGGACCTGCCGGTAGTTGGAACCGTCCGTGGCGTAGGCACCGCGGCTGCCGGCGTCGAAGCGGATCTCGCCGTCCACCTCGGCGCGAAGAGCCGCCTCCAGACCGGAGGTGTCCGCAGGGGTCATCTGCGCTCCCTTGAGTTCACCCGACGTGTGGGTTCACCGACGTGCTGCCCTGTCCGAGGACCGGCGAGTACCCGACAATCATTCAGGCAAAACTGAACAGTCCAAGCTGGACAGTTTCGCCTGCCGGTCCTAGGGTGGGCGCATGGCCGACATCTCCGACTCCGCCGCCCGCGCCGCGCGCGATCTGCGCGTGGTGTTCAGCCGGCTGCGGCGCCGTATCCGCGAGGTCGCGCAGGACACCGACCTCAGCCCCTCCCAGGAGTCGGCGCTCACCCTGGTCGGCAAGCACGGCGCCGCCACGGCCAGCGCACTCGCCGCCGCCGAGGGCGTGCGCCCGCAGTCCATGGCGACGACGCTGGGCGTGCTGGACCAGCACGGTCTGATCCGGCGCGCGCCTGACCCCGAGGACGGGCGCCGCCAGCTGGTCACCCTGACCGACGCCGGGCGGGCCCGGGTCGAGGGCAACCGCCAGGTCCGCGAGGAGTGGCTGGCCCGCGCCTTCCAGGACCGCTACACGGAGGAGGAACGGCAGACGGTCCTGAGGGCCCTGGAGCTGATGGAACGGCTGTCGCGGCAGTGATGCCGAGGCTCACCGGACGCACCGGGAAGGCAACCCGCCCCACCCCCGCCGGATTCGACCGCCGGCTGAGCCCGCCGATGCTGTTCGGCTCGGTCCTCGACCCGGTCAACTCCTCGATGATCGCCGTGGCCCTGGTGCCGATCGGCGCCGCCTTCGGTGCCCCGCCCGCCGGGACCGCCCGGCTGGTCCCGGCGCCGTACCTGGCCACGGCCGTCGGGCAGCCCGTCATCGGCCGCCTGGTGGACATGTACGGCCTCGGGACGTCGGCGGCGTACCCGGCGGCGGTGCCGCCGGCCCGCGGCGAGGCCGAACGCACCGGGCGGGGCAGCCCGGCGGGGGTGCCGGCCGCGCCGGCCGTCGCCCACCGGACGGTGGCCGTCGTCGGGCCCGCGCTCGGCGGCCTGCTGACCGGCCTGGGCGGCCGGCGCGCCGTGTTCACCGTCGACGTGCCGCTCTCGGCGGTCTGCCTGGTGCCCGGCACGCTGCGGCTGCCCCGGTCCGCGACCCGGCGGCGGGCCCGTCGACCTGCCCGGCATGGCGCTGTTCGCGCTGCTGCTGGTCGCGTTGATGCTGTTCCTGCCGGAGCCGCGCGCCGACCGCTGGTACCTGCCGGTGCTGTCGGCCCTCGCCGCCGCCGGTTCAGCGGTGCGCGAGCTGCGGGTGCCGGACCCGTTCATCGGCCTGCGTGTCCTCGGCGGCAACGGCCCGCTGCGCGCCGCCTGTCTGCGCCGGCTGCTCGCCTACACACCTCCTACGCCTTCATGTACGGCTGCACGCAGTGGCTGGAGCGGGGCCGCGGGCTCGGTGCCTCCACCGCCGGGCTCGTCCTGCTGCCGCTGTCGGTGACCGCGCTGATCGTGTTCCTGGTGCGCACCGACAGCGCGCTGTGGCTGCTTTCGGCGGTCGGTGCGCTGCTCGGCGGGCCGCAGGGCCTCATCGGGCCGGCCACGCAGCACGCCCTGTACCGGCAGGCCGACCCGGAGCGGATCGCCTCCGCGGCCGGGCTGCCGCGGACCTTCATGTACCTCGGCGCGCTGGGCGCGTCCGCCGCCACCGCGGCGTTCCACCCGCACCGCGCCGACCCGGCCGGGCTGCACGGCCTGGCCCTGTTCATGCTCGCCGGCTCGGCGCTGCTGCCGGCGACAGTCCTGCCGGACCGCTCCCCGGGCCGGCTCGGCACCACCACCCGAACCACCGGAAAGGCCTGACCGACCGATGTCGCTCACCACGCTCGACCCCCGTACCGCCCTCGTCGCGATCGACCTGCAGAACGGCATCGTGGGCATGCCCGTCCAGCCGCACACGGCCTCGGACGTCGTCTCCCGCACCGCCGAACTGGCCGAGGCCTTCCGGTCCCGGAACCTGCCGGTGGTGCTGGTCCGCGTCTCCTTCGCGCCCGACTGGGCCGACGCCGTGCCCGGCCGTACCGAGCACCAGGCACGTGGCCTCGCCTTCCCCGAGGGGTGGGACGTCCTCGTCGACGAGCTGTCCGGCCACCCCGGCGACATCCGCGTCACCAAGCACAACTGGAGCGCCTTCCACGGCACCGACCTGGACGTCCAGCTGCGCCGCCGCGGCATCACCCAGATCGTGCTGACCGGCATCGCCACCAGCATCGGTGTGGAGTCCACCGCCCGCGACGCCTACGCCCACGGCTACCACGTCACCCTCGCCACCGACGCGATGGCCGACGCCGTCCCCGAGGCGCACGCGAACAGCGTCGAGCGGATCTTCCCGCGGCTCGGCGAGAGCGGCACGACCGCCGAGGTCCTTCAGCTGCTCGCCAAGACGCACGCCTGACCTGCCGCAGCCGTCCCTCGCGGGGGTGCCCGGACACCCTCGCGAGGAGCCGGGTCGGCATTCGGCCACGCCCACCGTGCCGGCGTCATCGTCCGGCAAGTTGGCCGGAAAGGGCCGGCCGGTGCCGCCGGGACTCGTGCGCCGGCTGGTACGCCGGATACGGCGGCCGCCGGGCGGGATACTGGGGACGCGGACGACCACGACGACACGGAAGGCATGACGGCGTGCGGCAATTGGGGATGGGCGACGCGTGGGTGCTGGAGCCCCAGGTGTTCCCGGACGACCGGGGCAGCTTCCACGAGTGGTACCGGGGCACGGAGTTCCGCGAGGCCACCGGCTATGACCTCGGGCTCGTCCAGGCCAACTGCTCGGTGTCCCGGCGGGGCGTGCTGCGCGGCATCCACTTCGCCGACGTGCCGCCCGGCCAGGCCAAGTACGTGACATGTGTGCGCGGCGCCGTCCTCGACGTGGTCGTGGACATCCGCGCCGGCTCCCCCACCTTCGCGCGCTGGGAGGCCGTACGGCTGGACGAGGACACCCGGCGCGCGGTGTTCCTCGCCGAGGGCCTCGGCCACGCCTTCATGGCGCTCACCGACGACGCCACCGTGGTGTACCTGTGCTCGGCCGGGTACGCGCCCGGGCGCGAGCACGGGATACACCCGCTCGACCCGGCGCTGGGCATCGCCTGGCCCGACGGCATCGAGCCGGTGCTGTCGCCCAAGGACGCCGAGGCGCCCTCGCTGGCCGAGGCGGAGCGGTCCGGGCTGCTGCCGACGTACGCGGACTGCTCCGCCCACTACCGGCGGCTGCGCTCAGGGGAGTTCGGCGGCTGACGCGTACGGCGAGGCCGGCGGCCGCCGGCGTACGGGGCCGCCGGGGCGCGGCGCAGCGGCTTCCAGAACCCGGCGGCCGGTGTCGACCGGGGCTCACAGGGTGCGCCGCCGGTAGCTTCGCTCAGGACGTCTCCTTGCGGATGTGGGGCAGTGCTTCGTGCAGGGCGGACCGCCAGTGCCTGAGCGGTGCCAGACCGGCTGCCCGCCACCGTTCGTGGCCGAGGACGCTGTAGGCGGGCCGGGGCGCGGGCCGGACGAAGGCCCGGCTGTCGGTACGGCGCACCCGGTCCGGGTCGGCTCCGGCCTGCCGGAAGACCTCGCGCGCCAGCTCGTACCAGGTGGCCTCGCCCGCGTTGGTGGCGTGGAAGACCCCTGACGCTCCGGTGGCGCCGAGGTCGGCGATCCGGGGGGCCAGGTCGGCGCTCCAGGTGGGCTGCCCGCGCTGGTCGTCCACCACGTCGACGGTGTCGCGGGTGGCCTCCAGCTCGAGCATGGTGCGCACGAAGCTCCGGCCGTGGGCGCCGTAGAGCCAGGCGGTGCGCAACACGGCCGACCCGTCCGGGAGTTCGGAGAGCACGGCCCGCTCCCCGGCGAGCTTGGTGCGGCCGTAGGCGGTGTTCGGGGCCGGCGGATGGTCCTCGGGGTAGGGGGAGGTGCGGGCCTCGCCGGAGAAGACGTAGTCGGTGGAGACGTGGATCAGGCGGGCGCCCTGCGCGGCACAGGCGCGGGCGAGCTGCCGGGGGCCCTCGCCGTTGACGAACAGCGCGCGGTCCTCGTCGGTCTCGGCGGCGTCCACGGCCGTGTAGGCGGCGCAGTTGACCACGACGTCCGGCCTGTGGTCGGCCAACGCCCCTTGTACGGCGGCCGGTTCCGTTATGTCCAGGGCGGCGCGGGTGAGGCCCGTGACGGCTTCGCCGCGCTCGCGCAGTTCGTGCACGGTGTCGCGGCCGAGCATGCCGCCCGCGCCGGTGACCAGCCACCTCATCGCCCGCTCCGCCGCTTCAGCGGCTCCCACCAGGCGCGGTGGTCGCGGTACCAGGCCACGGTCTCCGCGAGCCCGGCGGTGAAGTCGCGGCGCGGACGGTAACCGAGTTCGTCGCGGGCCTTGCTCCAGTCGACCGAGTAGCGCAGGTCGTGGCCCTTGCGGTCGGCGACGTACTCGACCCGGTCCCAGCCGGCGCCGCACGCCTCGAGGAGCAGGCCGGTCAGTTCCCTGTTGCTCAGCTCGGTGCCGCCGCCGATGTTGTAGACCTCGCCGGGGCGGCCCTGGGTGCGCACGAGGTCGATGCCGTGGCAGTGGTCGTCGACGTGCAGCCAGTCGCGGACGTTGCGGCCGTCGCCGTAGAGCGGGACGTTCAGGCCGTCGAGGAGGTTGGTGACGAAGAGCGGGACGATCTTCTCGGGGAACTGGTGCGGACCGTAGTTGTTGGAGCAGCGGGTGACCCGGACATCCAGGCCGTGGGTGCGGTGGTGGGCCAGGGCCAGCAGGTCGGAGGAGGCCTTGGAGGCGGAGTACGGCGAGTTGGGCTGCAGCGGGTGGCTCTCGGGCCAGGAGCCCTCGTCGATCGAGCCGTACACCTCGTCGGTGGAGATGTGCACGAACGGGCCGGCGCCATGGCGCAGGGCCGCGTCGAGCAGGGTCTGGGTGCCGAGGACGTTGGTGCGGACGAACTCCCCCGCGCCCTCGATGGACCGGTCGACGTGGGACTCGGCGGCGAAGTGCACGACCTGGTCGGCGTCGGCCATCAGCTTGTCGACCAGGTCGGCGTCGCAGATGTCGCCCTGCACGAAGTCGAGCCGGGGATGCCCGGCGGGAAGGTTGGTGAGCGTGCCGGCGTAGGTGAGCTTGTCCAGCACGGTGACGCGGGGCGCGTCGCGCGGGTCGGCGGCGAGGAGCATACGGACGTAGGCGGAGCCGATGAACCCGGCGGCGCCGGTGACGAGGAGGTTCATGAACGGATCTGCACCTTGGTGTGGTCTCCGAGGACGGTTCGGTGGGCACTGGGTACTCCGGCCGCCGGGGTCACCTCGACATGCGCGCCCTCCTCCTGGTCCCGCCAGGAGGAGGGCTGCACAGCAGGTACGGGCTCGTGGACGGCCGGGGTGAACAGGTGGACGCCGGCCAGGGCGAGGTCGCTCCTGGGGTGCTCGGGCTTCTCCTCCAGGCCCACCGCCTGGCCGGACGCGTCGGGTTCGGCGACTCCGAGGGGCGATCAGGACGGCGAGGCCGTGGAACACCAGTTGTCCGGAAAGCACCAGAGCCTTCATTCGCCACACCCTAGCGGCGAATGTCAGGATCGGACCTTTGTTTGCATGACTGGGCCGTTACGACGAGACATGACCCCGGCGTCTAGCAGGCCTTGCGGAACCTCAGTCCTCGCCCCGCACGATGTTGTCGTCCGCGGTGGCACCCTGCCGCTGCGCGGAGCGGCGGTCCATGACGGCGGGGAGACACGTCCGCACTCCCCGGTCCCGGCGTCGGCGGGCCTTCGCCCAGCCGGTCTCGGCGTAGGGCAGGGCGGGTTTGTCACTGGGATGCGCGGGCGCGGTCACGTCGTCCATCTTCCTTCTGCTTCGTGCGCCGGGCGGGGGCAGGTGCTCCGGCCCCGCCCGGCCGGTGTGGTGCGAACTGTGCCCCACCGGGTCCCCGCGGTGCCGCGCCCACAAACGCCGCGCCGGCTCAGGTCCGTCCGCCGCCCCCGCCACCGAAGGACCCGCTGGACCCGGGCGACCAGCGCGGACGGCGCTGGTCGTCGGCGCGCCGGGAGCGGACGTTGCCGATCTGGTAGGGAGTGAGCCGCTCGCTGCCGTCGGCGGCCCGGGGCACCTCGTCCGGTTCCCGCATCTCGAGGGTCTCGCGGACGGGCCCCGACGGGGGCACCCTGGGCTGCTCGTCGGGTCGCGGCGGGTCCGGTTCGCCCTGGCGCACCTTGAAACCGAGCCGGAAGGCCCAGATCAGTCCGGCGACGCAGACGACTCCCGCGAGCAGGATGAGGACGTACCCGAACACCTGAGCGCCCGGGGCGGCTGTGTGCATGGCGGAGTTCATGGGCGTCGGGTACCCGGCCGAGCGGCGGATACGACCCGGGGTGGGAGGGCGTGGCGCACGGGAGGCCGCAGGTCACGGGGAGTAGCGTCACCCGCGATGACGGAACTACCGGAAATGTCGGACACCCACGAGGTCGTCGTACGCTACACGGCGCCCGCGCCGCGCCCCGGCCGGGCCCTGCTGCGCTGGGTCTCCACCGCCGACCACAAGGTGATCGGCCGGCTCTACATGGTCACGGCGTTCTGCTTCTTCCTGCTCGCGGGACTGCTCGCGCTCGGGATGCGCGCGGAACTCGCCCGGCCGGGTCTGCAGTTCCTGAGCGAGCACGGCTACGACGAGTTCTTCACGATCCACGGCACGATCATGATGCTGCTGTTCGCGACCCCGATGTTCGCCGGGTTCGCCAACGCCGTGATGCCGCTGCAGATCGGCGCGCCCGACCTGGCCTTCCCCCGGCTCAACGCGATGTCGTACTGGATGTTCCTCTTCGGCGGCCTGATGGTGGTCTCCGGCTTTCTCGTGCCCGGCGGGGCGGCGGCGTTCGGCTGGTTCGCCTACGCCCCGCTGAACAGCGCCTACTTCTCCCCCGGCGCGGGAGGCGACCTGTGGGCGATGGGGCTGGTGGTCTCGGGTGTGTCGACGACGCTCACCGCGGTGAACTTCATCGCCACGATCCTGTCCCTGCGGGCGCCGGGCCTGACGATGTTCCGGATGCCGATCTTCACCTGGAACGTGCTGTTCACCTCGATCCTGATCCTGCCCGCGTTCCCGGTGCTCACGGCGGCGCTGCTCGCGCTGGAGGCGGACCGCAAGTTCGGGGCGCACGTCTTCGACGCGGCGAACGGCGGCGCGCTGCTGTGGCAGCACCTGTTCTGGTTCTTCGGGCACCCGGAGGTCTACATCGTGGCGCTGCCGTTCTTCGGGATCATCTCGGAGATCCTGCCGGTGTTCTCCCGCAAGCCGCTGTTCGGCTACCTGCCGATGATCGGGGCGACGATCGCCATCACCATGCTGTCGGCGGTGGTGTGGGCGCATCACATGTTCGCCACCGGTGCGGTGCTGCTGCCGTTCTTCTCCATCATGTCGTTCCTGATCGCGGTGCCCACCGGCATCAAGTTCTTCGCCTGGATCGGCACGATGACGAACGGGTCGGTGTCGTTCGAGACGCCGATGCTGTGGTCGATGGGCTTCCTCGTGTCGTTCCTGCTGGGTGGGCTGAGCGGGGTGCTGATCGCGTCGCCGCCGCTGGACTTCCATCTGACCGACACCTACTTCATCGTGGCGCATCTGCACTATGTGCTGTTCGGCACGGTGGTGTTCGCGATGTTCGCCGGGTTCTACTTCTGGTGGCCGAAGTTCACCGGGAAGATGCTGGACGAGCGGCTCGGCAAGCTGCACTTCTGGCTGCTGTTCCCGGCGTTCCAGCTGACCTTCCTGGTGCAGCACTGGCTCGGCGAGCAGGGCATGCCCCGCCGGTACGCGGACTACCTGCCCGAGGACGGCTTCACCCTGCTCAACTCCCTGTCGTCGGCGGGTGCGTTCCTGCTGGGCGTGTCCACCCTGCCGTTCCTCTACAACGTGTGGCGCACCGCCAAGCTGGGCGAGAAGGTCACCGTGGACGACCCGTGGGGCTGGGGGCGCGGCCTGGAGTGGGCGACGTCCTGCCCGCCGCCCCGGCACAACTTCGTGGCGCTGCCCCGGATCCGCTCGGAGTCCCCGGCGTTCGACCTGCACCATCCGGAGGTCGAGAGCCCGGCCGGAGAGGAGCTGGCGCGGTGAAGGCGGAGGCGCTGCTGTTCGGCGGGGTCGCGGCGTTCTTCGGCGGGTCGGCGGCGCTCTACGGGATGTGGGCGGGGGAGGAGGCGGGCACGGTCGCGCTGGTCGTCGCGTGCGGGATGGCCGGACTGGTCGCGTTCTTCTGTCTGATCCAGTACCGGCGCCGGGGCACGCGGGCCCAGGACCGCACCGGGGCGGAGGTGGCGGACGCGGCCGGGCCGGTGGCGTTCTTCCCCGACGAGAGCCTGTTTCCGGTCGTCACCGCGCTGGGTTTCGCGCTGACGGCGACCGGTGTGGTCTTCGGGCTGTGGCTGTTCCTCATCGGCCTGGGCGTTCTGGCGCGCGGGGTGTTCGGGCTGGTGTACCAGTACGCGCATCGGTGAGCGGTCTGCGCGGGGCACCGGGCCGGAACCTGTCCACGGGCTCGTGGTCGGTCTCGTAGCCGCCGGTGACGCTCTGCCGGATCTCGCCCGTGGGCACGCCCTCGGCCAGCCGCTCGTTCTCGGCCGCCGTCAGGGCCCGGCACAGCCATCGCGCGAGCAGGAAGGCGAGGACCGGCGCCACGAGGAAGGCCACGCGCAGCACCCAGGTGATGGCGTTGACGGAGACGTGGAAGGTCTGGGCGATGACGTCGTTGCCGCCGGCCAGTAGCAGCACGCCGTACCACACCGTGCCCGCCACGCCGAGGCCGGTGCGCACCGGCCGCTCGCGGGGCCGGTCGCACAGGTGCCGCTCGGCCCACCACTCCCCCGTCAGCCGCTGCTCCACGAACGGATAGGCGTACAGCGCTGCGAACAACAGGCCGGGCAGGACGACCGCGGGCAGCAGGACGTTCCACATCAGGGTGTGTCCCGCGACGTTCGTCTCCCACGGCGGGACCAGCCGCAGCGCGCCCTCCAGGAAGCCGACGTACCAGTCGGGCTGGGAGGCGGTCGAGACCTGGTCGGGGCGGTAGGGGCCGTAGTTCCACACCGGGTTGACCTGGGCGATGCCCGCCAGCAGCACCAGCACCCCGGCGACGATGATGGCGAGGCCGCCGGAGGAGCCGGTGAACTGCGGGAGGAACGGCTTGCCGACGGCGTTGCGGTTGGTGTGGCCCGGGCCGCGCCACTGGGTGTGCTTGAGATGCACCACCAGGATCAGGTGCACGGCGACCAGCGCGAGCAGAGCACCCGGCAGCAGCAGGATGTGCACCGGGTACAGACGGGTGATGATGTCGTGGCCCGGGTACTGGCCGCCGAAGACGAAGAAGGCCACGTACGTGCCAACGACCGGGATCGACTGCATGATGCCCTGCGCGATGCGCAGTCCGGTGCCGGAGAGCAGGTCGTCGGGGAGCGAGTAGCCGGCGAAGCCCTCGGCGAGCGAGACGGCGAACAGGGTCACCCCGATCACCCAGTTCAGCTCGCGCGGCCGGCGGAAGGCGCCGGTGAAGAAGATCCGCAGCAGGTGCGCGCCGATCGCGGCGACGAAGACCAGCGCGGCCCAGTGGTGGGTCTGCCGCATCAGCAGCCCGCCGCGCACGTCGAAGCTGATGTGCAGGGTGGAGTCGAACGCGGCCGACATGCGCACCCCGCGCAGCGGCACGTAGGAGCCCGCGTAGACCACCTCGCGCATCTCCGGCTGGAAGAACAGGGTGAGCCAGACCCCGGTCAGGACCAGCACCAGCAGGCTGTACAGGGCGAGTTCGCCGAGCAGGAAGGACCAGTGGTCGGGAAACGCCTTGCGCAGCAGCGCGCCGCCCTCGTACACGGGGAGCCGGGCGTCCGCGGCGTCCACGAGCCGCTCGGCGCGGCGGCCGGCTCGGCTCATGCGTCCCCGGGCTCCGCCGCCGCGCGAGCCACCTCGGCCTCCACCTCGGGACGCGGCCGGCCCGTCTCCTTCGCGAACTCGCTCACCGCCGTCTGCACGTCCCTGGCCAGGTCCCGCCAGGCACGCAGCGCGGTCTCGTACGTGCCCGACTGGGCGCCGGTCATCCGCCGCTCGGCCGGCGGGCCGTAGGTGTCCCGCAGCTCCTCGACCGTGGCTTGTGCCGCGTCGGCCGCGCGCTGCTTCTGCACGAGTTCGTCGAAGGTGTGCACCACACCAATCGACCCTAGGCACCCCTCCCGGGATACGCCTCCCCAAGCCCCGGCAACCTGCCGAAACGCACCCGTGTGGCGGTCAGCGACCTGGGGGCGGTCAGCTCAAGGGTGGGGTGGCGGTCAGCTCAAGGGTGGGGTGGCGGTCAGTCGACAGAGGGGCAGCGGTCAGCCCAGGGAGGGCGGCAGCGGTCAGCCGACGTGTTGGGCAGCGGTCAGCCGACGGGCGGGACGGCGGGGCGACGCTTACGGAGGCGACGGTCGGCGTTCAGCCGACGGGCGGCGGCGGGCGGGCGCGGGCAGGCGGCGGCGACAGGCGGGCGGGCGGCAGCGACGGGCCGGCGCGGGCAGGCGACGACAGGCGGGCGGGCGGCAGCGACGGGCCGGCGCGGGCAGGCGACGACAGGCGGGCGGGCGGCAGCGACGGGCGGGCGCGGGCAGGCGGCCGATGGGCACAGCGACGGCCAGCCAGAAGACGGGACCGAGACGGCGCGAGCAGGCAGACAGCCCCACGCGCACAGCGACGGCCAGCCAGGAGACAGGACCAAGACGGCGCAAGCAGGCAGACAGCCCCACGCGCACAGCGACGGCCGGCCGAGGGACCGGCGGTCGGCGGGGCGGGCGGGTACAGGGGTCGGCGCTCGGTGGGTCGGCCGGCCAGGAAGAGGCGGCGAGGAGACGGGCACGGGGCCGGCGATGAGCGGGGCGGCCGACATGGAAGAGGCGGCGGAAAGGCCGGCACGGCGGCCGACGACCGGCGGGACAGCCGACGAGGAGGAGGCCACGCAGGGCCGACGACCAGCAGGGAGGAGGCGAGAACGCGCCAGCGGCGTGCGAAGACGGCGACCACCATGGCGAGGACCAGGAGAGCGAGAACCGTACCGGCACTGCGCGTGGCGCGGGGCGCGCCGCGCAGCGCTTGGCACGGCGGCCGGCGACCGGCGGAGCACCCGGCAGGGAAGCGGCGCCGAAGAGCCCGGCACGGGGCGTCGGGGCGGCACCGGCGGTGCGGGGGGACAGCCGCGGTCAGCCGTCGGGGACGAGGTCGGCCCACACCTGTTTGCCGCCGCTGACCGGGACCGTCCCCCACGCCGCCGATACCGCCTCCACGAGGAGGATGCCCCGGCCGCCGGTGGCCTCCCAGCCGATGCTGGTCGGCTTGACGGGGCTGCGCGGGGAGGAGTCGGCGACGGCGAGGCGGAGGCGGTGGTTGACCAGGGAGAGGTCGAGGCGGATCTGGCCGTCGGTGTGCACGAGGGCGTTGGTGACGAGTTCGGAGACCACCAGCAGAGCCGCGTCCTGGGTCTCCTGCGGGACGCCCCAGGCGCGCAGGGTGCGCCGGGTGAAGCGGCGGGCGTGCCGCACCGCCTCCGGCAGCCGCCACACCGTCCAGCTCTCCCGCAGCGGGCG
The DNA here is from genome assembly GCF_006715785.1 of Streptomyces puniciscabiei. Classification (NCBI taxonomy): domain Bacteria; kingdom Bacillati; phylum Actinomycetota; class Actinomycetes; order Kitasatosporales; family Streptomycetaceae; genus Streptomyces; species Streptomyces puniciscabiei. The sequence goes on from NZ_VFNX01000006.1 coordinate 50,882, forward strand.
TACGGCCATCCCGTCGTAGCGCATCAGCAGCAGGGCGACGTCGTCGCCCCGGTGCGCGCCGCCGAGCAGCGCGTCGGCGACCAGCCCGAGGTGCTCGGGGTCGGCAGCGGCCAGCTGGGCGGCGAGCCGGTCCATGCCGACGTCGATGTCGACGTCCGGCGACTCCACCAGGCCGTCGGTGGTCAGCGCGATCACCGTGCCGGGCAGCAGCCGCAGCGGGGTCATCGGGAAGTCGGCCTGCGCGAGGACGCCGAGCGGGGGTCCGCCCTCCGCCCGGACGATCTCGGTGGTGCCGTCCGGGTGCCGCAGCACGGGCTGGAGGTGACCGGCGCGCACACACCAGGCGGTGCCCTCCTCCATGTCGACGTCGACGTACGCACAGGTGGCGAACAGGTCGGTCTCCATGTCCAGCAGCAGCCGGTTGGCGTGCGCGACGACCACGTCGGGCGCGTGTCCCTCGGCGGCGTAGGCGCGCAGCGCGGTGCGCATCTGGCCCATCAGCGTGGCGGCGCCGGCGTTGTGGCCCTGGACGTCCCCGATGACGAGGGCCACGTGGTTGTCGGCGAGCGGGATCACGTCGTACCAGTCGCCGCCGACCTCCAGTCCGGCGGTGGTGGGCAGGTACCGGGCGACGGCGACCGCGCCGGGCAGCCGGGGCAGCCGGCGCGGCAGCAGGGTGCGCTGGAGCATGCCGACCAGTTCGTGCTCGGCGTCGAAGGCGTGGGCGCGCAGCAGGGCCTGCCCGGCGAGGCCCGCGCACGCGGTGAGGAGGGCCCGTTCGTCGGGGCTGAAGTGGTGCGGGCGGTCCCAGCCGATCAGACAGGCGCCGGCCATGCGGCCGCCGGCGGGCAGCGGCAGCACCGCGAGGCCTCCCGGGCCGACCTCGGCGAGGGCGGGTTCCAGCGGACTGCCGGCGGGCCAGATCCGGGAGCGGCCCTCGCGCAGTGCGGCGGCCAGGGTGGGCATGGCGCGCACGGGTGCGTCGGGCCACTCGGTGCGCCATTCGGTGCGCCACACCTCGGGCCAGGCCTCGGGTTCGGGCGGGTCGAGGACGGTGACGACGAGCCGGTCGTTCTCCAGTTCGGCGAGCGCGAGCCGGTCGGCCTTCAGCGGCCCGCGCAGGGCGGCGACGACGGCCTTGCCGACGTCCTTGACGGTGGTGGCGGTGGCGAGGGAGGCGGCCAGCCGCTGCACCCGGGCCACGTCGGTGACGTCGGAGCGCAGGGTGGAGGCGTCGGCGACGGTGCCGACGAGCCGGGCGGAGCGGCCCTCCCCGCCGGGCAGCAGCCGGCCGCGCAGCCGCAGCCACTTGGGCGGGCCGGAGGGCTGCAGGACGCGGAATTCCAGTTCGCGCTCGCCGATGGACATGTGGTCGGCCTCGACCACGGACATCAGCGCGGGCAGGTCCTCGGGAACGGTGAGCGCCAGCAGGGTCTCGACCCGGCCGTCGAAGTCGTCCCGGGCGATCCCGAACAGCCGCAGGATGTCGTCGCCGACCTCGACCCGGCCGCTGTCCATGGCGAGGCTGAAGGCGTCCGGCGCCGGCTCGCCGCCGTCGCCGGGGGGCTCGGGCGCCCGGGGTACGGCGATCGCGCGGGCGACCAGCTCCAGGCAGGCGCGGTCGTCGGCGCCGAAGCCGCCGGGGTGCTCGCTGACGGCGAGCAGGCAGCCGCTGCCCGCCGGGCCGAGCGGCAGGGCGGCCAGGGAGAAGTCCGGGGACGGGGTGCGGCGGGCCTCGGGGCAGCCGGCGAGCTGCTCGGGGGTGAGCCGGACCGGATGTCCGCTGCGGTGGGCCTCGGCGACCGGGGAGCCGCCGGCGGCCGGATAGCCGTCGCGGAGCCCGTACAGGGTGCGCGGCAGGCCCGCCGACTCGGCGAGGCGCAGCTGGGCCGGGTCGTCGCCGGGGAGGTAGACCCCGGCGAAGGCGGCCCCGGCGAACACCAGCGCCTGTTCGAGGACCCGGTGGAGCCTGTCGGGCGTGGCGGGCGCCGCGGTGAGCGTGTCCAGGGCGGCTTCGGCACGCTCCGTTCTCTTTCTGCTGATCGCAGCGCCCTCGCTCCTCACCACTTCGCCATTACAGCGCGTGTGGGGCTCTGGCGCAGCCCCTGTGAAGGCTCGGGGTGCGCGGTCGGGCCGTGCGCTCGAAAGCCGCCGAACACATCTTGACGCGTGCGTTCCGCACGGTGACCTCGTGACAGACGTGACTGTCCGCGACCGCCCGACTGCTGCGAGTGTCGTCTGCGGCCACACGACGAGGGGCGGGAGGCGCATGGACAAGCGGTACGAGGTGTACGCGCTCGCCGACGGGCACTTCTACGACACGCCCGACCGGCTCGCGGGGGCGGCCGGCGAGCCGGCGCCGCTGTTCGCGACGGCGCGTCGCGCGGTCCCGGAGGGCTGGCACGCGGCGCGCTCCGGCGACTGGCTGACGCTGACCCCGGTCGGCGCGGACGGCGCGCCGCTTCCCTCGCCGGCGCAGGGCTGGAAGATCCATTCCTCGGCGACGGCCGCGAACGCGGAACGGATCGCGGACCTCGTGTGGGACTACTGCGTGCCGCGCCGCATCCCGTTCAAGTTCGTGCCGGGCCCGCACCTGCTGCACCTGCGCAACGCCAAGTACGCGGGCCGCGACACCAGCGGCAAGTTCGTCACGGTGTACCCGGCCGACGAGGAGCAGCTGCACCGGACGCTGCGGGAACTGGGCGCGCTGCTGGAGGGTCTCGAGGGGCCGTACATCCTCACCGACCTGCGCTGGTACGACGGTCCGCTCTACGTCCGCTACGGCGCATTCGCCCGCCGGTACGTCGTCGACGAGCGCGGCTCGCTGGTCCCGGCGGTGACCGACGGCGCCGGACGTCTCGTCCCGGACCGGCGGGAGCCGTCCTTCCAGGTGCCCGAGTGGGTGAGCCTGCCGGAGTTCCTGCGGCCGCATCTGGACGCCCGCAACACCACGACGGTCGGCGAGCTGCCGTACCGCATCGAGAAGGCGCTGCACTTCTCCAACGGCGGCGGGGTGTACGCCGGCACCGACCTCCGGGACGGACGCCGGGTGGTGCTGAAGGAGGCCCGGCCGCATGCCGGGCTCGCCTCCGACGGGGCGGACGCGGTGGCCCGGCTGGAGCGGGAGAAGGCGGCGCTGGAGCGGGTCGCCGGGACCGGTGTGGTGCCCGAGGTACGGGACTGGTTCACGCTCGGCGAGCACCGGTTCCTGGTCATGGACCACGTGGCGGGCCGCCCGCTCAACTCCTTCTTCGCCGAGCGGCATCCGCTGCTCACGCCCGACCCCGACCCGGCCGCGATCGCCGCCTACACGGAGTGGGCACTGCGGATCAACGCGGCGGTGGAGCGGGCGGTGGCGGCGGTGCACGCGCGCGGGCTGATCTTCAACGACCTGCATGTCTTCAACATCATGGTGTCCGAGGACGAACGGTCGGTGTGTCTCATCGACTTCGAGGCCGCCGCGCCCGCCGCTCAGAACGCCCGGCAGACCGTCGCGCACCCCGGCTTCTTCGCCCCGCCGGACCGCCGTGGCACGGATGTCGACCGCTATGCGCTGGCCTGTCTGCGGCTCGCCCTGTTCCTGCCGGTGACCACGCTGTTCGTGGTGGACCGCGGCAAAGCGGCGCACCTCGCGCAGGTGATCGCCGAACAGTTCCCGGACGTGCCGCGGGATTTCCTGGACGAGGCGGTCGCGGAGATCACCCGGGACCCGGCGGGCGGACGGCGCAGCCGGCCGGCGCCGCCGGTGGTGCCCGGCGACTGGCCCTACAGCCGGGACTCGATGGTGAAGGCGATCCTCGCCTCCGCCACCCCGGAACGCGACGACCGGCTCTTCCCCGGTGACATCGCCCAGTTCACGGACGGTGGCGGCCTCGGGCTCGCGCACGGTGCTGCCGGGGTGCTGTACGCGCTCCAGGCGTCCGGGGCCGGCCGGTACGACGAGGGCGAGCGCTGGCTGCTGGACCACACCGCCCCGCCGCCACTCGGCACCCCGCTAGGCCTGTACGACGGTCTCGCGGGCGTGGCCCTCGTCCTCGATCAACTCGGCCACCGGCAGCGGGCGTTGGACCTGATCGACGGCATCCTGCGGGAGAACTGGCACAGCCTCGCCTCCGACCTGCACGGCGGGCTCGCCGGGCTCGGCCTGGTCCTCGGCCGTCTCGCGGAGACCACCGGTGAACCGGCCCTGCGGCGACACGCCGCCGAGGCCGCCGACATCCTGCTGCGACGACTCGCCGAACCGGTACCGGACAGTCCGCGCCGGCGCGCCGGACTGCTGCGCGGCGCGAGCGGACCCGCGCTGTTCCTGATCCGGCGGTACGAGGAGACCGGCGAGGAGCGTTGCCTGAGCGGGGCGGCCGAGGCGCTCCGCCGCGACCTGGACTGCTGTGTGACCCAGGAGGCGGGCGGCGGCCTGGAGGTGGACGAGGGCTGGCGGACACTGCCGTATCTCGGCGACGGCAGCGCGGGGATCGGCCTGGTGCTCGACGACTTCCTGGCGCACGCGGACAACGCCGGGTTCGAACGCGCCCGGGCCGGCATCCGCACCGCCGCGACCTCCCGCTTCTACGCCCAGCCCGGCCTCTTCCAGGGCCGCGCCGGAATGATCCTGCACCTGGCCCGCTGCACCGCACCGGACGACGGCCACGACCGGCTGGAGCAGCAGATCGCGGGGCTGGGCTGGCTCGCGATGGACTACCAGGGCCAACTGGCCTTCCCCGGGCACCAGATGATGCGGCTCTCCATGGACCTCGCCACCGGCACGGCGGGCTGCCTGCTCGCGCTCGCCGCGGCCCGCGACGGCGCCGGAACCGCACACCTGCCCTTCCTCCCGCCGCCACCGGCGGCCCGCACACGCGGCTCCGCACCGACGGAGCCGTGACACAACCCCGTCCCCAATTCAAGGGAAAGGACACCGTCATGGCACTGCTGGACCTGCAGACCCTCGAGTCCGAGGAGCACACCCACACCGGCGCGAGCACCGCGAGCCTGCTCTCCTGTGTCTCGGCGGCGAGCGTTCTGCTCTGCCTCTGACCGGGCCGGTGAGTCCACGGCTCCGGGCGGCCCCTCTCCCGCGGGAGGGGGCGCCCGGAGCCTCTCCGGCCCCAGGGGGCGGTGCACCTCCCGGCGCAGGTGCCCCACAGGAAGCCTCGGCGGCACCGCGAGCCGGGCTCGGTCCCGAGCACCAGGACCGCGGTGAGCAAGCCACCACCCGAAGCACGGCCGGCCGCCGCGCGAGCGAGCCGCCGACGCAACCCCCGGCAGCCGTCGCGAACGAGCGGCCGTCCAAGGCCCGGCGCCCGCCGTGCGTGCCAACCACCCTCCGAAGTCCGGCAACCGCCGTGAACGAGCCGCCCACCGGGGCCTGCCTGGGGCGGCGGTCGCCCGCCCGGCAGCCCGGTCCCTCCCGTTCCGTCCGATCCCAGCGAGGCCGCCGCTCATGAACTCCCGCCCGGACAGCGCCACTTCGGCGGCCGGCCGTGCCCTGTCGCGCGGAGTGCTGCGGCAGGGCGTCGTCCGCTGTGCCGCGCTGTGTGCCGTGAGCACGACCGCCACCGCGGCGGGCCTGCTGCTGCCCGCCCTGCTCGGCCACACCCTGGACCTGCTGCTGGCCCGCGCCCCGGCGGCCCGCTGGCTCGGCTGCTGTGCCGCCGTCGTCCTGCTGCTCGCCCTGCTGGACGGCTGCGCGGGCGTGCTCACCGGGACCGCCGACGCGCACGCCACCGCATGGCTGCGCCGGCGGCTGACCGGGCATGTCCTGGCGCTCGGCCCGCGCGCGACGGCCCGCTTCGGCGCGGGGGAGCTGGTGGCACGGCTGGTCGGCAACGCCGCGCAGGCCGGGACCGCGCCGGGCGCACTGGCCGCGCTGCTCGCCGCGCTCGCCGGGCCCGTCGGGGGCGTGGTGGCGCTCGGCCTCATCGACCCGTGGCTGGCCGCCGTGTTCCTCGCCGGGGCACCGGTGCTGGCCCTGCTGCTGCGCGCCTTCGCCCGGGACACGTCGGCGTGCGTGGCCGACTACCAGGGGGTGCAGGGCCGGATCGCCGGCGCGCTGGCGGAGGCGGTCGGCGGTGTCCGTACGATCCGGGCCGCCGGCGCCGAGGAGCGTGAGACGGCCCGGATCCTGGCACCGCTGCCCGAACTGTCCCGCGCCGGGCACCGCATGTGGCGGGTGCAGGGGCGGGCCGCCGCCCGGGCGGTCACCGTGGCGCCGCTGCTGAACCTCGGCGTGCTGGCGGTGGCCGGGCTGCTGCTCGCCCGGCACCGGCTGTCGGTGGGTGACGTGCTGGCCGCGTCCCGGTACGCGGTGCTCGCCACCGGCGTCGGCGCGCTGGTCGGACAGCTGGCCGCGCTCGCCCGGGCCCGCGCGGCGACCGGCCGGCTCGCCGAGGTGCGCGCCGTTCCCGCGCCCGGACACGGCACCCGCCGCCTGCCGCCGGGCAACGGGCGGCTGGAGTTGCGGGCGGTGACCGCACGCCGGGGCGGACGAACCGTCCTGGACGGCGTCGGCCTGACCGTCCCGGGCGGCACGACCCTGGCGGTCGTCGGCCGCTCCGGCGCCGGGAAGTCCCTGTTCGCCGAGGTGGCCGGCCGGCTCGCCGACCCCGACGAGGGGGAGGTGTTGCTGGACGGCGTTCCGCTGCGCGACCTCGCCCGTCCCGAACTGCGCCGCGCCGTCGCCTACGCCTTCGAGCGCCCGGCCCTGCTCGGCACGACCGTCGAGGACACGATCGCCTTCGGTCTCACGGCCGCCACCCCGGCCGCCGTCCGCTCCGCCGCCCGGCGCGCCCACGCCGACGACTTCGTACGGCGCCTTCCCGACGGCTACGCCACCCGCCTCACCGACGCGCCCCGCTCCGGCGGCGAGTCCCAGCGCCTCGGCCTGGCCCGGGCCTTCGCGCACGGCGGCCGCCTGCTCATCCTCGACGACGCCCTGTCCAGCCTCGACACCGTCACCGAACACCGCATCGCCCAAACCCTGCTGGCGCCCGACCCCGGCCGCACCCGCCTGCTGATCGCCCACCGCGCGTCGACGGCGGCCCGCGCGGACAGGGTCGCCTGGCTGGACGCCGGCCGGGTCAGGGCGGTCGGGACGCACCGGGAGCTGTGGCAGGAGGCGGAGTACCGGGCGGTGTTCGGGGGTGGCGAGGGGGAGATCCCGGACGAGGAGATCCGGGACGAGGCCGGGACGGAGGCGCGGGGCTGATGACGGTGCAGGTGCCGGGCCGGGCGCGCCGATACCGGGTGGCGGCCGCCCGCGGGGCGGGCCCGACGGCCGTACCGGGTGAGCGAGGCCCCACGCCGGGGCACAGGCGCGGCGCGGTGCATGCGCATGGCGAGGAGCGGCCGGGAACGGGAGGTGACGGACGTGCGTGACGGGGACCGCGCCCCTGAGGTGGACGGCGACCGGATGCGCGGGCCGGCCTCCGGGCACCTTGAGCAGGTGCGCGGCCGGGCGTACCGGTTTCTGCGGGTGCGTCGGCGGGTGCTGGTCCGGCTCGGCGCGTGGTCCGTGCTGGAGGCCGGGCAGACCTTCCTCGTCGGATACGCCCTCGCGCGGGCGCTGGACGCCGGGTTCCTGGCCGGGAACGCCCGGGCCGGCCTGCTCTGGCTGGGGGCCGCGGGACTCGCCGTCGGTGCCGGGGCGTACGGGACCGGGCGGGTGTACGGCGTGGTCGCGGCGCTGGTCGAGCCGGCCCGGGACCGGCTGGTGACGGCGGTGGTCGCGCGCGGGGTGCGGGAGGCGGACCCGGGCGCACTGTCCGGGCTCACCCAGCAGGTGGAGCTGGCCCGGGACACCCTCGCCGGTGTGGTGATGGTGTCGCGTTCGTTCCTGTTCACCGCCGTCGGCGCCCTGATCGGCCTGTTCTCCCTGGCCCCGCTGCTGCTGGCGGTCGTGCTGCCCCCGCTGCTCGCCGGGGTGGCCCTGTTCGCCGTGACGCTCGGCCCGCTGGCCCGCCGTCAGGAGGCCTTCCTCGCCGCCGACGAGGCGCTGGCCCAGGCGCTGGGCGCGGTCTGCCCGGGACTGCGGGACGTCACGGCGGCGGGCGCCGAGGACCGGGTCGCCGGCACCGTCGGCGAGCGCACCGACGCGGAACTGCGGGCCGCCCGCGCCCTGGCCCACTGGAGCGTGGCCCGCGTGGCCGCCCTCACCGTGGGCGGCGAACTCCCCGCGGTGCTGCTCCTGCTCACGGCGCCCTGGCTGCTCGACCACGGCGTCACCCCGGGCGCCCTGGTGGGCGCGCTCGCCTATGTCACGCAGTCCTTGCTCCCGGCCCTGAACAACCTCGTCCACGGCCTAGGAACCAGCGGCTCCCGACTGACGGTGGTTCTCCGCCGGCTCATGGTCCCACGTCCAAGGGGGCGCGGGGCCGAGTTCGTCAGCGGCTCCGCCGCGGGGCGCGACACACCACAACGGACCGTCACCCGCGGTACCACCGCGCTCCCCCCTTCCTCCTGCGTCCTCTCCCTCACCTCGGTCACCTTCGCCTACGGCCCGGCCGGCGAACCCGTCCTGAACGATCTCACCCTCACCCTCCCCACCGGCGCCCACCTGGCCGTCGTAGGCCCCAGCGGAATCGGCAAGTCGACACTCACCGCACTGATCGCAGGTCAGCTGGCCCCCCAGCGCGGCACCATCCGCGTGCACGAGGCGACCGTCCTCATCCCGCAGGAGGCCTACGTCCACAGCGGCACCCTCGCCGAGAACCTGGCCCTCCACCGCTCGGGCCCGGTACCCGCATCCGAACTCCTGGCCGCCGCCGACGCCGTAGGTCTGACCCCCTTGCTGGAAGCCCTGGGCGGGCCCGACGCCCCCGTCGAACCGGCGGAGCTCTCCGCAGGCGAGCGGCAGCTCATCGCGCTGACCCGGGCCTACCTCTCCCCCGCCCCGCTGGCCCTGCTGGACGAGGCGACCTGCCATCTCGACCCGGCGGCCGAGGCGCGCGCGGAGCGGGCCTTCGCGGCGCGCCCGGGCGGCACGCTGATCGTCGTCGCCCACCGGATCAGTTCCGCGCGCCGCGCCGGCCGGATCCTCGTCATGGACGGCGCGCGCACCACCTGCGGCAGCCACGACGAGCTGCTGCGCGCCTCGGCCCTCTACCGGGACCTGGCCGGCCACTGGACGACGCCGTCCCTCACACCCAGCCCTCACCCCGGGATATACGAATCGCGTCGATCCGGTTCCGCGCCCCGGTCTTGCGGGTGATCGACGCCATGTAGTTGCGGACCGTGCCGTGGGACAGGTGCAGGCTGCCGGCGATCTCCGCGATGGACGCGCCGCCGGCCGCCAGGGACAGCACGCTCAGTTCGCGTCTGGTCAGCGGCATCTGGGCCGCTTTGAGGAAACCGAAGCCCAGCGACTCATCGACGAAACGTTCCCTCACGGCGACCGACCGGATGGCGCGCAGCAGCCGGTCCGGGGAGCCCGCCTTGTCCACGAAGCCGAGCGCGCCCGCCTCGGCGGCCCGCTTCAGCAGCCCGGGCCTGTTCGAATGGGCCAGCACCACGAGCGCCGGCGGCCTGCCGCCGGCGCCGGGCGGGCACAGCTCGCCGAGCGGCGGCACCCCATGACCGTCGGCACAGTCGAGGTCCGCCGCGCACACGTCCGGCCGTAAGGACCGCACCCGCGTGACGGCACCCCGCCATGGCGTGTCGTCCACGTCCAGCCCGGGTTCCCGCCGCAGCCATTCGGCCAGGACCGATCGCACCAGACACGCGTCCTGCACCAGAAGCACCCGGATCACTGCCCCGCCCCCTCGGATGGTCGTCGTACGCCCGTTCCTGCGTTCCTCGTCGCCGCCCGTGCCGCCGTGGTCCGCGCCCTCGTGCCCCTCGCGGTCCGCCACGTCCGTGCCGTGGCCCGGGCACGGCAAGCGCGTGCCCATTCTTCGGGGCCGGTACCGTTCGCGGGCGCGGAGATCCGGCCATCAGGGTGCGCGGGGGCGCACACGATGCGCCCGTACGCCGCCCGCGCTTCCGCTGCCCGGGCATGGGTGCGGCCGGACGGGGTATCCGAAGGCCTCCCCGCCCGGGGACCACGGCGGGCGGCCGGGGTGCGCGGCGTGCGCCCGCGAGGGAATCTTGTGCCCAGGATGCGAGGCGGCCGTGCGAGGAGGTGGTCGGCGTGTCCGACGGGCCGGGACCGGCACCGGCGGCCGACGGGGCACCGGCCGCCGATCCGGTGCTGTCGCTTGCGCTGGTCTCGATGATGCAGGAGGTGCACGCGCACTCCGGCGCCGTCTACCTGCTCAGGCCCGACGAGCCGGTGCTGGAGATGACGGTGCACGCGGGCATGCCCCGGGCGTTCGCGGCGCCGTGGGAGCGGGTCGGGCTGTCCGCGCCGATCCCGGTCGCCGAGGCGGTGCGCGAGCGGCGGCTGGTGTGGGTGGGCGGCGAGGAGCAGATGGCCCGCTCCTATCCGCGCATCGCGGTGGTGCTCCCGTACCCGTTCGCGCTGGCCGCGCTGCCCGTGGCGACCGAGCGGCAGGTGTACGGCGCGGTGTTCGTGACCTGGCCCGGGGCGCATCCGCCGGAGCTGTCCGACTGGGAGCGGGACCATCTGTGGGCGGCGTGCGAGCGGCTGGCGCTGCGGCTGCAGCGGAGCGAGCGGGAGGACCGGCCGCTCGGCCACCAGGACGACGTTCTGGCGGAGCCGGTGTCGGCCGTGGCGGACACGCTGGGCGCCGTGGAGGCGACGCGGATGGTGTCCCGGCTGCCGTACGGGTTGGTGTCGCTTGATCTTCACGGCCGGATCGGCTTCGTCAACACGGCCGCCGCCGAGCTGCTCGGCAGACCGGCCGGGGAGCTGCTGGGCACGCCGCTGTGGGCGTCGGTGCCCTGGCTGAACGACCCGATGTACGAGGACCGGTACCGGGGGGCGCTGCTCAGCCAGGAGGCGACGTCGTTCGTGGCAGTGCGCCCGCCGGGTGAGTGGCTGTCGTTCCGGATGTATCCGAGCACGACCGGGCTGAGCGTGCGGATCACCCGGGTCGGGGCGGTGGCGGAGGTGGCGCGCGGGCCGGCGCGGGAGGACGCGCCCCCGCCCCGGCTGGTGACGATCTCCCAGGTGCTGAGCTTCGCGGGCGCGCTGACCGAGGCGGTCGGCGTGCAGGACGTGGTGCAACTGGTCTGGGACGAGGTGGCACCGGCGGTCGGCAGCCAGGCGATGGTGATCCTCGGCACGCAGGGCGGGCGGCTGCACGTGCTGGGACATCGCGGTTACCCGGACCCACACACCGTGGAGCGGTTCGACGGGCTGCCGCTGACCGAGCGGACCCCGGGCACCCAGGTGCTGAACAGCGGGGTACCCGCGTTCTTCGACTCCCAGGACGAGCTGGAACGGCTGTATCCGCACCGGCACGAGACCCCGGACGGCTTCGCCGCCTGGGCGTATCTGCCGCTCATCGCGTCCGGGCGGCCGGTGGGCACGTGTGTGCTGGCGTACGCCGAGCCGCACGTCTTCCCGGCCGACGAGCGGGCCGTACTGACGTCCCTGGGCGGCCTGATCGCGCAGGCGCTGGAGCGGGCCCGGCTCTACGACGCCAAGCACCGGCTCGCGCACGGGCTCCAGCAGGCCCTGCTGCCGCGCGTCCTGGCGCCGCCGCCCGGCATCGAGGCGGCCGCCCGCTATCTGCCCGCCACCCACGGCATGGACATCGGCGGCGACTTCTACGACCTGGTGCCGACGCTGCCGCTCACGGCCGCGGTGATCGGGGACGTCCAGGGGCACAACGTGACCGCGGCGGGCCTGATGGGGCAGATCCGCACCGGGGTGCGGGCGTACACCACGGTGGGGCAGGCCCCGCACGAGGTCATGAGCAGCACGAACCGGCTGCTGATCGACCTGGGCAGCGAGTTGTTCGCCAGCTGCCTGTATCTGCGGCTGGACCCGGCGCGCGGGCGGGCCGTCATGGCGCGGGCGGGGCATCCGCCGCCGCTGCTGAGACGGCCGGACGGCCGGGTACGGGTGCTGGACCTGGCCGGTGGCCCGCTGCTGGGGATCGACGCCTGCGCGGTGTATCCGACGACCGAGGTGTCCCTCGTGCCCGGCTCGGTGCTCGTCCTGTACACCGACGGTCTGGTGGAGGCGCCCGGTGTCGACATCGAGGACGCGCTGTGCGGCCTCGGCGCGCTGCTGTCGGAGACCGGCGACCGGCCGCTGGAGCAACTGGCGGACGAGGTGGTCCGTCAGAGCGCGGCGGCGCGGGAGCGGGTGGACGATGTGGCGGTAATGCTGCTGCGGGCACGCGACGACGCCTGACCGCATATGACGGTCCGGCCCTCCCGCCGGAGGGCCGGACCGTTCCCCGAGCCGGGGCTCGGGGCGGACGAAGGGATCGGCCTGTCGCGGCACCGCCCCCTCGCGTCACTCCGAGCGGAGCGGTCAGCGCGTACTGGTCAGGGACGACCCGTCGTTCGCCGAACCCGCTCCGGACTGGTCGCTTCCGCTGCCGGACGGGTCCGCGGAGCCGGCACCGGCACCGGCACCGGCACCGGACTGGTCACCCGCCGAGGCCGAGGGGTCGGCCGAGCCGCCGATCTGGTCGCCGCCCGCGCCGGACTGGTCCCCCGCCGAGGCCGACGGGGCGGCCGAACCGGACTGGTCACCCGCGCCGGACTGGTCACCGGCCGAGGCCGACGGGGCGGCGGAACCCGACTGGTCGCCCGCGCCGTTGCCCGCGTTGCCGCCGTTGCCGAGGGTCGCGCCGGTGGCCTGCAGGGCGGCGGTGACCGGCTGGAAGAAGGTCTCGCCGCCGTTGGTGCAGTCGCCGCTGCCGCCGGAGGTGAGGCCGACGGCGCCGCCGTCCTGGGTGAACAGGGAGCCGCCGCTGTCCCCGGGCTCGGCGCAGACGTTGGTCTGGATCAGGCCGTTGACGGTGTCGGTGCCGCCCGGGACGGTCTCGCTCGCGAAGTTCACGGTGGCGTCGAGGCCGGTGACCTGGCCGTTGTGCAGGCCGGTGGTGGAGCCCATGCGGAACACGGTCTCGCCGACGGTGGCGTCGGCGGCCTGGGTGATCTGGACGGTCTGGCCGTTGCCGGTGTTGACCTCGCTCGGCGCCTGCGTGCTCGTGTCGTTGTACTTGACGAGCGAGAAGTCGTTGCCGGGGAACTTGGCCTGGTCCACGGTGGCGACGGGCTGGCCGTTCTGCGAGTCGGACCAGTCCTTGGCGGCGACTCCGCAGTGACCGGCCGTCAGGAAGGCGGGGCTGCCGTCGGCGGCGGTGACGTTGAAGCCGAGGGAGCAGCGGACGCCGCCCTGCTGGGTCTGGGCGAAGATGGCGTCCCCGCCCGAGACGAAGGTCTTGAAGGTGCCGGCGGACTTCTTCAGTGTCGCCATGCCGGAGCCGAGGCTCTGCACGGTCGACTGCAGTCTGTTCCACTTGGCGCCGGTGACGGTGGAGTCGGCGGTGACGAGGACCTTGTCGGTGCGCGGGTCCACGGCCCAGGAGGTGCCGGGGATGGTGGCCTTGGTCCTGAGGGTCGCGGCGGCGGCCTTGAGGTCGCTCGTGCTGTTCTTCACCTGGCGCGCGACCGCGCCCGCCTTCTTCACCTGCGCGATGACGTTGTTGTCGCCGCTGACCACGTTGACGACGAGTTGCTGCTTGCCGCTGTCGAAGTACGACCCGGCGACGGCGTCACCGAGGACCTTCTGCAGCTGGGCGGCGAGATCCGAGGCCTGCGTGGCCTTCAGCGTCCTCGCCGTGCCGGTGGCAACGGATGCCTGGTTCTTGTCCTGCGAGGCCATGGCGTTGGGCAGCAGAATGGCCGCCGCTCCGAGCGCCGCGACACCGCCCACCGCTATCGCCGCCTTGCGCTTGGGCATTCGCTTGTGACTCAAACTTCTCGACCTCCTGGGGACGGGGGCCTGCCGCTTGCGGGCAGTGCGTATCGGGGCGCCTGGATGGCCGTACGTACGCACCGGCCGTCCGGTGTGTTCAATTCCGTTTCCCAACGGCCGTGTCGGACGGGCGAATCGGCCACGCTCCGCGTGCCGTCGCGGGGAGCCGGGAACAACCCCCGTATGACGATGACCCCCGCCGAGGCGGACAAGATCCTCTCCGCCAACTTCGCCCCCTGGGTGCTCGATCTCCAGCTCGCCGTGGAGGCGGTGGGCGAGGACCGGGCCGTGCTGCGACTGCCCTGGTCCGAGCGGTTGGCCCGGGAGGGCGGGGGCCTGTCGGGGCAGGCGCTGATGGCGGCCGCCGACACGGCGACGGTGATCGCGGTGTCCGCGGCGCGGGGCGGCTTCGTGCCGATGACGACGGTGCAGCAGTCGACGTCGTTCCAGCGGGCGGTGACCGGTTCGGATGTCCGGATCGAAGCGGTCCTGACGAAACTGGGCCGCCGGATGGCGTTCGCGGACATCACCCTGAGCGACGCGGGTTCGGGCGCGCTCGCGGCCCGGGCGAGCACGGTGTACGCGATTCTCGGCTGACACGTTCCGCTACCGATCAGTAACGGTCCGTTCCTCACACGATCCGGAATCCCGGCTTCAGGAAATCTACACATTGAATACTCAACGAAGTCACTGAGAGCCGGGGATCTGCACATCCGCGCGCCCCTCGTCGCTCCATTGGGGCGGAGTGCCGGATTCGCGTCCCGGCGGACAAGCCTTCGTGCGCGACGATGCCGTGCGGCATGTGAAGGAGTGGCCGACATGTCGTGCGCACGCCTGCACGGACGGTGCCCGTCGCGAGGCAAGTCCCCTGGTGAGAGCCCTGGTTGATTGGAAGCACGCCCCGCCTGCGTGCTTTGATCCATCGCACCGCGGGGGTCGCGGCGGGCTCCCGGAGACGGGGGCCCGGCGCCCGCGGTCGCGGCCGTCCGTCTGTCCCCAGAGGGGGCCGCTCCCCCTTGTGAAATATCCATAGGAAGGGAAGTTCCATCATGAACTCCACCCCCCAGGTCGAGACCGTCGAGATCTCGGACGCCGAGCTGGACAGCATCTCCGGCGGTCTGTCCGTGAACACCCTGAACACCGTCACCGGTGCCGTGAACGGCGTTGCCCCGGTCTCCGGCGCGGTGAACACGGTCGTCGGCACCGTCGAGGGCGTCACCGGCCTGAACGTGCAGCCGGTCACCAACCTGGTCGCCGGTCTCTGATCGCACCTCGTTGCATCGGAAGTCCCGGAGCCGTCCTCGGCTCCGGGGCTCTCGGATGTCCTGAAACACCAGCGTCTCTCCCACAGGTGAGGGAAGTTCCGTGCAGTTCCGCCAACAGGCCCTCGCCAAGCTCCAGTCGCCCGAAGAGCTGGACCTCCCGGTGCGGCTGGCCCGCCCCCAGGGCTGGCTCGCCCTGGGCGTCACCGTCGTCGTCATGGCGGTCGCGTCCGTCTGGGCGGTGACCGGTTCGGTCGCCTCCACCGTGAGCGCACCGGCCATCCTCACGCACGGGCAGGGCAGTTATCTGCTGCAGAGCCCGGTGTCCGGCCAGGTCACGGCCGTCCTCGCCCGGCAGGGCGAGCGGCTGCCCGCGAACGCCCCGGTCCTCAGGGTCCGGACGAGTCAGGGCGACTCGGTGGTCCGCACGGTCGCCGCGGGCCGGGTCACCACGCTCGCCGCCACCATCGGGCAGATCATCCAGACCGGCACCAATGTCGCCGCCGTGGAGAAGGTGGCCCACCCCTCCGACCCGCTGTACGCGACCGTCTACGTGCCCGCCCAGAACGCGGCCGCCATCCCCGCCCACGCCTCGGTCGACCTCACCGTGTCCTCGGTGCCGGCGCAGACCTACGGCGTGCTGCGCGGCGAGGTGAAGTCGGTGGACCGCACCGCGCAGTCCGCCCAGTCGATCTCCGCGTTCCTCGGCGACAGCCAGCTCGGGCAGCAGTTCAGCGACAAGGGCCGCCCGGTGGCCGTGCTGGTCGCACTCGACAGGTCGGCGAGCACGAAGAGCGGTTACCGGTGGTCCACCACCGACGGACCGCCGTTCCGGCTCGACTCCATGACGCTCGCCTCCGGTTCCATCAAGCTGGCCGACCAGCACCCCGTCGATTGGCTGCTGCCGTGACCACCACGCAGGAACGCGGCCGCAGACGCGCCGCCCCGGCCAAGCGGCCGGTCCCCAAGCCCCGTGGCGGCACGGTCCGTACGCCCACCGTGCTCCAGATGGAGGCCGTCGAGTGCGGCGCCGCCTCCCTGGCGATGGTCCTCGCGCACTACGGCCGGCACGTCCCGCTGGAGGAGCTGCGGATCGCCTGCGGTGTCTCCCGCGACGGCTCGCGCGCCTCCAACCTGCTGAAGGCGGCGCGTAGTTACGGCCTGACGGCCAAGGGCATGCAGATGGACCTGGCCGCCCTCGCCGGAGTGCAGGCACCGGCCATCCTGTTCTGGGAGTTCAACCACTACGTCGTCTTCGACGGCATGGGCCGCCGCTTCGGCCGCCGGGGCGTGTACATCAACGACCCCGCCAAGGGCCGCCGTTTCGTGCCCATGGAGGAGTTCGACGGCAGCTTCACCGGTGTGGTGCTGGTGCTGGAGCCGGGCGACGGCTTCACCCGGGGCGGGCGCCGGCCCGGTGTGCTCGGCGCGATGCCGGCCCGGCTGCGCGGCACCGCCGGCACCCTGCCCGCCGCCGTCCTCGCCAGCCTGCTGCTGGTCGCGGTCGGTGCCGCCGTACCCGCGCTCAGCCGCACCTACATCGACACGTTCCTCATCGGCGGCCGGACCTCCCTGCTGGGCGTGCTGTTCGCCTCGATGGGCACCTGTGTCCTGCTCACCCTGGTGCTGACCTGGCTGCAGCAGGCCAACCTGCTGCACGGCCGGATCATCTCCTCCACCCTCTCCAGCGCCCGCTTCCTGCGCCATCTGCTGCGGCTGCCGGTGACCTTCTTCGCCCAGCGCTCCCCCGCCGACCTGGTGCAGCGGCTGCAGTCCAACGACCAGGTCGCCGAGACCCTGGCCCGCGACCTGGCAGCGGCCGGCGTGGACGCGATCGTCGTCGTCCTGTACGCCGTCCTGCTCTACACCTACGACCCGCAGCTGACCTTCGTCGGCATCGGCGTGGCCCTGCTCAACGTGGTCGCCATGCGGCTGGTCGTACGGCTGCGCGCGACCCGGACGGCGAAGCTGCGCGCGGACACGGCACGGCTGACGAACACGTCGTACACCGGTCTTCAGCTGATCGAGACGATGAAGGCGACCGGCGGCGAGGACGGCTACTTCCGCAAGTGGGCCGGGCAGCACGCCACCACCCTGGAGGAGCAGCAGCGGCTCGGGGTGCCCAGCGCATGGCTGGGCGTGGTCGCCCCCACCCTGGCCACCTTCAACAGCGCGCTGATCCTGTGGATCGGCGGCCTGCGCGCGGTCGAGGGGCACATCTCGGTGGGTCTGCTGGTCGCCTTCCAGGCACTGGTCACCCGGTTCACCGCTCCCCTCACCAGGCTCAACGGCGTGGCGGGCCGCATCCAGGACTTCGCCGCCGACGTGGCACGGCTGAAGGACGTGGAGAACTTCCAGGCCGACCCGCTCTACGCCCGCCCCGGCGGCGCCGACTCCACGCGCCGGCTGCACGGGCACGTCGAGCTGGAGAACGTCACCTTCGGCTACAGCCCGCTGGACAAGCCACTGCTGAGCGGCTTCGACCTGACCGTGGGCCCGGGCCAGCAGGTGGCGCTGGTCGGCGGCTCCGGCAGCGGCAAGTCCACGGTGTCCCGGCTCATCTCCGGCCTCTACGCACCCTGGGACGGCGTGATCCGCATCGACGGCCGTCGTCTGGAGGACATCCCCCGCGGCGCGCTCGCCGCCTCCGTCTCCTTCGTCGACCAGGACGTGTTCCTCTTCGAGGGCTCGGTGCGCGACAACGTCGCCCTGTGGGACCCGTCCATCCCGGACGAGGCCGTGGTGGAGGCGCTGAAGGACGCGGCCCTGTACGACGTGGTGATGCGCCGGCCCGGCGGCATCCACAGCAGGGTCGAGCAGGACGGCCACAACTTCTCCGGCGGCCAGCGGCAACGGCTCGAGATCGCCCGGGCCCTGGTCCGCAGGCCGAGCATCCTCGTCCTGGACGAGGTGACCAGCGCGCTGGACGCCGAGACCGAGCTGACCGTGATGGACAACCTGCGCCGGCGCGGCTGCGCCTGCGTGGTGATCGCGCACCGGCTGAGCACGGTCCGCGACAGCGACGAGATCGTCGTGCTCCAGCACGGCACGGTCGTCGAGCGCGGGCGGCACGAGGAGCTGGTGGCGCGCGGCGGCGCGTACGCCGCGCTGGTCAGGGAGCGATGAGATGACGACCGTTCAGGAGGGATACGAAGGCGACCTCGTGCTCGGCGCGCTGGGGTCCATGGGCACCCGCGTCGACTGCGCCGGCTTCAACCGCCTCGACCTCGAAGGCCCGCAGGTGCTGTGGCTGGTCGCGGCCGGGGCCCTGGACCTGTTCGCGGTGGACGCGGCCCAGCAGGGCCACTGGCACCACCTGGGCCGGCTGGAGCCGGGCGCGCTGCTGCTCGGCCCGGTCGCGGGGCCCCAGCACACCCTGGTGGCCCGCCCGGTCCGGGACTGCGTGGTGCACCGGATCAACCTGCGCGAGCTGTACCAGCCGGCGAACACCCAGACCTGGTCGTACGACGAGTACGGCAACCCCCAGTACGTGCCGCCCGCCACCAGCCCACTGGAGTACGCGGTCGCGCTCGGCGTCGGCCGCGGCCTGTCCGTCCTCTTCCAGGCGCCGATGGCCGAGGAACGGGCCGCCACGCCCACCGACGACGACGTGTTCTGGATGCAGGTGCCGCCGGGCAGCGTCCAGTACGGATCCCTGTACGGCGCCGAGGCCGCCGCCGACCTGCTGATGGACCCCGCGCTGTGGCAGTCCATGGTCGACCAGCAGTACCGGCTGCTGACCGCGCTGGACCGGTGGATCGAGCAGCTGGAGCGCACCCACGAGACCCGCACGGCCGCCGGGATCAAGGCCGGCGAGGCGGTGCGCGCCCAGGCCGACCAGACCCTGCTGGCCTCCATCGGCAAGCGCTCGGCCCGCCGGACGACGGCCGCCGACGCCGACGCCGGTTACGCCGCGTGCAAGCTGGTCGCCGAGGCGGCCGGGATCAAGCTCGCCGAGCCCGCCCAGAGCGGCACCGAGAGCGAACGCCTCGACCCGGTCGAACGGGTGGCGCTCGCCTCCCGGGTGCGCACCCGGGCCGTACGGCTGCAGGGGCGCTGGTGGCGGGAGAACGTGGGCCCGCTGGTCGGGCACCGGGCGCTGTCCGGGGCGCCGGTCGCGCTGCTCTGGCGGCGCGGCGGGTACGTGGCCGTCCACCCCGGCACCGGTCGTGAGACGCCGATCGAGAAGGCGAACGCGGAGGAGTTCGAGCCGCGCGCGGTGATGTTCTACCGGCCGCTGCCCGACAAGGCGCTGACGCCGTTCGGTCTGCTGCGGTTCAGCCTCCAGGGCACCCGCGGCGATCTGCTCGGGCTGATCCTGGCGGGCCTGGTGACGGTGGCGATCGGCGCGCTGGTGCCGGTGGCGACCGGCAAGGTGCTCGGCGAGTACGTGCCGAGGGCACAGACGGGCCTGATCGTCCAGGTGTGCCTGGCGGTGATGGTGAGCGGGGTGGTCGCGGCGGCGTTCACGCTGCTGGAGAACCTGTCCATCCTGCGTCTGGAGGGCCGGATCGAGTCGGCGCTCCAGCCGGCCGTCTGGGACCGGCTGCTGCGCCTGCCCACCCGGTTCTTCACCCAGCGCTCCACCGGTGAGCTCGCCAGCGCGGCGCTGGGCATCAGCGCGATCCGCCGGCTGCTGGCGGGCGTCGGCCCGGTGGTCGCGCAGTCGGTGACCGTCGGCGCGATGAACCTGGGCCTGCTGTTCTGGTACAGCCCGTCGATGGCCATGGCCGCGCTCGGCATGCTCGTCGTCATCGCGGCCGTGTTCCTGGGACTCGGGCTGTGGCAGGTGCGCTGGCAGCGGAAGCTGACGGTGCTCGGCAACAAGCTGAACAACCAGGCGTTCCAGACCCTGCGCGGCCTGCCCAAGCTGCGGGTGGCGGCGGCCGAGAACTACGCGTACGCGGCCTGGGCACGGGAGTTCGCGCGCAGCCGGGAGCTGCAGCAGAAGGTCGGCCGGATCAAGAACCTCACCACGGTGCTCGGCGGGATCTATCTGCCGGTGTGCACGCTGCTGATGTTCATGCTGCTGGCGGGCCCGGCGCGGGGCGCGATGTCGGCGGCGGACTTCCTCACCTTCAACACCTCGGTGACGATGGTGCTGACCTCGGTCACCCAGCTGACCGGCTCCTTCGTCTCGGCGGTGGCGGCGCTGCCGCTGTTCGAGGAGATCAAGCCGGTCTTCGAGGCGACCCCCGAGGTGCGCACGGCGAGCACCCGGCCGGGCCCGCTGTCCGGCGCGATCGAGGCCCGCCGGCTGTCCTTCCGGTACGCCGACGACGGCCCGCTCGTCCTGGACGACGTGTCCTTCGCCGTCCGCCCGGGCGAGTTCGTGGCGGTCGTCGGCCCGAGCGGCTGCGGCAAGTCCACCCTGCTCCGCCTCCTCATCGGCTTCGACAAGCCGGTCACCGGCAGTGTCCTGTACGACGGCCAGGACCTCGCGGCGCTCGACCAGTCGGCCGTACGCCGCCAGTGCGGGGTGGTGCTCCAGCACGCGCAGCCGTTCACCGGCTCCATCCTGGACGTCATCTGCGGCACCGAGCCGTACACGCCGGA
Source organism: Streptomyces puniciscabiei (assembly GCF_006715785.1). Lineage (NCBI taxonomy): Bacteria > Bacillati > Actinomycetota > Actinomycetes > Kitasatosporales > Streptomycetaceae > Streptomyces > Streptomyces puniciscabiei. Next base: position 71,537 of record NZ_VFNX01000006.1, read on the forward strand.
GGAGGCGATGACGGCGGCCGAGATGGCGGGGCTCGCGGAGGACATCAAGCGGATGCCGATGGGACTGCACACGATCGTCGGCGGCAACGGCGCGATCTCCGGCGGTCAGCGGCAGCGGCTGATGATCGCGCAGGCTCTGATCCGGCGCCCCCGCATCCTGTTCTTCGACGAGGCCACCAGCGCCCTGGACAACGACACCCAGCGCATCGTCATCGACAGCACGCGCAAGCTGAACGCCACCCGCGTCGTCATCGCGCACCGGCTGTCGACGGTCCTGGACGCCGACCGGGTGATCGTGATGGAGGACGGCAAGGTCGTCCAGCAGGGGGCACCGGCGCAGCTGCTCGCCGACACCACGGGCCGCCTGCACGAGCTGGTGCGCCGGCAGCTGACGTAGCGCCGGCGGCGACGGGCCGGGGGGCGCTCAGTACTTCCCCCGGCGTCGTGCCGGCTCCTCGTCCCCCCGGTCGTCACTGGTCGGCCTCCAGTGGTGTTCGGTGAACCAGCGGCCGAACATGGCGCCGCCGTAGATGACGAACCCGACGCCGATCAGCCAGGACTCGACCACGAGGACGGTGCCGACCGCGCCGTAGCTGAGCGCGTTGGTCACGATGAGCGGGGTGAAGACGAGATGGGAGAAGGCCCGCAGGCCGGCCAGGCCGACGACGGTGGCGAGCGCGCCCGGCAGCAGGGTGCGCCAGTGGACCTGGCCGCCCAGCAGGAAGCGCTGCCCCCACCAGAAGAAGAGGATGCCGCTCGCCGTGGACAGCGCGATCCGCTGGCCCCCGTGCAGCGCGTCCTTGGTCGCCACCTCCTGGTAGAGGTAGGCGGTGAGCACGATCAGCCAGGTCGCCTGCCGCCAGACCCGGTGCCAGGGGCCGGGGGGCACGCCCCAGATCCGTTCGTAGGCGTTCTGCACGCTGCCGCCGAAGGACACGCCGAAGACGGCCAGCAGGACACCGCCCCAGACGCTGGTGGTGCCGATGACGTTGCGCGGCGGGCTGATGACGTCGGTGAGCACATGCGCGGACCGGCCGGACAGGCCCATGCCGTCGGTGAGCCACGAGGCGAAACCTCCCCGCACCAGCGGATCCGCGGCGGCGACCACGATCAGCAACGGCGCAAGCGTCACCAGTGCCAGGGTGGCGAACCCCATGGCCCGGTGCATCAGTTCCAGCTCCCGGCCGTGTTCGAGCAGGGCCCCGGCCCTGAGCCACTCCCAAGCGCGGTGCAGGCCGCGCCGCCACCGCCTCACGGCTCCTCCCGTGCTCGCCACCCACACGCTCTGCTGAAGCCGATTCATCCATCCCGGCGCGCTCCGGGCAACTCACGTGCATGCCGTGTCGCGTGTCCGCGGTCCCGCGACACGGCGGCCGAGTGACCGGTTTGCGGGCGGCACCCACCGGAGAATCGGACCCCGTGCGTACTCCTGCCGAGGTCCCCTCCCCCCAGCCGGCCCCGCCGGGCCGACGGCGGCCGCTGATCCTGAGCGCGAGCATGGGCGCCGGTCACGACACCGTGGCCGCCGAACTGGCCCGCCGGGCCGCGGCGTGCGGACACGAGCCGCACGTGGCCGACGTCCTGCGGCTGCTGCCGTACGGCCTGGGCGGCGGCCTGCGCCGCTCCTACCAGGCCTCGGTACGGCACTTCCCCTGGGCGTACGCCGGCGTCTACGGCGCGTTCCTGCGCGACGGCAGCGGGCCGCGGCCCAGCGGGGTGCCGCTGGCCCGGCTGGCCGCCGACGGGCTGACGGATCTCGTGGCGCGGCTGGACGCCGACGTGGTGGTGTCCGTCTTCCATCTGGCCGCCCAGCTCACCGGTCATCTCCGGGCCCGGGACCGGCTGGGGGTGCCGAGCGCCGTGTTCCTCGTCGACTTCGCCGTGCACCGGCAGTGGCTGCATCCCGGCAACGACCGGTACCTGTGCCTCACGGACGGGGCGGCGGCCGAGGTGCGCCGGGCCCTGGGCACGCCCGCCGTGACGACCGGCCCGGCGGTCGCGCCCGGGTTCCGGGCACCGGCGCCCGGGGCGGCGCGGTGGCGGGAGCGCCTCGCCGAACAGGCGCCGGGCCGGCCGGCGGTCCTGCTCTCCGCGGGTGCCTGGGGTGCCGCGCACCGCCCGGACGCCACCGCCCGGCTGTTGACGCGGGCCGGCTGTCTGCCGGTCGTGCTGTGCGGGCGCAACACGCGGCTGCGGGCGCGGGTGGCCCGGGTGCCCGGGGTGCTCGCCCTGGACTGGGTGGACGACATGCCCGGTCTGCTGGCCGCCGCGTACGCCCTGGTCGACAACGCGGCCGGCCAGACCGCCGTACAGGCGCTGGCCGCCGGGCTGCCCGTGATCGGGTACCGGCCGCTGCCCGGCCACGGGGTGGACGGAGTCCGCCGGATGGCCGACCTCGGCGTGTCGGAACTCGCCTCGGACGGGCCCGCCCTGCTGGCGGCTCTCGGCAGGCTCACGGAAGGCAGCCCGGAGCGGGCGGAACGGGTGGCCCGGGGGCGGGCACTGTTCCGGGACGACCCGATGGCGCACGTGGTGGGACTCTGACACAGGGACGCAGGACGCCGACGGCACGCCCGGCGTGGGGCCGACAGCACGGGCCCCGGCGCATCGGGCGGCTGCTCGCCGAGGTGCCCGACGGCGCCCGTCCCGACCCGCAGCGACTCCTCGACCTCGGTGAACGGCCGCACGCCCAGGTGCCCGGCACCGCGGCACCCGATACCCCAGCGGCTCCGCGGCCGTTGCCCCCCACGCACCGGACGACTCCTCCCCTGCACCAGCGGCACGCCCGGCGTGGGGCCGACAGCGCGGGACCCGGCGGATCGGGCGGCTGCTCGCCGAGGTGCCCGACGGCGCCCATCCCGACCCGCAGCGACTCCTCGACCTCGGTGAACGGCCGCACGCCCAGGTGCCCGGCACCGCGGGACCCGATGCCCCAGCGGCTCCACGGCCGTTGCCCCACCATCCGCCGAACGGCTCCTCCCCTGCACCAGCGGCACGGAATCCGGGCCTCCGGTGGCCTCGCGGTCGGTGTTCGGCCTCGCGTCGGGTCACCGCTGGCCCGGTGGTCAGCACAGCATCCCGTGCTCGCGCAAAGGGCCGACCGAGAGGCCGGCCTCCCGGCAGTCCGCCACCAGGTCCGACAGTGCACCGAGGGCCGAACGCCAGCAGCCGGGGGCGCCGAGCCGGTCGGAGTCGTGCAGCAGGACGGTGCCGCCCCCGCGCAGGTCCGCCGCGAGCAGGGCCCGCACGGACGCCGGGGTGGCCTCGGCCGTCCAGTCCTTGCCCCACGCCGACCACAGCACCGGCCGCAGCCCGGCCCGCCGCGCGGCCAGCCAGCGTCCGGAGGTCAGGATCCCGTACGGCGGCCGGTACCACTGCGGCCGGTGGCCGCCGAGGTCGTGCAGGGCGCGGACGGTGCGGGCGACCTGCTCGGCGTCCCGGGCGGGTGCGGGGCGCCAGGGACGGTCGTGCGTCCAGCCGTGCACGGCCAGTTCATGTCCGCGCCGGACGGTCTCCCGGACCAGCGCGGGGTGGCGCACCACGTTCTCGCCGAGCACGAAGAACGTCGCCCGCACGCCGAGGTCGTCCAGCACGTCGAGGAAGCGTGGCGTCGACTCCGGGTCCGGGCCGTCGTCGAAGGTCAGCGCGACATGCCGGCGTCGGCCGGTGCCGGCGAGCCGGGGGAACAGCAGCAGCCGCACTCCGGGGAGCCAGGTGGCCGCCGGTCCGATGTGCGCGGCGGCGACGGCAGCCGGCAGCAGCACAGCCGCCGTACGCCATGGACGGCCGGACATGAGGGACATCGCTGACCCGCCTTCCCGTACGTGTTCTCACCGGTGCGTCCGGTGCAGACGTCCCCGGTTCTCCTTCCCGCCCCGCGACCGCGCGTCCCACTCCCGGCCGACAGTGGGTGCCCGGGCCAGTCCGATGCTGCCCGCCCCGATCAGCGCGATCCCGATCGCCTCCGGCAGCATCCGCCACCCGAGGTGGATCGCCTCCGCGAACAGGACCCAGCCGAGGACGACGCTGGTGAGCGCGTCGCCCAGGGTGAGCGCGGGCTGGGAGGCGGTGAGCGATCCGGCGCCCAGCGCGCTCTGCAGGAGCAGGAAGGCGACGAGTCCGGCGCCGGCCGTGGCATACGGCGACCAGTGGCTGAACATCGCCGCGGGCCCGTGTCCGAGCCGCCCCACGGCCTCCTTGAGCAGCGCGGCGGTGGTCGCGAAGCACACGGCGGAGGCGAGGCCGAACAGCGCGGCCCGGGGCGCGCCCTTCGTCGGGCGCGCGGCGATCACGAGCAGCGCGACGAGGCCGAGCGCGCCACCGCCGCCGAGGAGCCAGGCCCGGGGCGGCGCGGTCGGCCGGCCCGCGCCGGGTGCGGCCGCCAGCAGGAACACGGCCAGTCCGGCGGCGAGGGCGACGAAGGCGACCCAGGTCCACAGGCCGGGGCGGCGCCGGAACACGATTCCGCCCACCAGGAGGGTGAACAGCAGCTCGGTGGCGAGCAGCGGCTGCACCAGGGAGAGGCTGCCCACGGCCAGCGCCCCGGCCTGCAGCAGCCCCGCGACGGCCAGCAGCGAGGCGCCCGCGAGCCAGTACGGGCGCCGCAGCAGCCGGGCGAACCGGCGCACGGCCGGCCCCACCCCGCCGGGCCCGCCCTGCTCGTGCGGCTCCTCCACGGCGGCCCGGCGCTGCAGCACGGACGCGGACGCGTTGGCCACGGCCGCGAGCAGCGCGAGCAGCACCGCTACGGCGATCACGGCCGGTCACCCGAAGCGCGCGGCGAGACACCGGTAGAGCCCGGGCGCGACGCCGCGCACCAGGGCGGGATACCGCAGCCACCCGGGGACGTACACCTCGTCCCTGCCGTGCCGGACAGCAGCCAAGACGGCGTCCGCCACCCGCTCGGCCGGCACCGGGCGCGGCCATCCCCTCGTGTAGGGGGTGCCCCGGCGCTCGAAGAACGGCGTGTCGACCGCGCCGGGGATCACATGGGTCACGCCCACCCCGGTGCGGCGCAGCTCGTAGCGCAGGGCGTCGGCGAAGGCGGCGAGGGCGGCCTTCGCCGCGGAGTACACCGCCTCGCCGCGCACGCCGACGCTGCCCGCGACGGACCCGATGAGCACGATGCGTCCGGTGCCGGCCGCGACCATGTGGGGCAGCAGGGCGCGCACGAGGTGCAGGGTGGCCAGCAGGTCGACGCCGACGATCTCGTCGATGCGGGTGTGCGGCATGCCGGTGAAGTCGCCGGCCCACCCCAGCCCGGCGCAGGCCACCAGCAGGTCCAGGCGGCCCGCGTGGTCCAGGACCAGATCGGTGAGCAGACGGCCGGCGCCCGGCCGGGTCAGGTCCGCCGGCACGGCCAGGGCGTCGAGCGGGGCGGCCACCTGCTCCAGACGGGTGGCGTCGCGCCCGTTCAGCACCAGCCGCCAGCCTCCCTCGGCGGCGAGCCGGCGGGCGACGACGGCGCCGATGCCCGACGAGGCACCCGTCACCAGGGCGGTGCCGCCCAGGTTCCCGGCCGGTCCTGGCACGGGGCCCGCGTCCGGCACGGAGGTCGCGACCGGCCCGGCGCGTTTCGACGGTCCTGTGGGGTGCGGGGCGTGGGACATGGTGACGACCTCACTGCGACATGGGGGCACGGGCTCGCGAACTCCGGGACCGAACCTTCGCGGTGTATCCAGGGCGCCACACACTGAAACACCGCGCACGGCGGAGCCCCGCCGAACGCCCGCCGCAGGTGACCGGACGGGGCCCGGATCGCGGGGTGGCGCGCCCGGGCCTTCCCTGGGTTTTCGGGGAACGCGGGAGCGTTGCGGGGGCACCGCGCCGACGTCACCGCGGGGCCGCCCCGGTTCTCCGTGGCCGCCGGTGCTCCAGGGGGCTGAGCGGCGCGGCCGGTCAGTCCAGGCCCGGTACGGGTGCGCCGGAGGGCACACCGGCGCCGAGGTAGGCGTCGTAGAACTCTTTCCAGGGCGCGCTGATCCCGGCGTGCGCGCCCTCGAAGCGCTCGCCGCGCGCCTTGGCGTCGAGGGCGGCGAGGCACACCTCCCAGCCGGCGCCGTTGCGGGCGGCGGTGTCCGCCTCGCCGAGGACGTTGGTGAGCGTGAACAGGGTGCGCCGGTCGCCGACGGCTTCCAGGTCGAAGCGGAGCTCGTCGCCGCCCCACGCGAAGGCGAGGTGCCGGGGCGGGTCGACGGCGAGCACCCGGCCGGTGGACTCTGGCATGTTCGGGTCGCCGGTGAAGCGGATGGCGCCGCCGGGACGCAGCTCCATCTCGGCGCGGGAGGGGAACCACTGCTGGAGTTCGTCGGGATCGGTGACGAAGTGCCAGACGCGGTCCACCGGATGGTCGTAGGTGCGGCTGAACCGGACGGCGGGGCGGCCGTCGTCCAGGGTCAGATAGGTGCCGGTGAGGTCGACGGGCATGGTGCTTCGGTCCTTCGCTGTGGGGGGTGTCAGGTGTCGTCCGACGTCTCGTCGAGCCGCCGGCCCAGGGCGTCCAGGCTGTCGTTCCACAGCCGGCGGTAGGGCGCGAGCCAGGCGTCCAGGGCGGCGATCGGCGCCGGGTCGAGGGCGTAGACACGGCGCTGCGCGTCCTGCCGGACCCGGACGAGGCCCGCCTCCCGGAGCACCTTCAGATGTTTGGAGGTGCTCGGCTGGCTCAGTCCGCAGGCCTCGACGATCTCGCCGACGGACCGGGGGCGCTCGAGCAGGAGCGCGACGATGGCCCGCCGATGCGGGTCGGCGAGGGCGGACCAGAGCGCTGCGTCGGCCATGAAGGCAATATGCGTCGACGGTTATATACCTGTCAAGGAATATCACCACGTCGACGGCACGCCCGCCGGACCCAAAAGAAACGTTGCCGTTTCGCTAGCCGTGTCGTACGCTCCATGTGTACGAAACCGTTTCGTTTACAGGCTGTTTGCCATCCGTGCCCGGACGACTTGCCCTGGAGTGGTTCCGATGTCCCAGAAGACCCTGGCCGAAGGCTCCCGCGCAGGAGCCGCCGCGATCGAACACGCGGACGCGGCCTCGCCGAGGCGGTGGTGGATCCTCGCGGTCATCGCCATCGCCCAGCTGATGGTCGTCCTCGACGCCACGATCGTGAACATCGCCCTGCCGTCCGCCCAGACCGACCTCGGCTTCTCCGACGGCAACCGGCAGTGGATCGTGACGGCGTACGCCCTCGCCTTCGCCTCCCTGCTGCTGCTCGGCGGCCGGACAGCCGACCTGTTCGGCCGCAAGCCCGCCTTCCTCGTCGGCGTCGTCGGCTTCGCCGCGGCCTCCGCGCTCGGCGGCGCCGCGAACGGCTTCACCATGCTGGTCGTCGCCCGGGCCCTGCAGGGTGCCTTCGGCGCACTCCTCGCACCCGCCGCGCTGTCGCTGCTCAACACCACGTTCACCAACGCCCGGGAGAGGGCCCGCGCCTTCAGCGTGTACGGCGCGATCGCCGGCGCCGGCGGTGCGGTGGGCCTGCTCCTCGGCGGTGTGCTGACCGACGCGCTCGACTGGCGCTGGACCCTCTACGTGAACGTGGCCATCGCGGTCGTCGCCTTCGCGGGCGGCTGGATCCTGCTGGGCAACCACCGCGACGCGGAGAACGCCAAGCTGGACGTGCCGGGCACGGTCCTCGTGGCCGCCGGTCTGTTCTCCCTGGTCTACGGCTTCTCCAACGCCGAGACCCACGACTGGGGCTCGCCGCTGACCTGGGGCTTCCTGATCGCGGGCGGGGTGCTGCTCGCGGCCTTCGCCGGGTGGCAGACCCGGGCCGCGCACCCGCTGCTGCCGCTGCGCATCCTGCTCGACCGCGACCGCGCGGCCTCCTTCGTCGCGGTGCTGATCACCGGCGCGGGCATGTTCGGCGTGTTCCTCTTCCTGACCTACTACCTCCAGCTCAACCTCGGCTTCAGCCCGACCAAGACCGGTGTGGCGTTCCTGCCGATGGTCGGCGCGCTCATGGTGACCGCACAGGCCGGCACCACGCTCCTGGTGCCCCGCTTCGGCCCCAAGGCGGTCATCCCGCTGGGCTTCGCGGTCGCCACGGCCGGCCTGGCCTGGCTGACCGGCATCGGTCTCGGCTCGCACTACCTGAGCGCGGTGCTGCCGCAGCTGATCGTGATCGGCGTGGGCCTCGGCCTGGTCATGCCGCCGGCCATGCAGCTGGCCACCGGCGGGGTCGCGGCCGAGGACGCGGGCGTGGCCTCCGCCACCGTCAACGCCATGCAGCAGGTGGGCGGTTCGATCGGCACGGCACTGCTGAACACCCTCGCCGCGAGCGCCGCCACCGACTACCTCTCCGGCCGGGACGCCACCAGCAAGCTGGTGCGGGCACAGGCGACCATCGAGAGCTACACGACCGCCTTCTGGTGGTCCGCGGGCTTCTTCGCCGCCGGCGCGCTGGTCGCCTTCCTGCTCTACCGGCGCGGGGTGCCGCAGCAGGACGCGGGAGCCGCACCGGTCGTCCACATGTGACGCATGTGACGACCACGCACCACCGAGCCCGAGGGGCCGCCGTCAGCAGGGAGACGGCGGCCCCTCGCCCTGTCACGGTGGGGGTGTGCGCAAGGCGTCGGCGGCGCTCGGCAGCGCCCTGTTCCTCGTCCTCGTCTCGGGCAGCGCGGCCGTGGTGGTGCCGTGCCGGCCGACCGGTGGCCGGCGGGCGGGCCAGTGGCGGCTGCCGTGGCGGCTGCTCGGACTGCTGCCGCTGGTGGCCGGTGCCGCGGTCGTGCTGGAGGCCTTCACCCGGTTCGCCCTCAAGGGGGCTCGGCACCCCCGGCGCCGGTCGCCCCGCCCGCGCGGCCGGTGGTGAGCGGTCCCTACCGGTACGCGCGCAGTCCGATCTACGTCGCGGTGGTCGCCGTACTCATCGGGACTCAGCGGGCAAGGCCTGGTGCTCGGGACTGGTGCGGCGGTTCGGTGCCGAGTACGAGGGCTACCGGCGGGCGGTGCCGGCGTAGTGGCCCCGGCGCCCTGCCCCTGCGGCGCGCTTGAGACGGCCGTCAGCGGGTAACTCAGCTGATCAGGGGCACGGCGGCGGAAGGAGAGGCCATGTCGGGCGAGGAAGACGAGAAGGACCGCAAGGAACAGTTCGACACCGCCCTGGAGGAAGTGCTCCGGGAGGTCGAGGAGGCCGAGAAGCGCGACGAGGACAAGGCCGCCGGCGGAGAGGCCGGGGACGCCATCACACCGAACACCGAGGCGCAGGAGCAGGCGGGAGAGGACTGAGGACCGAGGAAACCGCACACGGGACCAGCCGTACGTTCCCGGGCGCAGCGACCACCTGTCCCGAGCCCGGCGTGGGGCGACCACTCATGCGTTCCCGCGGCGCGGCGCACCCACGCCCTCCGAAGCCCAGCAACCACCCGCACCCTCCACGCACGGCGACCACCCGCACGACCCGGGGCGCAGCGATCGCCGGCGCGGCCCGGGGGCGCAGCGATCGTCGGCGCGGCCTAGGCCCGGATCGACCACCCCGCCCTCCCAAGCCCAGCAACCGCCCCCACCCCCCACACACGACGACCACCCGCCCGCCCCGGGACGCACCGACCACCCGCGCGGCCCACGACCGGATCGACCACCCCGCCCTCCCCAAGCCCAGCAACCACCCCCACCCCCACACACGACGACCACCCGCACCTTCCACGCACCGCGACCACCCGCCCGCCCCCGGGACGGAGCGACCGCCAGCGGCGTTCCCGAGGGCGAGCGACAACCGACGGTCTTGCCATGGCCGAGCGGGCATCGCCGGCCTCCCCCCGGGCCGAGCGACGACCGGCGGGCTCCTCACGGGGTGGCACGACCGCCAGTGGCCTTCCCGAGGGCGAGCCATCACCGGCGGCCCCCTCGGCGCCGAGCCATCACCGGCGGTCCCCCCGACACCGAGCCATCACCGGCGGCCTTGCCTGGGCCGAACGGCCACCGGTAGCGGCCGGTGTGGTCGGCCGTGTCGTCCCCGGACGGGGGTACCCGGGGCTCATGAACAGCCACGAGCGCGGGCCGGGGCTGCCCCCGGCCCGAGGGAACGTGTCCGCCGCGGTCGCCGCCTGGCTGCGCGGCGCGGGGTCCCTCCCCCGCCCCGCCGAGGCCGGGGAGGCGGATCCCTACGGCGACGACGCGCAACTGGCCCTGTACCTCTGCTACGAGCTGCACTACCGGGGCTTCGCCGGTGTCGGGCCGGAGACCGAGTGGGACCCTGACCTGCTGCGGGTCCGCGCCGCGCTGGAGCGCCGTTTCCTGTCCGCGCTGCGCGCCGACGTGCCGGGCCACGACGGCCTCGACGACGCGCTCGCCGCGCTGCTGGTGGAACCGGTCGAGGGCAGCGGGGTCACCCACTTCCTCCGCGCCGAGGGCGAGTTGTGGCAGCTGCGCGAGTACGCCGCCCAGCGCTCCCTGTACCACCTGAAGGAGGCCGACCCGCACGCCTGGGTGCTGCCGCGGCTGTGGGGCCGGGCGAAGGCGGGGATGGCGGCGGTGGAGTTCGACGAGTTCGGCGGCGGCCGGGCCGACCGGGTCCACGCACGCCTGTTCGCCGAGCTGATGACGGACCTGGGCCTGGACAGCACCTACGGCCGGTATCTGGACGCCGCCCGAGCGGAGATGCTCGCCGTCGTCAACCTGATGTCCCTCTTCGGCCTGCACCGCGAGCTGCGCGGCGCGCTGGTGGGCCACTTCGCCGACGTGGAGATCACCTCCTCGCCGGGTTCCCGCCGGCTCGCCGAGGCCATGCGCCGCACCGGCGCCGGACCCGCGGCGGAGTTCTTCTACGACGAGCACGTCGAGGCGGACGCGGTCCACGAACAGGTGGTACGCCACGAGGTGATCGGCGGGCTGCTCGCCGAGGAGCCGGAACTCGCGGCGGACGTGGCCTTCGGGATCGACGCGACCGAGTATCTGGAGGACCGGCTGGCGCGGCGGCTGCTCGCCGACTGGCGTGCGGGGCGCTCGTCCATGCGCACACCCCTGGCGTCGGAAATATCCCATACATCCTGAACGCCGGGGTACTCGCGCGGTGTGATCGCTGTGGTGCTTCCGGGCGTGTACGCCCCGCAGGACGACACCGAGTTGCTGGCCGAGTCCCTCCGCGAGGAGGCCCCGCCGCCCGGCGCCCGGGTGCTCGACGTGGGCACCGGCAGCGGCGCACTGGCCCTGGAGGCGGCCCGGCGCGGTGCCGAGGTGACCGCGGTGGACGTGTCCCGGCTGGCGGTGTGGACGGCTCGGATGAACGCCTGGCTGACCGGGCTGCCGGTGCGGATCCGGCGCGGCAACCTCTTCGGGCCGGTGCGGGGCCGCACGTACGACCTCATCCTCGCGAACCCGCCGTACGTTCCCGCACCGGATGCCGGAGGCGGGTCGCACGGCCGGTCCCGGGCCTGGGACGCGGGCCAGGACGGCCGGCTGCTGCTGGACCGGATCTGCCGGGACGCCCCCGTGCTGCTGCGCCCCGGAGGCGTGCTGCTGATCGTGCACTCCGCGCTCAGCGATCCCGACCGCACCGTGCAACTGCTGCGTGCCGCCCGGCTGAAGGCCGCGGTGGTCCGTCGCCGCTGGATCCCCTTCGGTCCGGTGCTGCGCTCACGGGAGGACTGGCTGCGCCGGCGCGGACTGCTCGCGCCGTCCGCACACGAGGAGGAGCTGGTGGTCGTCCGTGCCGAACGAGCGTGCTGAGCGGGCCCGCCGGATCACCCTGCAGCGGCAGGGGCCGCTGCTCGTGGAGGGGCCGGTGGAGGTCGAGTTGGAGGACGGCACCACGGTGTGCTCGGACCGTTTCCGTGTCGCCCTGTGCACCTGCGGGCGCAGTCGCCGTTACCCCTGGTGCGACACGAGTCATCGTCGCAGGACCAGGGACACCGGCTGAAACGGGCTGTTTTTCGCCGCTCCCCGGGAAAGGCCCCCCACAGGCCCGCCCGGGGAGCGGCTGTGTGCCCGGAGACCGGCGGGCGGCCCCACTCCGCCCGTCGGCTCCGGTACGAGATCGCAGGTTCCCCGTTCCAGGGGCCGCACTCCCCGGTTGCGGACCTGTTCCGGTGTATACGGGGTTCGGCTGCGATCCCGGCTCTAGAAGGCGAAGACGCCGCCGCCCACGGAGTCCCGCACGCACGTGTTGCCGAAGGTGCGCTCGTAGGAGACGCGCTTGCCCTGCCAGACGCCCTGGACGGTGACGACGACCGGGTCGTACAGCTTGTTGCACCACACGTCGCCGGCGGGCTTCAGCGCATCGAAGTCGCCGCCGGTGCCGCGCAGTTCGGCGCAGGCCGCCGCCGCTGCCGGATGGGTTCCGGAGGCCGTGGGCGCGCAGGTCAGGGTGACGGCGCGCTCCGGGGTGGCCGTGGCCGCGCCGCTGCCGTGGCCGGTGGTGAGGACCAGCGCCGAGGGGGCGTAGAGCGACGACGGGGCGGCGCCCGGTGCAGCGACGGCGGCCCCGGTCAGGGGTCCGCAAACGGCGGCGGCCGTGAGGCCGAGGGCCGCTGCCCAGCGCGCGGTGTTCCGCATTGTGTGCATCCTTCCGCTCGAATAGACGAGTGCCGGCTCCGGCTCGGTCGGTGCCGGACGGCGAGCGCCACTCTGCCGAGTCCGCCGCCGAAACACACATCGACCCCACCGCTTTCAGTAACCTTGCGTGTTGAAACAGTGGCGTGAAGTTACGGAAATGGAAGAGCTCGACCGCGTAACTGAGCGGTTCTTGATCGCAGAAAGCGGTCCCATGGCCGAAAATCACCGGCTCGTTAATCGGCCTGAAACATTCCGGGTTCACTGCGAGTGAAAGCTTTCACGATGCCTTCACGTCTCCTTGCGTTCATGAACACGGCCGAGTAATGCTGATTACATGATTACACCGGAGCAGAAAGAGAAGCTGCGGGGCTGGTTCGCCGGCCGCCTGCCGGACGATCTCTTCGAGGAACCGCCCGAGATCACCGTCGACCGCGAGGAGATCACGGTGATCGGCCGCATCCGCGAGCCCCGGCTCGCCGAAGGCGCCTCGGACGCCGAGCGGGCAACCGCCCTGCGCGCCCGGATCCAGGAGTTCCGGGAGCGGACCCGTGAGGACCGGATGGAGGTGGCCCGGGAGGCCGAGCACCTGTTCCGCCGAAAGGTCTCGTGGGGGGTGGTGTGCGGCCCGGAGCGCGCCCTGTTCACCCATGTGGCCGCGCCGGTCATGACCCGGCTGCGCCAGCCGGAGCGTCAGGTGCTGGACACCCTCATCGCCTCGGGCGTCGCCCGCAGCCGCAGTGACGCCCTCGCCTGGTGCGTGCGCCTGGTCCAGCGGCACACCGAGGACTGGCTGACCGAGCTGCGCGAGTCGCTGGAACATGTGCAGCGCGTACGGGCTCAGGGACCCGACACGGGGGAGGTGGCCGATTCCTCCACCGGCGACGGCGAAGATGGATGAATCATCCTCTGGCAGGGGTCCACGCCCGAGCCGTACCGTCGGCAGACCGCTCCGGGCGGCCCTTGCCATGCCGTAACACCCCTGCGGCACAAGGGCCGTCCGTCACCGCCGCGCCACCAAGCGCTCCATCGCCGCGACCTCGCTGGAGCCCTCCGTGCCCCCTCAGTCCCCCGACTCGCCGACCGCGCCGCCGCCGTCCCTCACCGAGGTCGAGCCCTACGGCGTCGAGCGCATCCCCGACGCGGACCGCACCGCGACCCCGCTGGACCTCTTCCGGGTCGCCTTCGGGGGCGCCAACACCTTCTCCACCTGCGTGCTCGGCGCGTTCCCGATCCTGTTCGGGCTCTCCTTCCGGCAGGGACTCGCGGCCACCGTCCTCGGTGTCGTGGCGGGTGCCCTGATCCTGTGCCCGATGGCCGTGTTCGGTCCCGTCAACGGCACCAACAACGCGGTCTCGTCCTCCGCGCACCTGGGCGTGCACGGCCGGGTGGTCGGTTCGTTCCTGTCCCTGCTGACGGCCGTCGCGTTCTTCTCCATCTCGGTGTGGAGCTCGGGCGACGCCCTGGTCGGTGGCGCGCACCGGCTGTTCGGCCTGGACCGCGGCACCCTGTCGTACGTCGTCGCGTACGCCCTGTTCGCCGGGCTGGTGCTCGCGGTGTGCGTCTACGGCTTCCGGTTCATGCTGTTCGTCAACAAGATCGCGGTGACCTCGGCAACCGTGCTCTTCCTGCTCGGCGCGTTCGCCTTCGCCGGTGACTTCGACCCGTCGTACGCCGGTGTGTTCACGGCCTCGGCGGACGCGGCGACGAAGGCCCCCCAGTCGGCGTTCTGGCCGTCGTTCATCGGGGCGTCCCTGATCGTGCTGTCCAACCCGGTGTCGTTCGGCGCGTTCCTCGGCGACTGGTCGCGCTACATCCCGGCCGGGACCCCGCGCCGCCGGGTGGTCGGCGCCGCGTTCCTGTCCCAGATCGCGACCCTGCTGCCGTTCGTCTTCGGCCTGGCGACCGCGAGCATCATCGCGACGAAGGCGCCGAAGTACGTCGACCCGGCCGCGCCCGACTTCGTGGGCGGGCTGCTGGCGATCTCGCCGAGCTGGTTCTTCCTGCCGGTGTGTCTGCTCGCCCTGATCGGCGGCATGTCGACGGGCACGACCTCGCTGTACGGCACCGGCCTGGACTTCTCCTCGGTGTTCCCGAGGCTGTCCCGCGTGCAGGCGACGCTGCTGGTCGGCGTGGTGTCCATCGCGTTCATCTTCGTCGGCCGGTTCGGCCTGGACCTCGTGCAGTCGATCTCGACGTTCGCCACGATGATCATCACCTGCACCACGCCGTGGATGGTCGTCATGATGCTCGGCTTCTACACCCGCCGCGGCTGGCGACCCGGACGCGCTGCAGGTCTTCAACCGCCGTCAGCACGGCGGCCGCTACTGGTTCGCGCACGGCTGGAACTGGCGCGGTATGACCGCCTGGTGGGTGGCGGCGGTGCTCGGCGTGCTGTTCACGAACATCCCGGGTCAGTTCGTCGGCCCGCTGGGGAACCTGGCGAACGGGGTCGACATCAGCCTGCCGCTGTCGCTCGCGGTGGCCGCCGTCCTGTTCCTGACGCTGCTGCGGCTGTTCCCCGAGCCCCGGGCGGCGTACGGGCCCGAGGGCGCCCGGCTGGTGCCCACGGTCGACGTCCCGGTGCCTCGAATCACCGGCCCCGGTGCCTCGACGACGGCTCGCGAAGGGGCCGTTGACACATCCGTGCCCTAGGCACTGTCGTCGAACTCCCTCCCCCAGCCTTCGGCCGGGGGACCCCCAGAGCACGCACCTGACGCCGCAGGGCCGCCCTCCGGGCGACGACGGGAGTTCGACAGGACCTAGCCCTCCGCGTCCGGCGCGTCCGCACACGACGGCCTCCGCGCGGACGAGCGGACCGACCGTGTCCGTTCCGACGGCGGCGGCCCGGACTCCGGACCGGGCGGCCACCCGCCGCCGAAGGCCCCGGCTACCCGCCAGTATCGTCGGGCTGCACGCGTACTCAGCGACGAGAGGCGGGACGGCCGGATGGCGAAGCACTGGGCGGACTTCCAGTACGAGATCTATCTGAACGGGATGACGGGTGCCGTGCCCCGGCTCCCCACCGACCCGACCCGGCTGGAGGAACTGGCCGAACACCGGCTCGGTCCGGGCCCGGTGGGCTATGTGGCGGGAAGCGCGGGCGACGGCAGCACGGCCCATGCGAACCGGGCCGCGCTCGCCCGGCGCCGGATCGTGCCGCGCATGCTGCGCGACGTGGCCGAGCGCGATCTGTCGGTCGAGGTGCTGGGCAGGGCCCTGCCTGCGCCGCTGGCACTGGCGCCCGTCGGCGTGCTGTCGATCATGCATCCGGACGCCGAGTCCGCCGCCGCCCGCGCCGCCGCCGTGCAGGGCGTGCCGTACATCCTCTCCTCGGCGTCGAGCACACCGATGGAGCAGGTCGCCGAGGCGATGGGGGACGCCGAGCGCTGGTTCCAGCTGTACTGGGGCAAGGATCGCGAGGTGACACGGAGTTTCCTGAGCCGGGCGAAGGCCGCCGGGTTCTCGGTGCTCGTGGTCACCCTGGACACCCCGCTGCTGGCCTGGCGGCCGCGCGATCTGGACCAGGCGTATCTGCCGTTCCTGCACGGGGTGGGCACCGCGAACTACTTCACCGACCCGGCGTTCCAGGCGGGGCTCGCGCGGCCCGTGCACGAGGACCCGAACGCGGCGGTGCTGCACTTCCTCGGCCTGTTCGGGGACGCCGGCCACACCTGGCCGGACCTGGCGTTCCTGCGGGAGCACTGGGACGGCCCGATCGTGCTCAAGGGCGTCCTGCACCCGGACGACGCCCGGCTCGCCGCCGACGCCGGAGTGGACGGCGTGGTGGTCTCCAACCACGGCGGCCGGCAGGTGGCCGGCTCGGTCGCCGCGGCCGACGCGCTTCCCCGGGTCGCGGACGCGGTCGGCGA
Source organism: Streptomyces puniciscabiei (assembly GCF_006715785.1). NCBI lineage: Bacteria > Bacillati > Actinomycetota > Actinomycetes > Kitasatosporales > Streptomycetaceae > Streptomyces > Streptomyces puniciscabiei. Next base: position 87,895 of record NZ_VFNX01000006.1, read on the forward strand.
CCGGCTGACGGTGCTGTTCGACAGCGGGGTGCGCACCGGCGACGACATGTTCAAGGCGCTGGCCCTCGGCGCGCGCGCCGTGCTCCTCGGGCGGCCGTACGTCTACGGGCTCGGGCTGGACGGGCAGGCGGGCGTGGAGCATGTCATCCGGTGCGTGCTGGCGGAGTTCGACCTGACGCTCGCCCTGTCGGGGCACACCGGCCCGGGCACGGTGACCCGGGCGGACCTGGTCGAGGAGCCGAACTGACCATGTCCGCCAAGCGCTCCGCGGGGGTGCCGCGAAGCGCTGTCCCGAGTGCCGCGACAGGTCGTCAGGCGTCTGCTGCGCCGTCTCGGCCGGTCGAGCAGTTCCCCGCGCCCCGTCGGGGTGCTTCGGTACCGGCGATGGAGAGCGAGCCCGGGCTCGCCGAGGACGCGTCGGTCACCCAGCGCTGCCCGGCGGAGCCGTCGCGGACCTTGACCACGAGGTCGGTGCCCGGGCTGTCGGCGGTGGTGGCGAGGGCCAGGGACCGGTCCCAGCGGGGCAGCAACTCGCCCTGCGCGGTGAGGTCGTAACGCACGTCGTCACCCCGCTGCGCGCCCGCGTCCGCGCAGGTGCCGAGGATCACCACCCCGGCGTCGGCGTGCGAGTCCAGGCACAGCCCCGGGGCGGCCGCGCTGCGCAGGCGTCCGTCGGCCTCGTACGTCCACTGCTGGGTCGGTGCCGAGGAGCAGACGGCGAGGGCCGCGCCCGCACCGGCCTTCGGTGCGCCCTTGATGTCCAGGCACAGGTCGGCGGCGGCGGTGCGCAGCCGGGTGGGGCGGCCGGCGGCGGGCAGCCCCACGGTGCCGGGCGCGGTGGCGGAGGCGGGCGGGGACTGGCCGGCGGCGCTGCCGGGGACCGCGCTGGTGGAGGCGACCGGGTCGGTGCCGTCGCCACCGTCCGGCCACACGCTGATCGCGAGGACGGTCGCGAGCAACCCCGCCGAGGCCACACCGACGCCGGTGAGCAGGGTCCTGGACGACCAGGCGGTGCCGGGGATCCGGGCGAGCGGTCCGGGCTCGCCGCCGCGCCGCCGGCCACGGGACACCGGGACGCCGGTCCGGGGTTCGCCGTCGGCGCGCCGCCGGGTGCCGGGCAGGGCGGCGCGGGCGAGCAGGCCGGGCCGGTCACCGCCGCGCCGGCGTCCGCCGGAGCGCCGGGAGCCACCGCGGCCACGGGCGGTACCTGGGCGGCGGCCGGGGCGCGAGTCGAGGTAGCGGCGGGCGCCCCAGCCGAGCACGGCCTCGGCGAGCAGCACGCCCAACGCGGCATCGGCGTGGCCCAGTTGCTCGGCGGCGTGCCGGCAGTAGGAACAGGCGGACAGATGTTCCTGGACGTCGGGCAGCAGGGCGCCGCCACGCCGGATCGGAACGTCGAGGAGTCGGTTGTAGTAGCGGCATTCCTGGCCGGGAGCGAGTTCCCGGTGGGCGCGTACCAGGCCTTCCCGGAATTTCTCGCGCGCCTGTTCCAGTGCGGCCGTCGCGCTCTCGACGTCCACGCCGAGCACTCCGGCGGGAACGGTTATCGGTTCGGCCTCGACCTCGATGTGCCAGAGCAGGGCCTGCTCCAGCCGGGGAAGGGCATGGAATGAGCGGTCGGAGAGGGCACGGTTTTCCGGTATCAGCGTCTTCGCGGCGCGCATACCGCGGCCGCCGGCGGGTTTTCCGAGTCCGGGCAGTACGGCGGTGATCCGGTCGGTGCCGGACCAGTTGACGACCGTGTCCCGGACCGCCACGAGCAGCCGGGGCCGCAGCGCCTCCGCGGGTTCGCCGAGCGCGAGCCGGCCCAGAACCTGGTGGAAGGCGGTGGCGGTGACCATGTGGGCGAGCGGCCCGGTCAGGGCCAGGCAGATGACCGCATACTCGTGCGCCGGCTGCCAGTGCCGGGCCATCAGCAGGGCGGCGGACCGGGAGGCCTCCGCGTCGGATCCGGCCCGCAGTGGACCGGCGAGCGACTCGTCGGATTCCCCGGGGTCGCCGCCCGGCGGATAGAGGGGACGAGGGGGGTGGGGGGTGGGCACTGAGCGGGTTCCTTTGGTGCGACGTGCGTTGATGCGTACCTCTGCGCCGCGCGGGGAAGGAATGGGCCGGCGCTCGGCCGGTGAAGTTCGGCAACTGCCGGAAGAACTCCGGATCTTACCCCCCGCACGGCCGTTTCAACCCTTGCACAACTTCCACACGAGCAACAGGGCACCCGCACAATCTCGACCGTTTTGAAAGAAAGTCAGAAAGCCGCCATGCGGCTGGCCTCTGCCAGTTCCCCTGGACCGGTTTTCGGTATTTCGTGCGCCCCGTGTGAAGGACGCGCACAGAGCGGCGGGGCCGCGCACGCTTCCGGGGCGTGCGGGCCGGTAGTGAACTGGGACCGGCCCCTTGGAAGGCCACGCGCGGGACGGCGGGCCCTCCCGCGCGAAACCGCCGCCGGCCCCGTTCCTCCCGCCCTCGGCCGGCGGCCCCGCCCACCCTGCCCCGGCCGGCGGCCCCGGCGGCTTCCCCCGCCGGCCGGGGCGGGACGGGTCCTCATGAGGCCCGCTCAGATCTGCCAGGACCGCAGCCGGTCGGCGGCGCCGTACACGTCGGTCTTGCCGGAGATCAGGTCGCGGGCGAGGTCGACGAGGGCGCCGTAGGGCGGGTCGATGCCGACGCCGCTGACGAACATGTAGGCCACGGCGGTCGCGCAGGCGAAGCGGGCGTTGGCCGCGGGCAGCGGCTTGAGCAGGGCGAGGGTGTGCAGCAGGGCTGCGGCCCGCCAGGCGGGGTCGGAGTCCACGCCGAGCCGGGGCGGATCCACGCGGTGCCGGGCGACGGCGGCGACCAGAGCGGAGAAGTCGTCGACCGCGGGCTGGTCGGGCAGGACCTCCTCATGGCGCTGGAGCAGCCAGGGGACGTCGATGTGGATGACGGAGGGCATGCGTCAGGCGGCCTCGTCCTTCGCTGCGGGCTCGTCGTCGGGGAAGGCCGCGGCGAACTCCTCGGCGTGCGCGGCGAAGAACTGCCGGAAGGCCGCGGCGCCCTCCTGCAGGGCCCGGTGCCGGGCTATGTCGGCGGCGGCGGCCTCGCGCACGAGGGCTTTCATGGACGTACCGCGCTCCTTGGCGATCTGCCGCAGGTCCTCGAGTTCCCGTTCGCTGAACTCCACGTTGAGAGCTGGCATGCCCCTCACCGTACCGCGCGGGTACTCACCCGTAAATATCGCCAGGTCAAGCACCCTTTTCCGTGGTACCAGCGAGGCCCGAGAACGATGTCCGATTCCCGCCGGTCAGCGGGCGCCCGGCGCAGCAGACTCGGCAGCACGGGCGAGGCCGGCGATCGAGACGGACATAGTCGGCACATGAGACACAAGGAGCACCCCGATGAGCACACGCGCCGTCCACACCGTTCATCCGAGCCCGCTGGGCGACCTGTCGCTGACCGGCGCGGTCTCGCCGACGGGCGGCCTGGCGCTCTGCTCGCTCGCCATGCCGGGGCAGCGCGGCGCGCCCGCCGTCCGCGCCGAGGACCGTGACGACGGACCGTTCGCCGAGGCGCACCGGCAACTGGACGCCTACTTCGCGGGCCGCCGCACCCGATTCGAGCTGCCGCTCGTCGCCACCGGCACCCCGTTCCAGCGGGCGGTGTGGCAGGCCCTGGAGGACATCCCCTACGGCACGACGACCACGTACGGCGAGCTGGCCGCCCGGCTGGGCGTGCCGCGCGCCGATCTGCGCGCGGTGGGCCGGGCGCTCGGCGCCAACCCCCTTCTGCTCGTGCGCCCCTGCCACCGGGTGATCGGGGCGGACGGCTCGATGCGCGGGTACGCGGCCGGAGTCGAGCGCAAGCTGTGGCTGCTCACGCACGAGGGTGCGCTGCAGCCGGCCCTCGTGTGAGGGAGGCGGTCGGGGCGCTGCCCTCCTCCCCACCCGGTCTTCCCGGCACGGAGCCGCTCAGGGGGTGTCACACGTCCAGCCGGCTGATCCGTACGCTCCCTTCGCCTGCCCAGGAGCGGCGCTCGTGAGGGTCAGTCGCAGCCGGGAGCCCCGTACCGCGTCGAAGGTGATCACCGTCGGGCTGTCCGAAGCGGTGGCCCACTCCGCCTTGGCACCCGTGACAGGGACGTGGGCACGCCCGTCCCACACGGCCACCTCGGCCTTCGCGGGCAGCGCATGGGTGGTGTCGACGGTGAAGGAGACCGCGACCCGGTCGAAGCTCCGGGTGCGCCCGAAGTCCACCGAGACCCAGTTCTCGGCGCGTGCGCCGTTGAACGCGGGCGGCAGTGCGGTGGCCGCCTTGGCGAAGGCGTCGGACCAGCCGGCGGCGGGGTCGCCGTCGAGCATCGCGGCGGGCAGGGAGTCCGAACGGCCGGAGTAACTGGCGTCCGCGCAAGGGTAGTGCGTGGGCGACGGGTGCTCGGGCCGGAAGCCGGGTGCCGGGGTGCGGGCCGTCTCGCGCGCCGGGGTCGTGGACCCGCTCGCCGTACCGGTGCGCAGGCCGTCCGCCCGCGCGGTGACCGTCAGCCGGCCCGGCTTCGTACCGGAGCGGACGATGGCGAGGGCGTTGCCGTGGAACGCGGTGCGGGTACTGGCCTGGTAGCGCTCGGCACTCTCCTCGCGGCCGTTGTCGACCCCGGCCAGGGAGCCGCCGGAGACGTCGAAGGCGATGAGGTGCTCGGCGTCGGGCACCACCACGCCGTGCGCGTCGACGATCTCGGCGGTGACGAAGACCAGTGAACGGCCGTCGGCCGCGAGCGAGTCGCGGTCGGCGGTGAGGCGTACGGCGTGCGCGGCGCCTGCCGTGCGCAGCGCATCGGTGGCGACCACCTTGCCGTCCCGCCGGGCCACCGCCTTCAACTCGCCCGGCTGGAACGGCACTTTCCAGGTCAGGTGCAGCTTGCCGGCGCTGCCGTTGGGGCTGGCGGGCGCGCCACGTGCACCGGTTCGGTGATCACGAGCCGGGCCTCGCGGTAGATGCCGCTGCCGGAGTACCAGTGGCTGCTCGGCAGCTGGTTCTGCACCTTGACCGCGAGCACGTCGGGCGTGCTGCCGCCGGTGTGCACGAGACCGGTGAGTAGGCGCCGTCGAACTCCGCCGAGATCCGCTTGCCCGCGTGAGCCGGCGGCAGGGTGAAGGCGAGCCGGTACCAGCCGAGGCCGCCCGGGAGGAAGCCGGTGCCGCTGGTGGTGCCGTGGTCGGTGGTGGGGGTCGGGGTCTGCTCGATGCTCCAGTCGTGCGGGACGGCGACCTCGCGCCAGGCCGAGTCGTCGTGGCCGGGATCGGCGGCCTGTGCGTAGGCGCCGGTGGGATGCGTGATGCCGCCCGGGTCGACCAGGGCGAAGCGCCGGCCGTCCCGCAGGGGCACGGTGTGGCGTCCGCCGGTGCCCGCGGACGCCTCGGCGGCGGCCGAGGCCGGGGCGGCGGGGATGCTCAGCAGCGCTCAGGCCGCGGGTGTCGCGGTGGCGGCGACCAGAACCGATCGGCGAGTGACCGTCATGGCGGGTCTCCCTCATCAGGGCCCAGAAGTGCTCACAACTGATCGTGAGCAAACAGATTCTGACGGGCTGGCATACGCGATCGTCAAGGGTCAGGACCCCCGAGACCTCCCCCACCGGCACATCGGCCGGATTTCCTGCTTGACCGTGTTCGACCGAGCGGCCGGGGAGGCGGGGGTCGCGGGGTCACGGGAGTCCGCGAAGCACTACGCTGGAACACGAGAAGTGCCACCTGTTCACTGTGAGTGCGCGCTGGGAGCGGCGACGATGAGCCGGGTCTATCCGTTCGACGACGCGGCGACGGCCCGGGCTGTCATCGACGACGACGGCACGCTGGTCGAGTGGAACGAGGGCGCCAGGCGCCTGCTCGGCCACCCGGCGGACGCCGTCGTGGGCCGTCCGGCCGCCCGGCTCCTGGCCGAGGACATCCCGGACGTGCCCAGGGGCCACCGCTGGGAGGGAACGGTGGGATTGCGCCACCGCGACGGCCGTACCGTCCCGGTGTGGCTGCTCGTCCACCGCCGGCCGGCGCAGGACGGACACGGCGGGAGCTGGCTCGTGGTCACCCCGCTGCCCGGCACGGAACCACCCGCCGAGGACGACCCGCTCGCCGCGGCGGGCCTGCTCCAGTCGCCGTGCGCCGTCGCCGTGTACGACACCGAGCTGCGGCTGCACCGGATGAACGAGGCGATGGCCGACGTCATCGGTCTGCCCGAGGAGCGCCTGCGCGGGCTGCGGCTCGCGGAGATCGGCGGCAAGCCGCAGAGCGAGGAACTGGAGCAGGGCATGCTCCAGGTGCTGACCACCGGCAGCCCGCTCGACGTACAGACCTACGCGCGCATCGGCGCCGAGGACCGCGCCCACGCCTGGCTCGCCCGGATGGCCCCGGTCAGGGACGCCCAGGGCCGGGTGCACGGGGTGAGTCTGGCCACGCACGACGTCACCGACAACTACCGGGCCCGCCAGCGGCTGCAGCTGGTGAACGCGGCGAGCGTGCGCGTCGGCACCACGCTCGACGTGACCCGTACGGCACAGGAACTCGCGGACGTGTGCGTGCCCACGCTCGCCGACTTCGTCACCATCGACCTGCTGGATCCGCAGGACTACGGCGGCGAGCCCCCGGCCCGCCTCTCGGCACCGCTCACTCTGCGCCGGGCCGCCCACCAGTCGGTCCTGGACGACGTGCCGGAGGCGGTGCTGAAGCCCGGGCAGACCGAGGAGTACCCGCCCGGCTCGCCCCAGGCGGACGCGCTGACCGCGAGCCGCACGATCATCGCCTCGGTGGCGGCGGGCGAGATGCAGTCGTGGCCGGCCTGGAGCCCCGAGCGGGGCGAACGGGTGCGCAGGTTCGGCGTCCACTCCTCGATGTCGGTGCCCATCCGGGCCCGCGGGCTCACCCTCGGTGTCGCGGTGTTCGCCCGGCACCGGCGTCCGGACCCGTTCACCGGGGACGACCGGCTGCTCGCCGAGGAGATCACCACCCGGGCCGCCGTCTGCATCGACAACGCCCGCCGCTACTCCCGCGAGCGGGAGACCGCGCTCGCGCTCCAGCGCAGCCTGCTGCCCCGCACCCTGCCGCGCACGGCCGCGCTGGAGGCCTCCTCCCGCTATCTGCCGGCCGCGCGGGCCGGGGTGGGCGGCGACTGGTTCGACGTCATCCCGCTGTCCGGGATGCGGGTCGCGATGGTCGTCGGGGACGTCGTCGGGCACGGTGTCGAGGCCTCGGCCACCATGGGGCGGCTGCGGACGGCCGTGCGCACCCTCGCCGACATCGACCTCGCCCCGGACGAGCTGCTCACCCACCTGGACGACCTGGTGGTCCGGCTGTCGGAGGAGTCCGGCAGCGTCCCCAGTCCCGGCGAGGCCGGCAGTCCCGGCGAGGTCGGCGCGACCTGCCTGTACGCCGTCTACGACCCGGTGTCCCGGCGCTGCACCCTGGCCCGCGCCGGGCATCCGCCGCCCGTGGTGCTGCGGCCGGGCGGCGCGCCCCAGGCGCTGGACATGCCCGCCGGTCCCCCGCTGGGCCTCGGCGGGCTGCCCTTCGAGGCCACCGAGGTGGAACTGCCCGAGGGCACGGTCCTCGCGCTGTACACGGACGGTCTGGTGTGGTCCCGGGAACGGGATCCGGAGACGAGCCGCGAGATGCTGTACGACGCGCTCGGCACGTACGCGGACTCCCTGGACGGAACGTGCGACCACGTCCTGCACAGCCTGCTGCCGGCCGGGGGCTCCGCGGACGACGTGGCGCTGCTGCTCGCCCGCACCCAGGGCCTGCCCGCCTCGCAGGTGGCGACCTGGGACATCCCGGCCGACCCGGCACTGGTCGCGCCGATCCGCAAACAGGTCGTGGAGCAGCTGGACACCTGGGGGCTGAGCATGGCCGCGTTCACCGCTGAGCTGGTGGTCAGCGAGCTGGTCACCAACGCCATCCGCTACGGCTCCCACCCGATCCGGCTCCGTCTGATCCACGACGCGGCCACGCTGATCTGCGAGGTGTCCGACACCAGCCACACCGCCCCGCACCTGCGCCGGGCCAAGGTCTTCGACGAGGGCGGCCGCGGCCTCCTCCTGGTCGCCCAGCTCACCCAGCGCTGGGGCAGCCGGCACACCCCGGAGGGCAAGACGATCTGGGCGGAACTGCCCCTGTTCGAGGAGGACCGGTAGAGCGACGAAGAGGCCCGCCGTGCCGGGGCAGGGCCACCGGGCCCCCCACCGAGGCCCGACAGCCCGGTCCCGGCCCGACAGCCCCGTCCCGCCCGACAGCCCCGTCCGGCCGGACTGCCCCCGCACCCGGTGACCCTACTGGCACGACGCCCGCCGGTAACCCGGCGAGGGGTTCAGCCGCCCGTCAGCCACGGTCGTACCTGTTTGCGGGCCTCGTGGAGGCGGGACTTGAGGGTGCCGAGGGGGATGCCGACGCGTTCGGCGACCTCGGCGTAGTCCAGCTGGCAGATGTCCCGGTAGACCAGCGGAGCGACCAGGTGCGGATGGGTCCGCTCGAGCCGGTCCAGCGCCTCCAGCAGGTCCACCCGGGAGCCGGCGATGACGCTCGTGGTGCGCGGGTCGACGGCGTGCGAGGGCTCGATGGCGGCCGGCTGCTCGGCGGCCCGCCGCTTCAGCTCGCGGTACTTCTGCCGGCAGCAGTTGGCGACCACCGTGTACAGCCAGGTCCCGAAGCGGCTGCGGCCCTCGAAGCGGGAGATGTGCCGGGCCACCTGGAGCAGCACGTCCTGGGCCGCCTCCTCGGCATCCTCCCGGCACGGCAGGAAGCGCCCGCAGCGGCGCAGCACCTCCGGCCGGATCTCGGTGAGCAGCCGGTCCAGGGCCGCGCTGTCGCCGGCGGCGGCCCGCCGGGCGAGGTCTTCCATCGGCGCCTGGTCCTGCACCGGGGTCCCCCTTCGAGTCGATCTCAGGCCAGGCATGATAGCCGTATGCAATCCCAAGGGCGGATCGGCCGCTACCGCCTCGAACGGCCGCTGGGCACCGGCGCCTTCGCCACGGTCTGGCTCGCCCACGACGACGAGCTCCAGGCCCCGGTCGCACTGAAGGTCCTCGCCGACAACTGGGCGCACCGGCTCGACATCAGGGACCGCTTCCTGTCCGAGGCCCGGCTGCTGCGCCGGGCCGGGTCCAGCCGCGTGGTGCAGGTCTACGACATCGGTGAACTGCCCGACGGCAGGCCGTACTTCGTGATGGAGTACGCCGACGGCGGCACCCTCGCCGACCTGCTGGCGCACGGTCCGCTGCCGGTGGGTCACGCCCTCGCGCTGACGGCCGAGGCCGCCCGGGCGGCCGCCGCGCTGCACGAGGCGGGCATCGTGCACCGGGACATCAAGCCGACCAACGTGCTGCTGCACACCGCCCGGGACGGCACCCGGCGGGTGCTGCTGGCCGATCTGGGGCTCGCCAAGAGCCTCGCCCAGGCCTCGGTGCTCACGCTGGCCGCGGGCTCGGCGGGTTACCAGCCGCCCGAGCAGGCGGAGCCCGGCGAGGGCATCGACGAGCGTGCCGACGTCTACAGCCTGGGTGCGGTGGGCTATGAGCTGGTCACCGGTAGTGTCCCGGGCCCGCCGGGACGCGTCGTACCGCCCCGGCGGCTGCGGCCGGACCTCGGCGAGGACGTGGAGCGGGCGCTGCTGCGCGCGCTGGAGCCGGACCGGGCGCGCCGCTGGCCCGGCGCGCAGGCGTTCGCCGACGAGCTGGACCGGCTGGCGGCGGGGCCGCGCGCGCTGCGGCCCGCCCGGCGGCTGGACGGCGTGCGCGGCCGGCTGAACACGGTGACGCTGACCGTGGCCGCGGTCCTCGCCGCGGCGGCGGCCGCGACCGCGGTGACCCTGGTCATCCACCACGGCGGCTCCTCGGACCAGGTGCGGGTCGCGGACTCGACCGGGCGGGTCGCCGTCACGGTGCCGGCGGGCTTCGGCCGCGAGCTGCGCGACTCCGGCTGGGACCCGGGCGCGCTGGGGCTCGGCAAGGGCCACGAACCGGGGCTGGTGGTGGCCGACGACCTGACCCGGTGGCCCGTTCTGAGCGCGCCGGTGGACGGCGTGTTCGTCGGGGTGAGCGAGCACGGCGACGTGACCGCCAGGGTGAAGGCCCTCGCCCACGCGGGCTGCCGCTACTCCGGCAGCCGCAGCTTCGCCGACGCCCGGTGGCACGGCCTGGTGCGGGCCTGGAGCGGTTGCCCGGACGGCGGCTCGGTCACGGAGTCCGGGCTCGTCCCGGCGGACGGCACCCAGCAGCCCCAGGTGTATGTGCAGGTGCGCCAGCGGGGCGCCGGGGACGCGACCGAGGGCATACTCCGTTCGCTGAGCGTGACCTGACGGGCGGCTGCGGAGGGTCACGGCGGGGAAAAGAATCCTGCGTGTGCCGAACTTTTCCGGGCCTGCGCGCATCGGAGTGTGAGGACGGCGCACCCGCGCCCTGAGGCACGCGTTCCGGCGCATGCCATGACCCTCCAGGAGTGTTGAGCGAGATGGTGTACACATCCCGGTCCGCGCGGCACGGGGCCCTGCTCGTGGGCACGTTCGCCGTACTGGGCCTCCTGACCGCCTGTGGCAACGGCAAGGACGTCCACAGCAACCCACCGATCACGGCATCCGGTACGGCGGCGCCGGCGACGGGCACCACGAACAGCCCGGCGTCCGGCACGTCCGCCCCGGCCCACACGTCCACCGGTGCCGTCCCGTCCGCCCCCTCCAAGGCGGCCCCCTCCGCGAGCGGCGGCGGTACGACCACGGCCGCGGCGAACACCCGCTGCCACACCTCCCAGCTGCGCGCCTCGGTGGGCCGCAACGACCCGGGCGCCGGCCAGGAGAACTTCCCCGTCGTCCTCACCAACACGTCCGGCCGGACCTGCACCGTGCACGGCTATCCGGGCGCGGCGTTCGTCAGCGCCTCCGGCAGCCAGCTCGGCCCGGACCCCAAGCGTGAGTCGGGCTCCCCGGCGACCATCACGCTCCGGCCCGGGCAGAGCGCCTGGGCCGGGCTGACCTTCTCCAACCCCGGCATCAGCGGCGCCGGCACGGCCACCCCGGCCGCGCTGCTGGTGACACCGCCGGACGAGCGCGACGCGCTGAAGGTCGTGTGGACGGGCGGAGCAGTGCCCGTCTCCGGGAACTCCTCCTCCGTCTTCCTGTCGGTGTTGAGCCCCGGCACTGCTCCCTGACCGGACCGGACACCCCCGAGAACCCCGCTGCCGCACCGTCCGGGCAGCGGGGTTCGCCATGTCCGCGCCACAACTGTCACAGGACGGCAACAGGCACCGAAGGCCTCGATCTTTCCCACGACTCCCGTCATCGAACCCGTCGACCCACACCGGCGAGCAGGCCCCGCAGGGGCCGTGACAAGGAAATCGGGGACAAGATGAGCGGGATCTCACGCAGGCGGGTGCTGACGGCGGGCGCGGCGGCGGGCGCCCTGGGCACGCTGGCCGCGTGCTCCTCCGGCACCGGCCTCCGGATCGGCGGCCCGACGGACGGCAAGGGCACCGCCCAGGCCCGTCCGGTGAAGCCGATCGGCGACGGCTCCACGGCCGACACCGGGCCCCAGCCGCATCAGCCGAAGCCCGAGCGCCTGAAGCCGGGCCAGAAGCCCCCGCAGTTCGTGGTGTTCTCCTGGGACGGCGCGGGCGAGCTGAGCAACCAGTTGTTCTCCCGGTTCCGCAAGGTCGCCGCCGACCACGGCGCCAAGATGACGTTCTTCCTCAGCGGCATCTACACGCTGCCCGAGTCCAAGAAGAACCTGTACCGTCCGCCGCAGCACCCGGTCGGCGCCTCCGCCATCGGCTACCTCGCCGACCGGCACATCCACGCCACCCTCCAGCAGGTCCGCGCGGCCTGGCTGGAGGGCCACGAGATCGGCACCCACTTCAACGGCCACTTCTGCGGCGCGACCGGCGTGCGCAACTGGTCCCCGGCCGAGTGGCGCAGCGAGATAGACCAGGCGGTCGACTTCGTGACCAAGTGGAAGACCAACACCGGCTTCACCGACCTCGAACCGCTCCCCTTCGACTACCGCAAGGAGCTGATCGGCGGCCGTACCCCGTGCCTGGAGGGCCAGTCCAACCTGCTGCCCACGGCGGCCGCGCTGGGCTGGAAGTACGACGCCAGCTCCCCCGGAGGACTGCAGATCTGGCCCGGCAAGGTGCAGGGCGGCAAGATCTGGGACTTCCCGCTGCAGTCCATACCCTTCCCCGGGCACTCCTTCCAGGTGCTGTCGATGGACTACAACATGATGTTCAACCAGTCCGGCGGCAATCCGAACGGTGACCGCGCCCAGTACGACGCCTGGCGCACCCAGGCCCGCGACGCCTATGTCGCCGGTTTCCAGCGGGCGTACACGACCAACCGCGCGCCCTTCTTCATCGGCAACCACTTCGAGCGCTGGAACGGCGGCATCTACATGGACGCCGTCGAGGAGGCGGTCGGGAAGATGGCCGCGTACGGCGACGACGTGCGGTTCGTGTCGTTCAAGCAGCTCGTGGCCTGGCTCGAGGCGCAGGACCCGGCGGTGCTGCGCAAGCTGCGCACGCTGGTGCCGGGTCAGGCGCCGGCGGGCGGCTGGGAGGAGTTCCTGGGCGCGGCGGGCAGCCGGACGTCGTAAGGGATTCAACATCGTCTGCTTTCATGGGCGGACCTCCTGTGACCCCTTGCGGAAGGACCCGCCCTGAACGCCCCGCTCGCCGAAGCACTGTCCGCCGTGCTGCTCGTCGCCGTGCTCGCCTGGGCCGTCGTACGGCCCTTCGGGTGGCCGGAGGCCGTCATGGCCGTGCCCGCCGCCGGCATCGCGGTCGGCACCGGGGCGATCTCGCTGGACCACGCCAGGGCCGAGGCGGAGCGGCTCGGGCCGGTGGTCGGTTTCCTGGCGGCGGTGCTGGTGCTCGCCCACTTCTGTGATGGGGAGGGGCTGTTCCAGGCCTGCGGGGCGTGGATGGCCCGGTGGGCGGCGGGCCGGCCGGTGCGGCTGCTGACGGCGGTCTTCGCGCTGGCGTCCGCCATCACCGCCGTCCTCAGCCTGGACGCCACGATCGTGCTGCTCACCCCGGTGGTCTTCGCCACGGCCGCGCGCACCGGCGTACGGCCGAAACCGCATGTGTACGCCTGCACCCACCTGTCGAACACCGCGTCGCTGCTGCTGCCGGTGTCCAATCTGACGAACCTGCTGGCGTTCGCGGCGAGCGGGCTGAGCTTCACCCGGTTCGCGGCGCTGATGGCACTGCCGTGGCTGGTGGCGATCGGTGCCGAGTACGCGGTGTTCCGGCGGTTCTTCGCCCGGGACCTCGCGGCCGCGGCACCCACGGGCGGGGACACCGGTGCGCCGCCGCGGCTGCCCCTGTTCGCCCTGGGGACGGTGGCCTGCACCCTGGCGGGATTCGTGGTGGCCTCGGCGTTCGGCGTGGAGCCGGCCTGGGTCGCGGCGGCGGGTGCGCTGGTGCTGGCCGGGCGGGCCGTGGCCCGGCGGAGGGCGACCCCGCTGACCGTCGTACGCGCGGCGGCCCCGGCCTTTCTCGCGTTCGTCCTCGCCCTGGGCATCGTGGTGCGCGCGGTCGTCGACAACGGGCTCGCCGACGTGCTGGGACATGTCGTGCCGGGCGGTACCGGGCTGCCGGCGCTGCTCGGGATCGCCGCGCTGGCCGCCGTCCTGGCCAACCTGATCAACAACCTGCCCGCGGTGCTGGTCCTGCTGCCGCCGGCCGCACCGGCCGGGCCGGGCGCGGTACTGGCGGTGCTGCTCGGGGTGAACATCGGCCCGAACCTGACCTACGCCGGCTCGCTGGCCACGCTGCTCTGGCGGCGGATCGTGCACCAGCACGAGCACGAGGTGGACCTCGGGGAGTTCACCCGGCTGGGCCTGCTCGCCGTGCCGTCCTCCCTCGCCGTGGCGGTGGTGGCACTGTGGGGGTCGCTGCAGGTTCTCTGAGGTCGTACGGGCGCCGAGGGAGGCCGACCGGATGCGTGTGATCGCCTGGCTCGTCGAGGGCACCTGGCCCGGCTGCGTGGACGCGGTGCGCGAGCACGCGCCGGACACCGCCGAGGTGGTGCTGCTGCACGTCAGCGGGCCCGAGGTGCCGGGGCTGGCGCACGGCGCGTTCGCGGGGCTGCTCGGCCGGGGGCGTCCGGACCGGGATCCCGGCGACCGGATGCGGGCACTCGGGGGGAGTTCGGCGGCCGAACTGCTGGACGCGGCCGCCGAGCGGCTGGGCCGGCCCTGTGCGCGCGAGGAGCGGTCGGGGCGGGTCGAGCGGGAGGTGGTCGCCGCCGCCGAGGGCGCCGATCTGCTGGTGCTGGCCCGGGACGGCGACCGGTGCCGGCTCGGGCCGAAGAGCCTCGGCCCGGCGGTCCGGTTCGCCGTCGACCACGCGCCCTGCCCGGTGCTGCTGGTGTGGCCGGAACCGGCACCGGGGCTGGGCACGATCCCGCCGCCTCCGCCGCACCACCCCTGAGTCAGCGCCGGTGCCGGCCGCCGCCGTAGCCTCCGCCGTATCCGCCGCCGCCCCACCCGCAGTAGTACGGGTACGCCGAGCAGGGGTCGGACGTGGCGGACGGCGTGGTTGCCGGAGCGGACTTCGAGGCCGTGGGCGCCGGGGTCGGCGACGCGGTGCTCCTGGTCGGGGCGGGCGCGGGCTCGGGGCTCGTCGGTTTCGGGGTGGTGGTCGGCGACGGGGAGTTGTCGCTGTCCCAGTTGACGTTCTGCATCTGCAGATCTGGCTCGGCGGCGTCGAGGCTCCACCGCTGGGCGGCGCCGGGGGCGCGGTTCTTGAGGACGAGCGCGCCGGAGCCGTCGGTGGCGGCCGGGGTGAGGGCCAGGTCCTGGTCGAAGCGGGGTATCAGGGCGCCCTGGAGGGTGAAGTCGTAGCGGATGTTCATGGCGGCCTTCCCGGTGGCCGAGCAGGGGGCGAGGACGACCGAGTAGCCGAGGTGGGAGTCCAGGCACAGGCCCGGCGCCGCTGAGTCGCGCAGCAGCCCGTCGGTCTCGTACGTCCACTCCTGGCTCGGGGTCGCGGAGCAGGGGACGAGTTCGGTCTCGGCGCCCTTGACGGCCTTCTTGCCGACGACACCGACACACAGTCCCGAGGCCAGGTTGTGCAGCCGGCCGTGCAGGGTGCCCTGCCCCGCCGCGTGCGCGGCCCAGGAGGCGCCGGGACTCGGGGTGTCCTTGCCGGGCGCCGGGGACGACGCGTCCTTGCTGCCAGGGCCCGGGCCGTCGCCGGACCCGAGCACCGACCACAACACCAGCGGGAGCACGACCAGTCCGCTGACGGTCACGACGGCCACGGCCAGATTGCGCCGCCTGGCCCGGCGCGTGCGGGCCGCACGATGCGCCGACCGGCCGGAGCCCACGGCATCCCCCCGCCCACCCGACGGTCCGGCGACGGCGGAGCGCCGGGCAGAGCGGGAGCCGGAGCCGGATGCGAACCCGCCGGGGCCGGCGGGGGAAGCGGCGTCGGCTGACGCGAAGGCGAAGGCGGAGGCGGAGCCGGCGGGGTCGTCCGAGGCAGACGGGTCAGAGGTGAAGGCGGTGGCAAACGGGGCGGTGGCGGAAGCGGAATGGGAGCCGGCGCCGGAGGCAGAACCGGCGAAGTCGGCTGGGTCAGATGGGCGGGGGCCGGAGGCGGAAGCGGGAGTCGGCGCCGTGGAGGCGGCCGGGGCGGCTGCAGCGGAAGTGGACGCGGCGGAGGTGGAGGTCTGGGCGTCGGCTGCGGAACCGGCACGGCGCGCGGACTCGACGGCACGCCCCCGACGCCTGCCTCCGGCGGAACCGTCCCGGCGCCCGCCCCCGGTGGAACCACCCCGGCTGGGCCCGGTGGAAGGCGAAGCCCCCTGGGGCATGGTCTCGGTGGAGCCGTCCCACGCCGTGAACTCCGCGGGATCCTCCGGAGGCGCGGACTCGGCGGAGCGCCCGCGACGCCTGCGCCCGGCGGAGCCACCCCAGCGCCTGCCCCCGGTCGCACCACCCCCGGGGGCGGAGTCGGCGGAACCGGTCCGGTGTGACGGCTCGGTGGGCAGGAAGGGCTCGCCGAACGGGGGTGCGACGGTCTCGGGCCGCGGGGCGGGTCCGGCCTCCTCCTCGGCGCGGTTCGCCCGGGATTCCACGTAGGCCCGGGCGCCCCAGCCGAGGACCGCTTCGGCGAGTGCCAGGCCAAGTCCCGTGTTGAACGTGGCGAGTTGGTCGGCCGTACGGCTGCAGTGGCCGCACCGGCCCAGGTGCTCGCGCAGATCCGGGTCGATGTCGACGCCGCCGCGCCGGAACGTCACGTCGAGCATGCGCTGATAGCGCCGGCACTCGTTCTCGGGGGCGAGCTCGCGGTGGACCTGGAGGCACTCCTCACGCAGCCGTTCCCGGGCCCGGCGGAGCTCGACACGGGCGTCCTCCTCGTCCAGGCCGAGCAACGCCGCCGGTACGGCGAGCGGTTCGGCCTCGACCTCCGTGTGCCACAGCACGGCACGGGAGGCCTGCGGCACCCGCTGGAACGCCCGGGACAGCAGTCGCCGGCCCGGCGGCGGCAGCAGCCGGGCGGCGGCACGCTCACCAGTCTCGCCGGACCGCAGCGCCGGGTGGAGGAGTTCCTGGCGGCCGTCGGCGTCCCACTCGGCCGCGATCCGCCGGACGGCGACCAGCACATGCGGCCGCCAGGCGGCGGTCGGGCCGGACTGGCGGAGCGATTCCCCGAACAGCCGGGTGAAGGCGGCGGTGGTGAGCATGCCCGCGGCCCGCGCCCCGTCCGTGCACAACCGCGCGTAGGCGAAGGCCGCTTCCCAGTGCCGGTCGAGGAGTTCACCCACGGGATGGAGCGCGGGTGTTCCGCCCGTCCACTTCTTCAGCTCGGCACTCAGTTGCTCGTCCGACCGGCCTGCCTCATTCACGACTGCATTCCTCCAGACGTGATACGGAAATTAGTCCATACCAAGCAGTATGGGACGGTGGTGGGGCTGCTCGAACGTCCACCTGAGGCGGCTCTTTTGAAGCGTGGGGGGTGTACGGGGAGCGGCCTGGCGCATACAGAGGAAATGCGATGAGCCTGCGCGCCGACAGCGCACACTTTCGCACAGCAACGCACGACCGAACAAGGGATCTTTCGATTGTCGACACCGGCCGTGGTGCTGTTCGTCATTGACGCGGATTCAAGGAAATCCTTTTCTTCCCGTTACCGTCCTTCGCCCGCCCGGTAGGCGCCGGGCGGCACTCCGTGGCGTTCCCGGAAAACCCGGCTGAAGTGGAAGGGACTCCTGAATCCGGAGACCGCCGCCACGCGTTCCACCGTGAGGTCGGTGGCCTCCAGCAGCCGGGCCGCGTGCCGCAGCCGGGCCTCGCGCAGTGCCCGCATCGGGGACCGCCCGGTACGCACGGTGAACAGGTGGGCGAACCGGGAGGGGGACAGCGCGACGCTCTCGGCGAGCGAGCGGACGGTGTGCGGGGCGCCGGGGTCGGCGGCGATCAGCTCCTCGGCCCGGCGCACCCGGGCGTCGTCGTCCGGTGCGGGCGGCGGCGTCCGGGAACCGCCGGCGGCGAGCAGCACCACCTCCTCCAGCGCGCACAGGGCCAGTTCCCGCGCCAGGCTGCCGTGGGCCACCGCCACCGGGTCCGGCTCGCGCGGGGCGTCCTCGCGCGGGATGTCCTCGGCCGGGCCGCGGGCGTCGGCGAGCATCCGGCCGAACGCCGCATCGACACGGCCGTGCAGGGCAGCGGGCACGGACGGGACGGCGTACAGGCCGTCGGACACGGCGTAGGGGGCGAGCCAGATCGTCCAGGCCGGGCGGGCCTGGCAGTGCGTCCACCAGAACCGCCAGCCACCGGCGCCGGGCGCGACGGCGTAGCGGTGGCCGGTGCCCGGAGCCAGCACCACCAGATCGCCGGCGCCCGCACGGACCCGGGCGGCGCCCTGGCGCAGCAGTCCGCGGCCGCCCAGCGTGAAGGTGAACAGCCAGCTGTCCGAGCCGCGGGGACGGTTGACGCGGTAGCCCGGCGGCTGGTCGTAGCGGCCGGTCACCACCAGTCCGGGCGGCGGGGACGGGTCGGCGGCGGCAGCCGTCACGGGCAGGTCCTCAGCAGGCACGGGCATCCTCCCGTCGGGTGCGACGGCCTAGCGTGGCGGATGAGTGACCACCTGACCACCGGATTCCCGGGAGCGGACACATGACAGTCACGGACAACGGCGCCGTCCTGCCCGAGGCGGTCCGGCAGCGGTTCGAGGAGGACGGATTCGTCGTCGTACGGGAGCTGTTCGGCCGGGAGGAGATCGCGCGGCTGTGCGCCGCGTTCGCCGCGCTGCACGTGGCCGGTCCGGTGCCGGGCCACTTCGAGCCGCGCCCGGCCGACCCCGACCCGCTGCGCCGGTACCCGCGGGTGATGCAGCCGCACGAAGTCAGCCCGGAGGCACGGGAGTTCCTGCTGGACGCCCGGCTGCGGGCGGTGCTGGAGGTGCTGTTCGGCGAGGAGGTGCTGGCCGCGCAGAGCATGTTCTACTTCAAGCCGCCGGGTGCGCGCGGGCAGGCCCTGCACCAGGACAACTTCTATCTGCGGGTCGAGCCGGGGACGTGTGTGGCGGCGTGGGTGGCCTGCGAGCCTATCGACCGGGACAACGGCGGCCTCCAGGTCGTCCCCGGCACCCACCGGATGGACCTGTTCTGCCCCGAACTCGCCGACGAGGAGCTGTCGTTCGCCCGTGAGTACGTTCCGCCTCCGGCCGGGCTGTCCCCGGTTCCGGTGGATCTGGCGCCGGGTGACGTGCTGTTCTTCAACGGCAGCCTGGTGCACGGCTCCGGGCCCAACCGCACGGCCGACCGGTTCCGGCGCTCGTTCATCGGGCACTATGTCGGCCGGTCGGCCGAGCGGATCGGCGGGTACTACCGGACGCTCACGATGTCGGGTGAGCGGGTGCGGCTGCCGGAGAGCGAGGGGGCGGGGCCGTGCGGCACGGAGTTCGCACCGCACGGACCCCACTGAGCCGACGGACGGTCAGTGACCGCTGATGGCCCGTGGCGTGTACGGCTGCTCCAGCTCCTCGATCTCCTTCTCGGTCAGCTCCAGCTCCACGGCGGCCACCGCGTCCTCGATGTGGTGCGGTTTGGCGGCGCCGACGACCGGGGCCGCCACCGTGTCCTGGTGGAGCAGCCAGGCGAGGGCCACCTGGGCGCGGGTCACGCCGCGGTCGTCCGCGATCCGGGTGACCGCCTCGACGATCGAGCGGTCGCTCTCCAGGTACAGGCGGCTGCCGAAGTTGTCGTTCGCGCTGCGCTCGGTGACCGTGCCCCAGTCCCGGGTGAGCCGGCCGCGGGCGAGCGGGCTCCACGGCAGCACGCCGACGCCCTGGTCCGCGCAGAGCGGCAGCATCTCCCGCTCCTCCTCGCGGTAGAGCAGGTTGTAGTGGTTCTGCATGGACACGAACTTCGTCCAGCCGTGCCGCTCCGCCGTGTACTGCAGCTTGGAGAACTCCCAGGCGTACATGGAACTCGCCCCGATGTAGCGGACCTTGCCCGCCTTGACCAGGTCGTGCAGCGCCTCCATCGTCTCCTCGACGGGGGTCGCGTGGTCGTAGCGGTGGATCTGGTAGAGGTCGACGTAGTCGGTGCCGAGGCGGCGCAGGCTGTGGTCGATCTCCGCCATGACCGCCTTGCGGGACAGTCCGGCGCCGTTGGGGCCCGGCCGCATCCGGCCGTTCACCTTGGTGGCCAGCACGATCTCGTCGCGGTTCGCGAAGTCGCGCAGGGCCTTGCCGACGATCTCCTCGCTGGTGCCGTCCGAGTAGACGTTCGCGGTGTCGAAGAAGTTGACGCCCGCCTCCAGCGCCTGCCGGATGAGCGGGCGGGAGGCCTCCTCGTCGAGGGTCCACTCGTGGACGCCGCGGTCGGGCAGGCCGTAGGTCATGCAGCCCAGACAGATCCGCGACACGTCCAGGCCCGTCGAACCGAGCTTCACGTACTGCATCGTTGCTGCTCCTGCCTTCGGGACGATGGTCACCCACGAGCCTACGGCGTGGCCCGGCACCGGCTGGACGACCGGAACGCGCGGGCGATTTGATCCTGCCACGTGCCGCCCGCCGCCCGGCGTGGGCGGGATGCGGCGGATCCGCCCCAAGGGTGTCCCGCGCCCCTCTGGGCGCGTCCCTTCAGGGCGTTGCGTTGGTGCCCCCAGGTGACCGTCCGGCGTGGGAAACGGATGATCGTCGTACTGTCGGCTCATTCTCGGCGCAGACGACCGGCATCCGGCCGGTCTCGGCCGCCCCGGAGGAAACGCGGTGCCGACTCGTTCCACCACCCTGAGGACACTTGCCGGAGCAGCGCTGCTGCCGCTGGCGCTCGTCACCCCCGCCTGGGGAGAACGCTCCGCCGCGCCGGCGCAGGAGACCCCGGCCACGCTCTGCGCGCTCGCCGGCACGCTGCGCGGTGCGCACGGTGAGCAGGCCGACGTGAGCCTGTGCGCGGACACCGGCTCGCCGAGGTTCAACATCACGGCCCCGGCCACCTGCCGGGTCGGCCGCACCCGGGTCCGCTACGCCTGTCGCACCGAGGGCACCTGGAAGGTCACCCGGTCCGGCAAGACTCTGGGCACCGGTTCGCTGCCCGGTTCGGGCCTGTACCCGGGTCCGGGCACGTACGACATCAGCGCCACCGTCCGCGTGCGGTCCACGCCCGCCGGTGTCGACCTGAAGGGCACGGTGCAGGCCGCCGTCGCGCTGACCGCGCCCAAGGCGAAGGCGACGCACTCCGTCACCGTCGACAAGGCCGTGCTGCGCCGCAACGCCACGACCACCGTGACCTACACGATCCGCCGGGACAGCGTCGAGGGTGACGGCAACGCGCGGCTGGGGATGATCGGCGAGGCGGGCACCGGTCTGCGGATCAGCACGGCCGACACACGCTGCGTCAACCCGCTGGTGGGGCGGTACCCGTCGAAGACCCGGCTGGCGCACTCCCTGGACTGCACGGTGACGGAGCTGCAGCCCGGCCACCCGGAGACGCTGAAGGTCCGCTTCACGGTCGGGGCGAAGTGCTCCACGGTGGTGTCGAAGCTCGGCTACTGGGTTCCCAAGGGCCAGGACATGTTCACCGGGAACATGCTGGCGGGGCCGACGCTGACCTGCCGCTAGAGCAGGTCCAGTGCCTGTTCCCAGGCGAGGTCCGGACGGCCGCCGTCCGGCAGTACCTCACCGGTGTACCGCTCGCCGAAGCGGACGCCCATCCCGCGCAGCCGTTCCAGGCTGTCCCGGTAGGCGGGATGGGCGTCCAGCGCGTCGGCGACGCAGGGCAGGACGGCGATCGGTATGCCCAGGCCCGCCGCCTCGCACAGGGTGCCGAGCGCGAGGGTGTCGGCGATGCCGGCCGCCCATTTGTTGATGGTGTTGAAGGTGGCGGGGGCCACCACGACGGCGTCCGGCGGCGGGAAGGGACGGGGGTCGGCCGGTGTGCGCCAGGCCGATCTGACGGGCCGGCCCGTCTGCGCCCGCACGGCCTCGCTGTCGAAGAAGCCGCTCATGGCGACCGGTGTGGCGATGACGCCGACCTCCCAGTTCCGTTCCTGGGCGGCACCGATCAGTTTGCTGACGCCCGCGGCGATCCCGGCCGCGCAGACGACGACGTAGAGGAAGGGCTTCTCGGCCTGTTCGGTCATCCGGGAACCCTACTGAACGGAAACGCTACCGAACCGGGAAGGACCGCCCTCGCTCGGCCTCGGGGCGCGGGCCGTGGATGCGGCGCTGCCCCTCCTCGATGGGCACGTCGTTGATGCTGGCCTCCCGCCGGGTCATCAGGCCGTGCTCGTCGAACTCCCACAGTTCGTTGCCGTACGAGCGCCACCACTGCCCGTCGGCGTCGTGGCACTCGTACTGGAAGCGGACGGCGATGCGGTTGCCGTCGAAGGCCCACAGGTCCTTGCGCAGCGCGTAGTCCAGCTCGCGCCGCCACTTGGCGGTGAGGAACGCGACGATCTCGGCGCGGCCGGTGACGAAGGTGTCGCGGTTGCGCCAGACCGAGTCCTCGGAGTAGGCGAGCGCCACCTTGTGCGGGTCGCGGGTGTTCCAGGCGTCCTCGGCGGCCTGGACCTTCTGCGCGGCGCTCTCGCGGGTGAACGGCGGCAGGGGCGGACGGTCGGCCATGGTCTCCTCCTTGGCTCGGCAGCCCGGAGAACGGGCGTTCTCCAGGCGCACTGCTACGGTAGGAGAACGGGCGTTCTCCGTCAAAGGGCGCGCCAGGTAACCCGTCAACGACCAGGTCGAGGAGGCATGGTGTCGCCGATGGACAGCGCGGCCGTCCGGGACAGGGCGCTCGACGCCGCGGAGGAGCTGTTCTACGCCCGGGGTGTGCAGTCCGTGGGCATGGACGAACTGCGCGGCGCGTCAGGAGTCTCGCTCAAGCGCCTCTACCAGCTCTTCCCCGCCAAGGAGCAGCTGGTCGCGGCCTACCTGGCACGGCGGGACGAGCGCTGGCGCGGACGCCTGGCGGAGCACGTGGCACGGCAGCGGGACCCGCGGGAGCGGATCCCGGCCGTTTTCGACTGGCTGGAGGGTTGGTTCGGCGAGGCCGGCTTCCGCGGCTGCGCCTGGATCAACGCCTATGGCGAGCTGGGCGCCACCTCCGCCCTGGTCGCCGAGCAGGTGCGCGCCCACAAGGAGGCGTTCCGGGACTACCTCGCCTCGCTCGTGGCGGACGCCGGGCTGCCCGCCGCGCTCACCGGTCCCCTCTTCCTCCTCGCCGAGGGGGCGATGGTGACGGCCGGCATCACGGGGACCACCCGGCCGGCGGCCGAGGCCCGCGAGGCGGCGCGGACCCTGCTGGCGACCACCGGACCGGGCGGGCCCCGGCCCTCCTAGGGCCTGTCGTCACAGTCCCTCCCCCCGCCTTGGGCCGGGAGGTGCCCGCCGCCCTGCGACGCCCGGCAGGCTCCCCCACTGCCTCGAGGGCGTGGGAGGTGCCCCCTCTCGCCGCACCGCGCGAAAGCCCGAGTGCGTGCAGTACGAGGACTTCCGCCGGCACTCCCCCAGCCTTCGGCCGGGGGACCCCAGGGCACGCACCAGACGCCGCCGGGCCGCCCTCCGGGCGACGGCGGGAATGTGACGACAGGCCCTAGGACAGCCTGATCGCGCTCACCGGGCAGGCGCGGGCCGCCTCCCGGACCATCGGATCGCCCGCGCCGTCCTCCCGCCCGGGCAGCAGGGTGCTGTAGCCGTCGTCGTCCTGGGTGAAGACGCCCGGTGCCGCCAGCGCGCACTGGCCGGCCCCGATACAGACGTCCTTGTCGATGTCGATGTGCATGAGCAGAGCCTCTTACCAGGTCACGGGGAGTTCCAGCATCCCCTGGATCGTGTCGCCGGGTTTGAAGGGGACCTCTTCGGCGGGGACCGCGAGGCGCAGCCCCGGCAGCCGGGCCAACAGGCCGCCCAGGGCGATCTCCAGCTCCGCGCGGGCCAGGTTCTGGCCCAGGCACTGGTGGATGCCGAAGCCGAACGCCACGTGGTGGCGGGTGGGCCGGTGGAAGTCCAGGGTGTCGGGGTCGTCGTAGAGGGCGGGATCGCGGTTGATCACCGAGGTCGAGAAGAGCACGCCCTCGCCGGCCCGGATGGTGGTGCCGGCGATCTCGATGTCGTCCAGCGCCACCCGCTGCAGCCCCTCCGCGATGGACAGCATCCGCATCAGCTCCTCCACGGCGGCGGGCAGCAGCGCCGGGTCGGCGCGCAACTCGGCCAGCCGGTCGGGGTGCCGGAGCAGGGTGAAGGTGCCCAGGGAGATCATGTTGGCCGTCGTCTCGTGGCCCGCCACCAGCAGGATGACGGCCAGCGAGACGAGCTCGTCGCGGTCCACCGTGCCGTCGCGCAGCTGGTGGTGGACGAGGTCGTCGAGAACGCCGTCACCGCCCTCGGCCTGCTTCGCCTTGGCGTCGATGAGCCCGCCGAGGTACTCCTCCAGCCGTGTGCGGGCCTGAACGGAGTCGGCCGCCCGGGGGCCGCGCAGCAGCCTGCGGGACTGCTCCTCGAAGAACTCGTGGTCACGGTACGGCACTCCGAGCAGCCCGCAGATCACCATCGACGGCACGGGCAGGGCGAAGGCGGAGACCAGGTCGGCAGGCGGTCCCTGGGCGATCATCGCGTCCAGCAGCCCGTCCACGGTGCGCCGGATCCACGGCCGCAGCTCGGTCGCGCGTCTGACGGTGAACGACGGGATCATCATCCGCCGCTGCCGCTGGTGTTCGGGATCGTCCATCCCGAGCAGGGCCACCCTGCGGTCGCGGACGCCGGCGAACCGCTCCGCGGGGATGGGGAAGCCGGGACGGCGGCGGTCGCTGGACAGGCGGGGGTCGGCGAGCAGGGCGCGGGCGGTGGCGTGGGCGGTGACCGCCCAGACCTCGCGGCCGTCGAACAGGGTGACTCGGGACAGGGATCGCCCGTCCCGCAGCGGCTCGTATCCGGTGGGCGGGTGGTAGGGGCAGGAGCGGTCCTGCGGGAAGGCGACGGGATCGGCCGGGTTCGCCGGACCGGTGCCGTCCGTCAGTTCCGTCATGGAAGACCTCGCAGACGAAGTAGTGCGTCGTGCCGATCTTCATTAGATGCCTCGGGCACCTATGAAGCGACGCCAAGTTCGGCCAGTTCGGTGACGCCGGTGATCTGGCCGAAGACGAGCGGTCGCGGGGGCGGGTTCCGGCCACGGTGCGACACGGGTTCGCCGGTCACGCCGGACGCTCTCCGCGGGCGGGGCGAAGGCCCGCGCGACGGCGAGACTGTCCTCGTACACATGGTCGCGTACGACCAGACCGCCCCGCACGGTCAGGTGCAGGGCGAAGCGCGCGGTTCAGGCGCGGCCGGTCGGTGCCGCCGTCTGCCGGACGACAACGAGCCGAACCGCGTCCTCGCCGTCGACCAGGATCCTGTCGACGCTCGTGTCCGCCCCTCCGGCACGTGGTGCGCGGCCCTCTCCCGGTAGTGGGCGGCGGCGTCCGCGCGGGTGGAGCGGTGCCGGATCCACGGGGTGCGGGCGCGGCCGTGCTCCTCCTGCGGCCGGTCGAGGCGCCGGTCACAGCCCTCCGCGTAGAGCTCGGCGATCCGTTCGGGGTCGCCCCGGCCGATCCTGCGCAGCAGTTCCTCGACCACGGCGCGGGTCGACTGGGCATGGCTGGTCGTCATGGTGGTCAACTCCCGGTACGGGCCGCGGTCGGGACGGGGACCACGGAACCAGCCGCATCACCGCGGCGCGATCACCCCGGAGGTCATCACCCCGTCGGCCCAAGGGCACGGCGGTACGGATGATGCGTGGGGCCGCGGGTGTTGAATGCCGGTGGCAGACAGCTGTTGGACCGACGAAGGGGACGGATCCCATGCCTCTTGAGGGCGAGTACGAGCCCAGCCCGACGCAGTGGGTGCGCGAGCAGGTCGAGCTGTACGAGAGCTCCGGCGGGACGAAGGGCACCACGCTGCTGGACACCGGCATGCCGGTGGTCGTGCTGACCAGCCGGGGCGCGAAGAGCGGAAAGATCCGCAAGACGCCGCTGATGCGCGTGGAGCACGAGGGGACGTACGCGGTGGTCGCCTCCCAGGGCGGCGCGCCCAAGCACCCGGTGTGGTACTTCAACATCATCTCCGATCCGCATGTCGAGCTGCAGGACGGGCCGGTCAAGCGGGACATGAGGGCCCGTGAGGTCACCGGCGAGGAGAAGGCCCGGTGGTGGGAGCGCGCCGTCGCCGCGTACCCGCCGTACGCCGACTACCAGAAGAAGACGTCGCGGGAGATCCCGGTCTTCGTGCTGGAGCCCCTCGACGAGGACTGAGGGGAGCCCGTTCGCGCCGGGTACCGGTGCGATTCAGAAAAATCTGCGCCGAGGAGGTGTGAAACCGCCCGGCTGCGGGCACTCGTGCGTCAGGCCCCGCCGCGTTCCCCCGTCGCGGCGGGGCTCTCCCGTGCCTCGCCCGCCGGCCGGTCGGTCACGTCCAGGAAGATCTGGTCGGCCTCGGGAAACGTCCGGGCCAGCGACCGCTTGATGCGTACGGCGACCTCCTCCACCCGCTCGCTCTCCAGCCCGGGCACCAGGTCGATGCGAGCGACCACCAGGGTGGCGTCGAGTCCCATCTTCATCGTGAACAGCGCCTCCACACTGTCGATCTCCGGCTGCGCCCGCAGCAGCGAGCGGATCCTGCCGCTGAGCTCCGGATCGGCGGCCTCGCCGATGAGCCGGTCGCGGGCGTCACGGCCGAGCCGGTAGGCGACGTACACCAGCAGGACGCCGATCGCCAGCGAGGCGGACGCCTCCCAGGCGACCTGCCCGGTCACCATGTGCAGGGCCATCCCGGCGAGGGCGAGCGTCACGCCGAGCACCGCCGTGCCGTCCTCGGCGATCACCGTGCGCAGCGCAGGGTCGCCCAGTGAGCCGAGGCCGCCCTGCCGGCGCGCCTGGTGCAGGGCCCGCAGCAGCGAGAGGCCCTCGGCGAGGAGGGCCACGCCCAGCACGATCAGGCCCGCGACATAGCCGCTGAACTTCTCCTCGGTGCCCTGGCGCAGCGCCTCGGCGCCCTGGAAGAAGGAGAAACAGCCGCCCATGACGAAGATGCCGACGGCGGCGAGGAGGGACCAGAAGAAGCGTTCCTTGCCGTAACCGAAGGGGTGCTGTGCGTCCGCGGGGCGGCGGCTGCGGCGCAGCGCGGCCAGCAGGAACACCTCGTTGCAGCTGTCGGCGACGGAGTGCGCGGCCTCGGACAGCAGCGCGGGCGAGCCGGCGAGGACACCGCCGACGGCCTTGGCCACGGCGATGACCAGGTTGGCGGCGAGCGCCACCAGCACGGTGACCCTGGTGTGCCGGTCGGCCCCGGAGCCCGTGCCCTGCGTCCCGTCGCTCTGTTGGGAGGATGTCCCGCTCACGTAACGCCGACTGCCCGAGCGCGGGCGGATCACACCGTGCGTAGGGGGGAAAACGGGGAACGCGGTGCGAACGAGTGGCCCCCGGGGAAGGGCCCGCATGAGGGCCGTCCGACGAGGAAGAAGTGACACATGGCCAAGACAAAGAAGAAAAAGCTTCCCTTCGTCTACCAGCCGATCGGTTTCGTGCTCAGCTGGACGGGCGGCGCACTGGCCGGTGTCGCCTTCCGGAAGGCGTGGATGGCGCTGCGGCACGAGGAGGAGGCCCCGGACGCGTTGGACCAGGACCGTGGGTGGGGGGAGATCCTGCTGGCCTCGGCCGTGCAGGGGGCGATCTTCGCGGTGGTGAAGAGCGCGGTGGACCGTACCGGGGCGAAGGCGATCGCTCGGTCCACGGGGGTGTGGCCCGTGGCCTCCAAGGAGGAGGACGGGGACTGAGCCGCACACCGGCACAGCCCCGCGCCCGTACGGGGCGCTTCAGTCGTCCACGAGCCACTCCCCCTCGCGCATCAGCTCCCTCCCCCGCAGTTCGTTCTCCTCGCGCCACGCCTGGACGCGCTGCGGGAGGACCCTGAAGTACAGGTAGCGGGCGGCGAGTTGGCGGGGGTCGAAGCCGGTCTTGCCGGCGAAGACCTCGGCGTCCTCCTCGGGGAGGTCCTCCGGGGTCACCGACTGGACGGTGCCCTCGATCACGACGACGTCCCGGGTCGGGCCGAGGCCGAGGCGGGTCCGGCCGGTGGCGACGAGGTTGCGGCCGGTGGGGCTGTCGGCCGGGGTGGCGATCAGCAGTGTGGCGCCGTCCCACACGAAGGACAGGGGCACGAGATAGGGGGCGGCGCCGTCGGGTCCGGCGGTGGCGACCCACACGTCGACGTCGTTCTCCAGCCGGTGGAGGGTGTCCTTCTTGCGCTCTGCGGCGGTGCGGGCGGGCGGTGGGGTCATGGCGTACGGCCTCCTCGGGATCCGATCCCGTCCAGTGTGGCCGTCAGCCCCCGGTCCCCGCACGAATGTGATCAAGGCGTGTCCGCGCGGCTGTCAGGAGGAGGTCCAGGGCGGCCGGGTAGGAGCTGGAGCGCATGGTGGCGACCAGATGGGGGGCGGTGGCCGCGATGTGCGGGTGGGTCGCGGCGGGCAGCCGGCCGTAGGTGCTGCGCCACACCTGCGCCTCGGCCTCGCGCGCGGCCCGGGGCAGGGCGGTGCCCGCGGAGTCCAGGGCGCCGAAGGCGAGGGCCTGGTCGACGAACGCGTGGTAGATGCGTACGGCCTCCGGGTCCGGGAACCCGGCGTCGCGCAGCACGCCGAGGATGCTCTCCACGGCCTGGATCTCATGGCCGCGCCCGGTGACCCGGTGGGCGCTGAGCACCGCCGCACGGGGGTGCGCGAGCGCCCCTGCGTGCATGCGCAGGCCCAGAGCGCGCAGGTCGGCCACCCAGTCGCCGCTCGGCCGCCAGGTCCGCAGGGTACGGCCGATCAGCTCGTCGGCGATGGCCAGCATCAGGTCGTCGGTGTGCCGGAAGTACCGGTAGAGGGAGCTGGGGTCGGCGCCGAGGGCCCGGCCGAGGCGGCGCACGGAGAGCGCGTCGGCGCCGTGCTCCTCGATCAGCCGGAGGGCGGTCTCCACGATCAGTTCCGCGGACAGCACCACGCCCTGTTTGGTGGGGCGGCGGCGCTGCCGGGCGGCGGGCGGGGCGACACGGTCGGTCATGGGGCCTCCCTGGGTGTGCCCGGCACCTTATGACAACACCGTTGACCTGTTAAGTGCCCCGGCAGTTTCATTTCCGGTCACCGGGGCCGTACGGGGCCCCGCGGTGCGAGCGGAGAACCGGCCATGAGCGACAGACCCCTCGGCGTCGATCCCCCTACGCGGCCCGAACTGCGCAGGTCCCTCAGCGTGGTCGACGGTGTGGCCGTCGCCGCCTCCAGTACGGCCGCCACGACCAGCATCGGCATCGGGCTCGGGGTGACCGCGGGCGTGGTCGGCCCGCATCTGCCGGCCATCATGCTGCTGGCGTTCCTGCCCGTCCTCGGGATCGCCGGGGCCTACTCGCGGCTGAACCGGGTGGAGCCGAACGCGGGCAACGGCTATGTGTGGGTGGGCCGTTCGCTCAGCCCCTGGCTCGGTTTCCTGGTGGGCTGGGTGAACGTCGTGGCGAGCGTGGCGTTCCTCGCCTACACGACGGCGGTGACCGGTTCGGCGCTGCTCCAGCTCGCCGGTGAGGCCGGGCTGCACCGGATCGGCTCGCTCGGTCTCGATCCGGGCTCGACCGCGCAGACGACGGCGGTCGGGATCGTCGTCCTGGCCGCCGTCACCCTGACCGCCGTGACCGGTGTCCGCACCGCGGCCCGGCTGCAGTCCGGGCTGCTGGTCTTCGAGTACGTGGTCCTGCTCGGCTTCTGCGGCTACGGCGTCGTGACCGGACCGCACTCCTTCAGCCTCTCCTGGTTCGACCCGTTCGCGATCCCCTCGGCGACCGCGCTGGCGCAGGGCCTGCTGCTGTCGGTGTTCTGCTACTGGGGGTTCGAGGCGGCGTTCACCGTCAACGAGGAGGTGCGGGACCCCCAGGACGCCTCCAGGGCCGGGACCATCACCCTGGTGACGATGCTCGGGCTGTTCCTGCTCGGCTCGGTCGCCTTCCAACGGGTGCTGGCGCAGGGCGAGTTGGCCGGTCATGGCGCGCAGGGGCTCGCGTACTACGGCGACCGGCTGGCGGACCGGCCGCTGGCCGCGCTGCCGCTCGTCGCGCTGATGTTCTCGGCGGTGGCCTCGCTGCAGGCCGGGGTCATCCCGACGGCGCGTGGGATGTTCGCGATGAGCCGGGACCGTACCCTCGGTCCGGTGTGGTCCAGGGTCAGCGCCCGGTACGGGACTCCGGCGGCCGGGACGCTGCTGATCGGGGCACTGGCCGTCGCCGTGGCCGCGGGCGCGCTGGTCATCCCCCGGCTCGCCGACATGATCGACGCGATCGTGAACGCGGTCGGCATCGTGGTCGCCCTGTCCTACGCGCTCACCGCGCTGGCGGCCGCCGTACGCTTTCGCTCGCTGCTGCGGGACCACTGGTGGCAGGGCGTCCGAGCGGTGCTGCTGCCCGTGCTCAGCGCGCTGGTCCTGCTGGGCCTCGGAGGCTATCTCGGCTGGTCCTTCTACACCTCCGCCGACCACCTCGAACTCCGCGCGGACAACGGCTGGTTCCTGCTGCTGATGCCGGTCGCGATGATCGTGTCCGGGTTCGCGGTGGCCGCCTGGGCCAGGTGGGTGCGCAGGTCGCCGTACTTCCGCACCGGCGCGGGCACCGACGCCGACTCCCCCGCGCTGCTCACCACCACCTCCAACTGACCCGACAGGAAAGGCAATCATGCACGCTGATCTCCTCTTCACCCGCGGCCCCGTCCTCACCCCGGACGGCCGTACGGCGACCGCCGTCGCCGTCACCGGGGACCGGATCACCGCCGTCGGGCACGACGAGCTGCGGGCACTCGCCGGGCCGCGCACGGAGGTGGTCGACCTCGCGGGACGGCTGCTGCTGCCCGGCTTCCAGGACGCGCATGTCCATCCGGTGCCGGCGGGCCTGGAGCTGGCCCAGTGCGATCTGTCGGGCCGGGCGACGGCCGAGGAGACCGTGGCCGCCGTACGGGCGTACGCCGAGGCCCATCCGGAGCGGGAGTGGATCCTGGGCGGGGGCTGGTCGATGGAGGCGTTCGCGGGCGGTACGCCGACGAAGGAGCTGCTGGACGCGGTGGTGCCGGACCGGCCGGTGTACCTGCCCAACCGGGACCACCACGGGGCCTGGGTCAACAGCCGGGCGCTGGAGCTGGCCGGCATCGGCCGGGGCACGCCCGACCCGGCCGACGGGCGGATCGAGCGGGACGCGGCCGGAGAGCCGAGCGGCACGCTCCAGGAAGGTGCGATGCAGCTGGTCGGCCGGCTCACCCCGCCCGCCACACCGGCCGACCGGCTGGCCGCGCTGCTGCACGCCCAGCGGCATCTGCACGCGCTCGGCATCACCGCCTGGCAGGACGCGCTGGTCGGCGACTTCCTCGGCATGGACGATCCGGCCGAGGTGTACCGTACGGCGGCGCGGGACGGCTCGCTCACCGCCCGGGTGCGGGGCGCGCTGTGGTGGGACCGGGAACGCGGCGCCGAGCAGATCCCCGAACTGGTGCAGAAACGCGCCGAGTTGAGTCACGGGCGGTTCCGGGCCGGTACGGTGAAGCTGATGCTGGACGGGGTCGCCGAGAACGGTACGGCCGCGTTGCTGGACCCCTATCTGGACCGGTGCGGGTGCGCGACCGTCAACCGCGGCAAGAGCTTCATCGACCCCGGACAACTGCCCAAATACATCACCGAGTTGGACGCGCTCGGCTTCCAGTGCCACTTCCACGCGCTGGGCGACCGCGCCGTACGGGACGCGCTGGACGCGGTCGAGGCGTCCCGCGCCGCCAACGGGCCGAGCGACACCCGGCCGCATCTCGCGCACCTCCAGGTCGTGCATCCGGACGACGTGCCCCGCTTCGCCCGGCTCGGGGCCACCGCGAACATCCAGCCGCTGTGGGCCGCGCACGAACCGCAGATGGACGAGCTGACGATCCCCTTCCTCGGACCCGAACGGGCCGCCCGGCAGTACCCGTTCGGCGCGCTGCTGCGCTCGGGGGCGCGGCTCGCGGCGGGCAGTGACTGGCCGGTGAGCAGCCCGGATCCGCTCCAGGGCATCCATGTCGCGGTCAACCGGGTCGAGCCGGGCGGCAGCGGCCCGGTGTTCCTGCCCGAGGAGCGGCTCGGCCTCGCGGACGCGCTGACGGCGTACACGGCCGGGTCCGCGTACGTGAACCATCTGGACGGCACCGGCCGGGTGGCCGTCGGCGCCCTCGCCGATCTGGTGGTGCTGGACCGCGATCCCTTCGCCGGACCACCGGAGGCGATCGCGGAGACGGGCGTGGCGCTCACCTATGTGGGCGGGGTGCGGGTGTACGGCGCCGAGTGACACCGTCGCGCACAGCCACCACCCGGCCGGGGTGGCCTCAGCGGTTCCGCTGGAACGTCCGACGGTATGCCTGCGGGGACACTCCGATCGCCGCGTGCAGGTGCTGGCGCAGCGAGGCGCCGGTGGCGAAACCGACCTCGGCGGCGATCCGGTCCACCGGCAGGTCGCTGGACTCCAGCAGGTGCCGGGCGCGGGCGACGCGCTGCTGGATCAGCCAGCGGCCGGGGCTGAGGCCGACCTCGTCGTTGAAGCGGCGGGCGAAGGTGCGCAGGCTCATCCGGGCGTGACCGGCGAGATCGGCCAGGGTGAGCGGCTCGTCCAGGCGCTCCAGGGCCCAGGCACGGGTCGCGGCCGTGCTCGCCGCGCCGCTGACGGGGACGGGCTGCTCGATGTACTGGGCCTGGCCCCCGTCCCGGAACGGCGGGACGACACAGCGGCGGGCGACGGAGTTGGCCAGTTCGCTGCCGTGGTCGGTGCGGACGATGTGCAGGCAGACGTCCACGCCTGAGGCGGCTCCGGCGGAGGTGAGGATGCGGCCGTCGTCGACGAAGAGGACGTCCGGGTCGAGGTCGACCTTCGGGAAGCGGCGGCGGAAGTGGTCGGCCACCTGCCAGTGGGTGGTGGCGCGGCGGCCGTCGAGCAGGCCGGCCTCGGCGAGCACGAACGCGGCCGTGCAGATCGAGACGATCCGGGCGTCCGGGCGGATGCGGGCGAGGGCCGCGGAGACCTCGTCCGGCAGCTCCGCGGGGATGTACGCGGGCGGCATCGAGGTGACCACGACCGTGTCCGCCGTCCGGAGGATCTCCGGGCCGTGGGCGACGCCGATCGTGAAGTCGGCGCTGGTGCGCACGGGGCGGCCGTCGACCGTGCAGGTCAGCACCTCGTAGTGGCCGTCGGCGGCACCGAAGATGCGGCTGGGGATGCCCAGCTCGAAGGGGTAGGCGCCGTCGAGGGCCAGGACGACCACCCGCTCCGGGCGCCGGTTGAGCAGTTGCATGTCGGGCATGGCACGATCCTATCGAAGCTTGGCAATCATGCCATTTCCCGGGCGGGGCGACTCCCGGCAGGCTGGGTGACCATGAGCGATGAGAAGACGATGCGAGTCATCAGCCAGGACGTCCTCGGTGGTCCCGAGGTCCTGAAGGAAGTAGCGGCGCAGCGGCCGAAGCCGGGCCCCAACCAGGTGCTGGTCCGGGTCCGGGCGGCCGGGGTCAACCCCACCGACTGGAAGCACCGGGCCACCGGAGGCTTCCTCGGCAAGCCGCCGTTCGTCCTCGGCTGGGACGTCTCCGGGGAGATCGTGGAGACCGGGATCGGTGCGGCCGCGTTCCGGCCCGGCGACGAGGTCTTCGGCATGCTGCCCTACCCCTACGGCCACGGCTCGCACGCCGAGTACGTGATCGCCCCGGTCCGCGCGCTGACGCACAAGCCCGCCTCGATCGACCACACCCAGGCGGGCGCGCTGCC
Source organism: Streptomyces puniciscabiei (assembly GCF_006715785.1). Taxonomy (NCBI): domain Bacteria; kingdom Bacillati; phylum Actinomycetota; class Actinomycetes; order Kitasatosporales; family Streptomycetaceae; genus Streptomyces; species Streptomyces puniciscabiei. The sequence continues at coordinate 121,161 of NZ_VFNX01000006.1, forward strand.
GCTGGTGTCCCTGACCGCCTGGCAGGCGCTGACCGAGCACGCCGATGTACGGCCCGGACAGCGGGTGCTGATCCACGCGGCGGCCGGCGGGGTCGGGCATGTGGCGGTGCAGATCGCCAAGGCGCGCGGTGCGTACGTGATCGGCACGGCGAGCGCGGGCAAGCACGACTTCCTGCGGGAGATCGGCGTGGACGAGCCGGTCGACTACCGGACGACCGACGTCACCGAGGCGGTCCGGGACGTCGACGTGGTCCTGGACACGCTCGGCGGGGACACCTCCGTCGCGTCGCTGAAGGTGCTGCGGCCGGGCGGTGTCGTGGTGTCGATCCTGCCGGTGGGCTCGGCGGAGTTCCACACCGAGGCCGAGCGGCTCGGCGTACGGGCCGTGCGCATGCTGGTGGACGCCGACCGGACCGGGATGGAGAAGGTCGCGGAGCTGGCGGGGTCCGGGAAGCTGAGGGCAACGATCGCCGGGACGTTCCCGCTGGCCGAGGCCGCGAAGGCGCACGAGGTGGGCGACACCGGGCGGACCACGGGCAAGCTGGTCCTTCTGGTCGACTGAGCGCAAACACCCGGTCGCCCGGGCGGTGTTACCGGGCGACACGCCTCAAACTCGAAGACATATGTCAACCGAACATGCTCAAATTCCTTCCATCGAGGGTAACTTGACGATCGGGAGACCGTCGTCCGGGCGCGGGTGGGAGGTGATGCCGTCGTGCGAGACGAGCCTGCACCACTCACCCGTCACCTCCGTGTGTACGAGCACCGGGCGCACACGGTGCTGGAGCTGCGCGGCGAGATCGACCTGGTCTCGGCGACGGAGATCGGCCCGTGCCTGGACCGGGTCACCGGCAGACCCGGGGCACGGGTCGTGATCGACCTGCGGTCGGTGGAGTTCTTCGACTGCTCGGGGCTGCGGCTGCTGTACCGGGCCCGCGCCCGGGTGCTGGACGGCGGCGGGCAGCTGCACCTGGTGTGCACGCATCCGCTGACGCTGCGCGTCTTCCGGGTCACGGGCCTGTCCCGGCTGCTGCCCCCGCACCCGACCCTGGACTCGGCCCTGGCTACGACTGCTCGAACAGGGCGCTGACCGATTCACCGTTGTGGATGCGCCGTACCGCCTCGGCGAGGGCCGGGGCGATGGAGAGCACCCTCAGCTTGCCGGTGTGCTCGGCGTGCTCCTCCGCCGTGGGGAGCGGCACGGTGTTCGTGCAGACGATCTCCAGCACGTCCGGCTGTTCGCTGAGCCGCTTCAGCGCGCCCGCCGCGAACAGCCCGTGCGTACACGCCACCCGGATCGTGCGAGCGCCGAGCTCCCGCAACCGGGCCAGGAGTTCCACCACCGTGCTGCCCTTGGCGATCTCGTCGTCCAGCACGATGACGTCCCGGCCGGTGACGTCGCCGATGACGGAACTGATGCTCACCCGGTCGTCCGCGAAGCGCTGTTTGGCGCCGGCCGCCACCGGAGCCCCGATGAGCCGGGCGAAGGCGGCGGCCTCCTTGGCGTTGCCGAGGTCCGGTGAGACGACGGTGGTGTGGGTCAGGTCGTACTGCCGGAAGTGCGCGGCGAGTTCGCGCAGCGCGTTCAGGTGGTCGACCGGCACCGAGAAGAAGCCGTGCACCTGCGGGGAGTGCAGGGTCATGGCGAGCACCCGGCCCGCACCCGCCGCCACGAGCAGATCGGCGACCAGCCGGCCGCCGATGGAGATGCGCGGCGCGTCCTTCTTGTCGGAACGGGCGTAGGAGTAGTGCGGCATGACGACGGTGATCCGGGCCGCGGAGGCGCCCCGGGCCGCGTCGCACATCAGCAGCAGCTCCACCAGGTGTTCCTGCACCGGCCGGACCAGCGGCTGGATCAGGAAGACGTCCCGCTCCCGGCAGTTGGCCTGGAGCTGCACCCCCAGACAGTCGTTGGCGAACCGGCTGACCCGGGTGGGGCTGAGGGGCACGCCGAGGTGGGCGCAGACCTCGCGGGCCAGGTCGGGGTGGGCGCTGCCGCTGAAGACGGCGATGTCTCGCATGATCCGCTCCTCGCCCGATCACTGCAGGACCGCCGATCATGCTACCGACCGGGGCCGCACCGGTAGAGGGTCTGGGCGGTCGCCGTCCACGCGTCGCCGAGGGCGCTCGTGCCGCCGTAGGCCGAGGCCGGCACCTCGGTGCAGGCGGACCGCACCCAGAGGGTGATCTGCGCGGCAGCCGTGTTCCCGGTGCGTGCGGACCCGGGTCCCGTGCCCCGACCGCCGCCCAGCAGCACATACCGCACCTGGCCGGCGTCGACCAGCCGCCGGAACTGCGCCTCGGTGGGAAACGGCACCCGGCCGCTGAATCCGCCGAGCGGCAGGACGTGGGCGCCGGCCGCCAGGATGTACGGCGACGCGGTGGTCCAGCTGCCGGCGGCGAACACATAGCCGGCGGAGCCCTGGTGCGCGCGGGTGTAGTCGAGCAGCCGCCGCTGGTCCGCGGTCAGTGAGCCGCTGCCGTCGGCGCCGCCGAAGCCGCCTCGGCCGACCGGTCCGCCCCGGCCGAAGCCGCGCGGGCCACCCCGGGCCGACTGCCCGGGGGTCCGGCCGCCGGTCCAGACCGCCTGGCCGAACCGGCCCGGTCCCGAACGCACCGCCCCGGGGCCGCGGTTCATGGCGGACGGGCCGACCGCTCCCATGGCAGAGGTGCGGTAGACCGGGTTGAAGACCTGTACGGCCCACGCGCTCGGCGCGAGGAGCAGGGCGGCCAGGGAGGCGGCCGGCGCGGCGAGCAGGAGGCGGCCCGCGGCGCGCGGCCGTCCGGGCCGGGTGAGGAAGAGCAGCACCAGGGCGGTGATGGCGAGCAGGGCCACCGCGGGGGCCAGCCAGGGCAGGAACGTCGGGAACCGGCTCGCGAGATACACACTCCAGGCGGCCGTCGCGGCGACCGCGCCCGGCAGGGCCCAGGCGCGGCGCCCGCCGGCCCGGTGGGCCCGCCACATCAGCACGCCGCCGGCGCCGGTGAGCGCGGCGAGCGGCACCGCGATGACGCCCATGTAGTACGTGTGACCGGCGACGCTGCCGGCGCTGAAGACCAGGAAGTACAGCGCGAGCCAGGTGGTCCACAGGACGTATCCGGCGCGCAGCCGGTCGGTGCGCGGCCGTCCCCGGCACCACAGCAGTCCGCAGACCGCGGCCACGGCGGCGATCGGGTAGAACCAGCCGGTCTGGGAGGCGAGCGGCGTACCGAACATCTTGGACCAGCCGTTCTGGCCGTCGCCGAACCCGCCGGCGGCCGTGGGCCGGGCGGATGCCGCTCCCCGGGCACCGCCCCGGACGAGTCCGCCGCCCTGCGTGCCACTCGCCCCGGCCGCGCCACGGGCACCAGCCGCGCCGAACGCGCCGGCGCCGCCGTGGCCCCCTCCGCCGCCCTGGGTCGCGCTCACGCTGCCCGTGGAGGCCGCGCTGATGCCGAGCGAGGAGAAGCGGTTCAGGAAGTTGTAACCGACCACCATGCTGAACGCGGAGTTGTTGGTGGTGCCGTCCACGTACGGCCGGTCGTTGGCCGGGGTGAGGGTCACGGCGAGCATCCACGACGCCGACACGGCGGTCATCGCCAGGGCGGACACGCCGAGGTGCAGCAGGCGCCGGCGCAGCGTGGACGGTGCCGACAGCACGTAGACCAGGGCCAGCGCCGGCAGTACGGCCCACGCCTCGAGCATCTTGGCCTGGAAGCCGAGGCCGACCCAGACACCGGCCGCCAGCAGCGGGCGCAGCCGGCCGCCGCGGGCGGCGCGCAGGGTGGCCTCGGCCGCCAGCAGCAGGCACAGCGTGAACGCGGGGTCCTCGACCGCGGTGCGGAACAACCCGACCGCCACGGGAGTCACCAGGAAGGCCGTGCAGGCGATCAACGCCGCGTGCACACCCGCCCAGCGGCGCACGATGCGGTGGAGGACGAGCAGGCTGGCCACCCCCTCCAGGACCTGCGGCAGGACAAGGGCCCAGGGATGGAATCCGAAGAGCCGCGCGGAGAGCGCCTGCGGCCACAGGAATCCCGGCAATTTGTCGAGCGTGATGGAATTCCCGGGGTCGAAAGAGCCGTAGAAGAACGCCTTCCAGCTCTCCGTCATGCTGCGGGCGGCGCTCGCGTAGAACGTGTGGTACTGGCTGTGGTCGATGCCCCAGCTGTAGAGAACGGCGGCGAGCACGGTGAGGAGCAGCAGCGCAGGGCGTGCGTACGCGGGCTCGTCCGCCGGTGAGCGCCAGGGTGTGCGGCGGGTGGCACCGGGGGGCGCGGTTGCGTCGAGGACGTTCGTGGCCATGCGCAGCAGTGTTCGTCAACCGCGCGCCGCGACCGGGCCGATGCGGCCCCCTTCAAGGAAACTCTCACCACACCCAGGGCATCTCTTTAATCACACGACATGGAATTTGCATCGGAAAAGAGAGTTCCTTACCCGCGACAGGATTCCGCGATACACAGGAATCCGACAGCTGACGCACAGTCGGCCGTCAGCCGCCGAGCACCGCCGGCAGGGCCAGCGCCCCCAGCACGGTGGCGCCCATCAGCAGCCAGGCCACGTAGTCGCCGACATGCCCGGACTGCAGCCGGCGCAGGGGCCGGGACCAGTCGGGCGCGGCGGTCCAGTGCGGCCGGGTCACCGCGAGGCCGGCGAGGCCCACGGCCAGTCCGGTGGAGAGCAGGTCCAGCAGGACACCGTGCGCCGTCCACTGCGCCGAGGCGTGGGCGCCGCCCGATCCGGCCTCGTTGACGGAACGGGCCACCAGGTCACCGAATCCGGGGACCGCTCCGACCGCGAGAGCGGCGGCGAGGAGCACGGCGGGGACTGTCGTCATGGTGTCCGGGATACGGCTCAGCGGGCCGGTCGTCTCGGGCTCCTCCTCGGATCCGCTGGTCTCCAGGTCGGCGTCGGCCTCCTCGGGGCGCGGCCCGAGGCCGCGGAACACACGGGCGGTGACCCGCAGCACGGCGCCTCCGGTGATCGCGGAGGCGACCACGTACACCACGGTGAGCGGGCCGCCGACCGCCTCCTCTGTGACCGCCTTGCCGAGCCCCGTACCGAACGGGGGCAGGCCCGCGAGACCGAGGCCTCCCACGGCGAACATCACGGCCGTCGCGCGCAGTTCGCGGGCCCGGCCGTACAGCGTGTGCTCGTCGAGGCAGCCGTACCGGTCGAGCAGGACTCCCGCGCAGGCGAACAGCGCGGCCTTCACTCCGGCGTGCCCGAGGATGTAGAGGGCGGCCCCGTCGTCGCCCTGCGGGGTGAGGATGCCGAGGCCCACGAGGAACAGACCGGTGTGCGAGATGGTGGAGTACGCCAGGAGCCGCTTGATGTGCCGCTGGTACCAGCACATGACGGCGCCGGTCGCGGCCGTGAGCGTCCCGAGCGTCACCAGGGCCCGGGTCAGATCGGCGGCGGGGATGCCGCCGGGTCCGGCGAAGACGGTGCCGTACACCCGCCAGACGCCGTAGACGCCGAGTTCGACCATCACCCCGGACAGCAGCATGCACACCGGGGTGGGGGCGACGGCGTGGGCGTCCGGGAGCCAGAAGTGGAAGGGCACGGCGGCCGCCTTCACCAGCAGGCCGGTCAGCACGAGGACGAAGGAGGCGAGGACCAGCGCGTCCGCGCCGCCGTGCCCCGCCGCCGCGTCGAGACCGCGCCCGATCTTCGCCATGGCCAGCTGGCCGGTACGGGCGTACAGCAGGGCGATGCCCGTCAACATGGCGTAGGCGCCGAGGGAGTTGACGACACCGAAGGTCAGCGCGCCCTGTACGGCCTTCGGGTCGTCGATGCGGTAGCCGGTGAGCGCGTACGCGGTGACGCTCATCAGCTCGAAGAAGACGAACGCGTTGAACAGGTCGCCGGCGATGGCGAACCCGCACATGCCGCCCTGGAACAGCAGCATCAGCGCGGTGAAGGCGCCGGGATGTCCGCGCGGCGGTTCGTCGAAATAGCGCCAGGAGTAGGCGAGCGCGGCCAGCGTCAGCAGGGAGACCAGCGCGGCCATGCCGAGCGAGGGACCGTCGCCGACCACGACGATGCCGACGCTCTCGCCGCCGAGGGGCAGCCAGCCGCCGACCCACTCCACCATCGGCGGCGAGGAGTTGAGGAGCAGCACCAGTGCGAGGGCGGCCGTACCACCGGAGACCACGAAGCCGGTGACCTCGGCGGCGATCCGCGGCAGACGGCGGCCGGTGGCCACCAGCAGGGCGGCGCCGAGCAGGGGGATCGCGACGAGCAGCGGGAGGAGGTGGTGCATCAGCCGCGCAGCTCCCGCAGTTCGTCGGGATCCACCGTGCCGTGCCGTTTGGCGATCTGCAGCACGAGCGCGAGCAGCAGCGCGGTGACGGTGGCACCGACGACGACGTCGGTGAGGGTGAGCGCCTGCACGATCGGGTCGACCACCGGCCGGGAGCCGGGCTTGATGTCGGAGAAGACGGGTGCGGTGGCGCCGCTGCGGTAGCCGACCGCCAGCAGCAGCACATAGGTGGAGGACTGGCAGACCGCGAGACAGCCGACGGCGTGGATGAGGTTGCGGCTGGTGGCGAGGCCGTAAGCGCCGGTCAGGAAGACGTAGGCGGCGACCAGGTAGGGAAGGATGTGCATCACGGTGCTCAACTCCCGTGCTCCTCCTCGATCTCGACGGCCTGGTCGAGGAAGTTCGCGAGCAGCACGACGACCGCGCTCGCCACCTCCATGCCGATGGCCGCGTTCAGCAGGGGGACGGTGCCGCCGGAGCACAGCGTGTTGAAGGTGCCGTACGGCAGCAGCGTGTTGGCCAGGAAGGCGGTGCCGGCCAGCACACCGGCGATGCCCAGCACGAGGTAGGAGGAGACCGCGACCGCGTCGGAGGCCTCGAAGACAGCGAGCGGGCGGACGCGTTCCAGCGCGCGGTAGTCGGCGCCGAGGTACAGCAGGTGCAGCGCGGTCGCGGCGACGACCCCGCCCTGGAAGCCGCCGCCGGGGCTGAGCTGGCCGTGGGCGATGACGTACAGGCCGGTGACCAGGGCGACGGGCAGCGCGATCAGGGCGTAGCGGCGGACCGGCCGGGCCACCTCGGCGGGTCGCGGCCGCGCCCGGTGCTCGTCGCGGGCCTGGCGCAGCAGTACCACGCAGCCGAGGACGGCGGCGAACAGGATGGTCATCTCGCCGAGGGTGTCGTGGGCGCGCTGGTCGAAGTTGACGGAGGCGATGGTGTTGGCGGTGTGCCGGGCGAGGGAGGCGTGTACGGCCCGGGTGCCGTAGGGATGGCTCCGGCCGCCGAAGCCGGGCAGGTCCAGGCAGGCGGCGACGAGCAGGGCGGCCAGGCCTGCGCCGCCGACGGCCAGCAGGGCGAGCCGCAGCCGGTTCACCGCGCACCGCCCTTCGAGCCGTCCTCCGCGCGGCCGCGGCGTCTGACCTTGCGCACGCTCAGCATGATCAGCAGCGGCGTGAGCGCGGAGCCGACGGCCAGCTGGGACAGGCCGACGTCCGGGGCCTGGAACACCGTGAACAGCACGGCCAGGAAGGACCCGAGCACGGACAGCACCAGTGCCTGGCGTGCGGGGTCGCGCTGGGCCACGGCTGCGGTGGCGGTGGCGGCCATGAGCACCAGCGCCACGACGATCACTGCGTCGTCCATGCCGCACCTCCGCCCCGTTGGGCTGACGACCCGTCACCCTTCGCGTGCCGGCAGGTCGGTGTGTTCGGGGACCGGCGGCAGCACCGCGGGTCGGCCGACGCGGCCGTGTGGTCGCGGCGGGGGTGCGCCGCGCGCGACGTGTGTGCGGTTCGGCTGCGGGAATGTGCCGTGGCTGCTGTCCCGGTGCGGAGGGCGCGGGGCCTCACGGGCCCGTCAGGCCGCCGGTATGCCGGCGACTCCGCAGGCGCGACCGCCGTCGGGTACCCCGGCGGCCCACCCGCGAGCGCATGGGGGACGGCACACCCCCGCAGCCGCCCCACCACCACGTCCGCCACCCCGCACCTGCGCGATCGTCGCACGAACGCGCCTTCGAGGCCCGAGCCCTGCGAGCGCCGCGCGCCCACATCCGCATCCGTGCCCGCACAGGCACCCGCACCCGCACAGGCACCCACCCCCACACCCGCCATCACCCCACCCCGCAACCGCCGCGCACCCGCGCTCGCCACCCCGTCGACCTGCCGCTCGACCGCGGGCACACCCGCCACCCGGCCATCCAGCAGCCGCGGCCACGTGCACGCACGGTCAGCCGTCACCGCCCGGTCGCTCGGCCGGCCCGCGGCCGCGGCGCCCTTGGCTCCGCTCCAGCGCATGTCAGCCACCCCGCACCCCCCGGAACCCACCGGACAGGGCGCGTGAGGCGATCACGTTGCCGGAGATCAGGAGGGCGCCGATGACCAGGAGCTTCACCATGGCGCGGCCGGGACCGGTGGCGGCGCAGACGGCGGCCACGACGGCCGCGCTCAGTGCGGCGGCGGTCCACGTCAGCCCCCAGGCGCTCGGCCGCCGGCCTTCCAGGTCGTCCGAGAGCAGCCGGGCGAAGACGAGCGTGCCGACCGGGCCGAGCAGGGCCAGCAGCAGGGCGAGGTCGACGTAGGCCGGGCGGCCGTAGCCCTGGGAGAGCAGCAGAAGGGCCGGGCACAGGGCCGGGGTGGTCATGTTCTGGGCGACGACGCGGCGGGCCGGCGGGCCGGTGGTGACGCCCCACAGGGCGGCCGCCCCTCCCCCGCCCAGTTCGACGGTCGCCGCGAGGATCCAGCCGTTCACCGCCAGGTCACCGCCCGTCGGCCGGCCCGTGCCAGCAGCGCCCCGACCGCCGCGGCGCTCGCGCCCACGACCCGTTCCAGGGTGTCGACCGAGGTGATGAACACCAGCCACAGCAGCGCCAGCGCGCCCCACCAGACGAGGAGTTCAGCGACGACGAGGAGGGCCGTGCGGGGAGCCGTACGCCGGGTCATCCGCCACCTCCTCGGTCCACTCTGCACACATGCGCGGCGATGTGTCCGATGCGCCGCTCGGGGCATCCAAGCACCGCCGGGCCCGTTGAGGGGCGGCGGCACGCGGGTCCGCAACCGGAGTGCCCCGGGAGCGTGAACGGAAACGCCACCCGGTCCCGGCAGCCGCGCGGGTGGCGGCATCCCCGTCCCGTGTCGGGGTAACCGCGTTGTGAATCGGGCGAGTTCACCACGGGAGGACCTCATGGCCCGTACCGTCCCGCGCCTGCCGGCGTTGCTGAGCGCTTCCGGGAAGCGGGCGCCGGCCGAGAAGAACCGCCGGCCGGGCGCGCGGCACGCCCTTCCCCTGCTGCTGCGGGTGCCGGCGATGCTGGTCGCCTTCGTGTGCATGGTGGCGTTCGCCGCAGCCCTGGCCCGGATCACCCTGGCACCGTCGCCCGCCTCGGCGCATCTGACGCACAGCAATCTGCACCCGGGCCGCTCCTTGCGGGCCTACCTGGAGCAGGCACGGACGCTGGACGCGGTGAAACAGATCGGCGGGAACGTGCTCCTGGGCGCCCCGTTCGGGGTGCTGGTGCCGGTCCTCGCGCCGCGCGCCCGCGGGGTGCTGCGGGTGCTGACGCTCACGGCGCTGGTGATGCTGACCGTGGAACTGGTGCAGGGGGCGCTGGTCACCGGGCGGGCCTTCGACATCGACGACGTGCTCCTCAACACCGCCGGGGCGCTGCTGGGCTGGCTGCTGCTGGGACGACGGCTGGGGCGAGCGGTGCACCGGCGCGTGCGCGAGCCGGCCGGGAAGCAGTCACCGCCGAGCGTATGACCTCTTGTCAGCATCAGGTCTGCACCAAGGTATTGACGCCTCCTTTTCTTACTTCTTAAATCAAGAGGCATCCTCAGCCCCCCACGTCGAACGGAGAGCCATGGCCTCCCCACGCCTGCTCCGCAGATGCCTCTTCGCCGCCCTGTCCGCCGTCCTGGTCGGTTCCGCCGCCGTCGGTCCGGCGCGGGCCCGGGCGGCCGTGCCGGCGGCAGCGACCGTCACCACCTTCTCCGACAATTTCGACGGACCCGCGGGCTCCGCGGTCGACTCCTCGAAGTGGACGCTGGAGACCGGCGACAACGTCAACAACCACGAGCGGGAGTACTACACGTCCGGCACGCACAACGCGGCCCTCGACGGCCAGGGCCACCTGGTGATCACGGCCCGCAAGGAGAACCCGGCCGGCTACCAGTGCTGGTACGGCAGCTGCCAGTACACCTCCGCCCGGCTGAACACGGCCGGGAAGTTCAACGCCCAGTACGGGCACGTCGAGGCGCGGATGAAGATCCCGCGCGGACAGGGCATGTGGCCGGCGTTCTGGATGCTGGGTACGCCCGTGAACTGGCCCGACTCGGGCGAGATCGACGTGATGGAGAACGTCGGGTTCGAACCCTCGACCGTGCACGGCACCATCCACGGGCCCGGCTACTCCGGCTCCGGCGGCATCGGCGCGGCCTACACGCTGCCGGGGGGTCAGGCCTTCGCGGACGCCTTCCACACCTTCGCGATCGACTGGTCACCCGGCTCGATCACCTGGTCCGTGGACGGGAACGTCTACGAGCGGCGCACCCCCGCCGACCTGGGCGGAAAAACCTGGGTGTTCGACAACAAGCCGTTCTTCCTGATCCTGAACCTGGCCGTCGGCGGCTACTGGCCCGGCGACCCCGACGCCAGTACCCAGTTCCCGCAGCAACTGGTGGTGGACTCGGTGTCGGTGACGACGAGCGACAGCGCGAGCGGAGTCCCGATACGCGGTCTGGCCGGCAAGTGCGTGGACGTGGCCGGCGCGAACCCGGCGAACGGCACACCGGTGCAGCTCTACGACTGCAACGGCACGGCCGCGCAGGCGTGGACGGTCGGCTCGGACGGCACGATCCGGGCGCTCGGCAAGTGCCTGGACGTCACGGGCAACGGCACCGCGGACGGCTCGACCGTCCAGCTGTGGGACTGCACCGGCGGGCCGAACCAGAAGTGGACCGTCACCGGGGCGCACGACATCGTCAACCCACAGGCGGACAAGTGCCTTGACGTGACCGGGAACAACTCGGCCAACGGCACACGCCTGCAGATCTGGACGTGCACGGGCGGCGCCAACCAGAAGTGGACGGTCGGCTGAGCCGTCGCCTCAGTGCAGCGTCCAGGTGTACTTGCCGCCGCCCACCCAGCGGACCGCGTCCGGGTCGTCCAGGTCATGGATGGGGATGCCGTAGGCGGCGGCGGTCTCCAGCACATCGGTGACCGTCCTGGCCTCACCGACCACCTGACCGTCGATCTCCATGATCCTGAAGGGTGGTTCGCCCGGCCTCCCCGGGCACACCCCGTGCACCAGGACCCGCGGATGGGCGATGTGGGGAACACCTTGCTCGGTCATGAAACTCAGCGTAGAACGCAATGCGGGCGGACGGCTCATCCGCGGGAGCCGTCCAGCAGACCGAGGACCGCCGCCTCGACGGCTCCCTGGGTGGCCGGGCGGCCGAAGCTTTGGCTGACCTCGCGGACGGCCGGCTGATCTGCCGGCGCCGGGCGGCGGGGCTCGCCCGGCCGCTCTCGGCGGTCACGGCGACCGCGACGGCGGCGAGCACGGTGGCGTGCCAGGTGCGGAAGCCACGCGCGTAGTGGGCGAGGAAGCGGTCGCCGCCGCGCGGGCGCCGCAACAGCGCCCGGGCGACGGCGCGGACCTGTTCGTCGACGAGGGCGCGGACCGTCTCCACGCCGCCCTTGGCCGGGTAGCTGAAGGTGACCTCCTCCCGGCCGCGGGTGACGTGCTCGCGGAGCATGGTCGTCAGGCCGTAGGTCTCGCTGACGCGGGTGTGCCGGTCGCTGCCGATGCGAAAGAAGCCGAGGTCCAGCAGACGGACCGCGCAGGCGGTGACCCGGGACGGGCTCAGCCCGCGGCCGGCGAGGTCGAGGGCGACCTGGGCGCGCAGCTCGGGCAGGGCCCGCGCGACCTGTCGTACGTGCTCGTGCTTGGCCTTCTCGTGCTCGGCCCGGAACCGCTCGTGGTACAGGTCAGGTACTGGCGGCGCCCGGCGTCGTCCGTGCCGACGGCCTGGAGGTGGCCGTTCGGCCAGGGACAGATCCACACGTCACGCCAGGCGGGCGGGATGGCCAGGGCCCGGATCCGGGCGAGCTGTCCGGGGTCGGTGAGGGACCGGCGGCGGTGTCGGCGTAGCGGAAGCCCCGGCCGCAGCGAACCCGCCGGTAGCCCGGGCCGTCGCAGGAACTGGTCCGCAGGCGCATCGGCTCAGGGACGCCGCCACTCGTCGCCGGTCAGGTGGGAGCCGGCCTGCGGGCCCATGCGGAGCATCCCGCCGTCGACGCTCCAGGAGGCGCCGGTGACGTACGAGGCGTCCGGGCTCGCCAGGAAGGCGATGACGGCGGCGACCTCCCGGGCGTCACCGGGCCGCCCGAGCGGCACGCCGGGCCGCCGCTCGGTGTGCACGTCGGTGTCCTCCTGGCCGGTCATCGGTGTGGCGATCTCGCCCGGCGCGACCGCGTTCACGGTGATGCCGTACTCGGCGAGCTCCAGCGCCATGACCTGTGTGAGCAGGCCGAGCCCGCCCTTCGCCGCACAGTAGGGGGCGGCGCCGACCCGGGGCTGGTGCTCGTGGACGGAGGTGACGTTGACGATCCGGCCGCCGTCGCCCTGCCGGATCATGTGCCGGGCCGCGCGCTGCCCGCACAGGAACGGGCCGACCAGGTCGACGTCCAGGACCCGGCGCACGTCCGCGAGGGTCAGGTCGAGGAAGGGGGTCATGACGCCCGTACCGGCGTTGTTGACCAGGACGTCGAGGCGGCCCAGTTCGGCGCACAGCTCGTCGACGGTGTCGGCGGCCTCGGGCAGCCGGGTGAGGTCCAGCTGGGCGACGGCGGCGCGGCGGCCCTTGCCGCGGACCTCCTCCGCGGTCCCGGCGGCGCCCTCGTCGTCGGTGTGCCAGGTGATGCCGACGTCCAGGCCGGCTTCGGCCAGGCGTACGGCGGTGGCCCGGCCGATTCCGGAGTCGGCGCCGGTGACGATGGCTGCGCGTGGCATGGGCCGGCCTCCTCAGCTGGGTTGCGCATCGCAGTACCCGGGGGTGGGGTGCGCAAACCGGGTTCTTCTGCCTCGTTGAGCGCCGTTGCGGACTGCGGGTGCGTCTGTGGCTTGTCGCGCGTTCCCCGCGCCCCTTCGGAGCTCCTCAGGCACTCTGGGTTGCATGGATCCCGTCGCCGCTCTCGACCGGATTGCCTTCCTGCTGGAGCGGTCGCTCGCGCCCACCTACCGGGTCAAGGCCTTTCGTACCGCCTCCCGGGCGCTGGCCGCGCTGCCCGCCGAGGAAGTGGCCGAGCGGGCCGCTGCCGGGACCCTGGAGGCGCTCAAAGGGGTCGGACCCAAGACCGCGCAGGTCGTGCGGGAGGCGTTGGCCGGGGAGGTGCCCGGATATCTGCGGAAGCTGGAGGAGGAGGCGGGGGCGTCGGTGGGGACGGAGGGTGCCGGGGCCGAGCTGCGGGCCATGATCCGGGGGGACTGTCACACCCATTCGGACTGGTCCGACGGGGGCAGCCCGATCGAGGAGATGGGCCGGGCCGCGGCCGAGCTGGGTCATGAGTGGACGGCGCTGACCGACCACTCCCCCCGGCTGACCGTGGCCCGCGGTCTGTCGCCGGAGCGGCTGCGCGAGCAGCTGGCGGTGGTGGCGGGGCTGAACGCGCGGTGGGCGCCGTTCCGGCTGCTCACCGGCATCGAGTGCGACATCCTCGAGGACGGCTCGCTGGACCAGGAGCCGGAACTGCTCGAGCGGCTGGACGTCGTCGTGGTGTCGGTGCACTCGAAGCTGCGGATGGACGCCCGGTCGATGACACGCCGGATGGTCGCCGCCGTACGCAACCCGCACGCCGATGTGCTCGGGCACTGCACCGGGCGGCTGGTGACGGGCCGCGGGCGGCCGGAGTCGGAGTTCGACGCGGACGCGGTGTTCGCCGCCTGCGCCGAGGCCGGTACGGCCGTGGAGATCAACAGCCGGCCCGAGCGGCTGGATCCGCCCCGCAGGCTGCTGCGCCGGGCCGTGGACGCGGGGGTGCTGTTCTCCGTCGACACCGACGCGCACGCGCCCGGCCAGCTCGACTGGCAGATCCTCGGCTGCGCCCGGGCGGAGGAGTGCGGGGTGCCCGCCGGGCGGGTGGTGACCACCTGGTCCGCCGACGAGCTGCTGGCCTGGACCCGGGAGGGCCGGGTCCCGGCGCGCGCGTCGGGTTCCTGACCTGCCCGGCGTGGTACCCGGCCCGCAACGAGAACGGAGAGCCGGGCGCCGGGCAGGGACGCCCCGGACGGCCCGGGCAAGGACCCTCGGACGGTCAGGAAGGGACCCGCGGATGGAGCGCGCCGCCGTCTTCGATGTCGACGGAACCCTCGTCGACACCAACCACCTGCACGTCGTCTCCTGGTGGGAGGCGTTCCGGCAGGCCGGACACGACGTGCCCATGCACGCGGTGCACCGGGCCGTCGGTCTCGCCTCCACGGACCTGATCGCCCAGCTGCTCGGCGACGGCCGCGACACCGATCGGGACGGCGAGCTGAGCGCCGCGCACAAAGCCCTGTACGGCCAGTACTTCGACCGGCTGCCGGCTCTGCCGAAGGCCGGGGAGCTGCTGCGCCGGCTGCACCGGGACGGCTGGACGGTCGTCCTCGCCACCTCGGCGAGCGGCGCCGAGCTGGGTGCGCTGCGGCGGGCCATCGCCGCCGACGACGCGATCGCGGACACGGCGAGCTCGGAGGACGTCCAGGAGGGCAAGCCCGCCCCGGAGCCGGTGGAGCACGCCCTGGAGCTGGCCGGGGTTCCGGCCTCGCGGGCGGTGTTCGTCGGGGACACCGTGTGGGACATGCGGGCGGGTGCCAGGGCCGGGGTGCGCTGTGTGGGGGTGCTGTGCGGCGGGATCCCCCGGGCCGACCTGGAGGAGGCCGGGGCGGAAGCCGTCTACGCGGACCCCGCCGACCTGCTCGAAGGGCTCGACGGGAGCCCGCTGGCGTGAGCATCATGGGTAGTGGTGCATGGGTGGTGAAGGTCACATGACCGGCCGGAACACCCGAGGGTGGTTGCCCGTTGAACCAGCCGTGGGTACGGATGGGACAGTGTCCCCGGGCCTCACCCTTTGCCCACAGGGACGATCGTTCGGCTGAAGCCCTGTGGAGCCTTTCGCCGAGAGGCGACCGCCATCCGTGCCCACCACCTGACCGCCCCGGTCGTGAATCCCCCGTCACGGCCGGGGCCCTTGTCCGTTCAGCGGCCGTGCGCCGCCGCACCGACCAGCTCGCCCGCGCGGACGGCCCCGGACTCGATGAAGTCCCGCAGGTCGGCCGTGAGCCGGGCGGCATGCGTGGCGAACAGGCCGTGCCCGCCGTTCTCGTACACCTTCAGGACGGCCTCCGGTACCAGCCGGGCCACGCGTTCACCGGTGAGTGCCAGGGGCGCGGAGGTGTCGTGGGTGCCGTGCACGACCAGCACCGGCAGGTCCAGCGCGGGCAGCTCGCCGGCGATGTCCAGCGCGGCGACCACGGCCCGGACGCCGGTCGCGGCGCGGGGTGTGGCGACCATGCAGCGGTCGATCAGATGGCGGACATAGGCCGGGGAGACGTCGTTGCCGGGCTGCCCGACGGCGAAGAAGTCGTCCGCGAAGTGGGTGAACCAGGCGGCCCGGTCACGCCGGAAGGACTTCTCGTCGGCGCGTACGGCCGCCGGGTCGATGCCCTCCGGGAGGTTCGGCGAGCGGACCAGGCCGGGGCTGACGCCGGCGACGAGGGCGGCGCGGGCCACGCGTGCGGAGCCGTGCCGGGTGAGGCAGCGGATCACCTCGGCGGTGCCGACGGAGTGCCCGACGAGGGTGACCTCGCGCAGGTCGAGGTGGTCGAGGAGCCCGTTCAGGTCGTCGGCGAGGGTGTCGAGGTCGTCTCCGTTCCAGGTGTCGTCGGAACGCCCGTGTCCGCGCCGGTCAAGCGCCACGCAGCGGAATCCGGCCTCCGCGAGCGGCAGCGTCTGGTACTCCCACATCTCGTGGCCGAGGTACGCGCTGGCGACGAAGACGGCGACCGGGCCGGTGGCCGGTCCGTGGTCGATGTAGTGCAGACGGGTGCCGTCGACGGGGCTCTCGAAGTACGGCATGGGGTGCCTCCTCGGCGGTGGGTGCCTGGTGCGACGCGTCTCGGTCGCGCTGACGTCCTCGATGCTCCCCGGACACCGCGCACCGGTCGATTACCCGCCACGTCATGGCCGGGTGTGCGCGCGCCGGGGCCCGGGTACCCGGCGGGTCCACCGGAGTGTGGGCCGAGAGGAGCCGAAGGTGAGCAGCGCAGCGGGCAGCAGGGTCGTCGTCACGGGCGCCACCGGCAACGTCGGCACGAGTGTGGTGCGGTTGCTCTCGGAGGACCCGGAGATCAAGTCGGTGCGCGGGCTGGCCCGGCGTACCCCGGCCTGGTCGCCGCCGAAGACCGAGTGGGCCGCGGTCGACCTCGCCGCCGAACAGGACAATCTCGCCGAGCGGTTCGAGGGCGCCGACGCGGTGGTCCATCTGGCCTGGGCGTTCCAGCCGACGCACGATCCGGCGGTCACCTGGCGGACCAATGTGCTCGGCGGCATCCGGGTGTTCGGGGCGGTCGCCGCGGCGCGGGTGCCGGTGCTGGTGCACGCCTCGTCCGTGGGCGCGTACTCGCCCGGGCCGAAGGACCGCGCGGTGGACGAGTCCTGGCCGACGCACGGCTGGCCGGATGCCGCCTACTGCCGGGAGAAGGCCTATCTGGAGCGCACGCTGGACGTGTTCGAGCGGGACCACCCCGAGGTGCGGGTGGTGCGGATGCGCCCGGCGTTCCTGTTCAAGTGGCAGTCCGCGAGCGAGCAGCGGCGCATCTTCGGCGGGCGGTTCCTGCCCGGTCCGCTGGCCCGGCCGGAGCTGCTGCCGTTCCTGCCGGACATCCCGGGGCTCCGGGTGCAGGCGCTGCACACGGACGACGCCGCCGAGGCCTACCGGCTCGCGCTGCGCACGGACGGCGCGCGGGGCGCCTTCAACCTCGCCGCGGACCCGCCGCTCGACGCCGGCGTGCTCGGCGAGCTGCTGGGCAGCCGCCCGGTACGGCTGCCGCGCACGGCGGCCCGGTCGGCCATCGCCGCGGCCTGGGGGCTGCATCTGCTGCCGGCTTCCCCGCACCTGTTCGACGCCGTGCTGCGGCTGCCGCTGATGGACTGCGGGCGGGCGCACACCGAGCTGGGCTGGCAGCCACGGCGTACGGCGACCGAGGTGCTGCAGGAGTTCCTCGACGGCCTGCAGCAGGGCGCCGGGATGGACACCGAGCCGATGCGCGGACGCAAGGTCGGCTGACACGCCGTGCCCGTCCGGGCCGAGGGGAGAACGCCATGGCCGCACAACGAGAGCCGGAGCCGGGCCGCGACACGGGCAGCGACGCGGGTCCCGTGCCGAGGGACATGCCCGACCAGCAGGCGGGCGCAGGCGAGGACCGGTGGGAGGTCACACCGGACAAGCCGCGCAAGCGGGAGCAGACCCCGGCGGACGACGCGCCGGACGCGGAAGAGCCGTCCGGCTGAGCGGCGGGTGGCGCCGAGCTGCGGCAGGCCGTCGGTCGTGTGCGGCGCCACCGTGGCCGGTCGCGCCCACGCGGCGGAGCCGCATGTCGATACGGCCCGCGCCCCTGAGGGGTTCACCGCCGGCTACCGGCCCCGGCAGCCGTCGGTCAGCGTGGGGCCCTCTGGCGCAGTGCGGCCCGCCAGGCCGGGACGTGGTCCTCGGTGGCCGGTTCCGGGCGGTGGCCGCCACTGGCGAAGAAGTCGGCCAGGGGCAGGATCGCGGCGCCGACGGTGACCGCGTCGGGGCCGAGCCGCCCGAGGTCGATGGTGACCTTGTCGGCCGGATGGCGCAGCGCGTAGGTCGTCGCGTGCCGTCGTACGGCCGGCAGGAAGCGGGCGCCCAGCTGGAGTCCGGCCCAGCCGCCGATGAGGATCCGCTCGGGCTGGAAGAGGTTGATCAGGTCGGCCAGGCCGGCGCCGAGGTACTCGGCGGTCTCCTCCAGAACGGCCAGTGCGACCGGATCGGGCTCGATCCCCTCGGCCGGATAGGCGGCGGCCAGCATCGCGGTGAGCGCGGTCTCCTCGTCGGTGTCCTCGGGTGGCCGTCCGCCCTCCTCGCGCCAGCGCTCGAGCAGGGACTCGGCGCCCGCGTAGGCCTCCAGGCAGCCGGGTGCGCCACAGCGGCAGCGGCGCCCGCGCACCCGTACGGTCAGGTGGCCCCACTCGACCGCCCGCCCGTGCTCGACCTCGGGTGTGACCACACAGGCGCCGACGCCGGAGCCGAAGAGCACGACCACGGCGTTGCGGGCGCCGCGTCCCGCGCCGAACCACATCTCGGCCTGGCCCAGCGTCTTGGCGCCGTTGTCGATGAAGTACGGGATCGCGTCGGGGAGCTGGGAGGCGGAGCGCAGCAGCCGCTCCAGCGGGACGGCGTCCCAGCCGATGGTCTGCCCGTGGACGACGGCGCCCTGCTCGGCGGTGTGTTCGACGATGCCGGGGACACCGATCCCGACGCCGAGCAGCCGCTCGGGCACGGCTTCTTCGGCGCCCAGGACCTCGGCGATGCCGTCGCGGATGTGGCCGGCGATCACCTCGACGTCGTAACCCTGCGGGGCCAACCGGCGTTCGGTGCGGGCGAGTTCGGTCAGGGCCAGGTCGAACAGCTCGACGCGGACGCGGGTTTCGCCGACGTCGACGCCGATCATCTGTCCGCAGTCGGGGGCGACGCGCAGCAGGGTACGGGGCCGGCCGCCGTCGGAGTCGACGCTGCCGGCCTCCACGACCAGACCGTCCGCGATGAGGTCGGCGACCACATTGCTGACCGAGCCGGAGCTCAGGCCGGTGGCCGGGCCCAGCTCGAACCGGCTGAGGGGGCCGTCGAAGTACAGCTTCTGCAGCACCGCCGTGCGGTTGCCCCGCCTGAGGTCGCGAACCGTGCGCCCGTTACGCCCCGCCATGACGCTCCCTTCACGAACCCTGCCCGACCTGCAACATACCCCTTCGGACGGGCGGAAGGCGAGATTCTCCCAACCCTTAGTTCATGATCTGAGCTAAGCGAGGGCGCGCCCAGGCGTCACCCCGCCGCGTACACGTCCTCCACGTAACGCCCCTCAGCCACCAGCGCGTCGAGCCACCGCTCGGCCGCCGCCCCGTCGCTGCCCGGCGTCCGCCCCCGGTACAGCGCGCGGAACGCCTCCCGCACGCCGGGTGCCATCCTCGCGCCGTCGCCGCAGACGTACACCCGCGCGCCGGAGCACACCAGCTCCCACACCTCGTCGGCCTCGGCGGCGATGCGGTGCTGGACGAACACCGCGCCGTTCTCGGGGGCCGCGCTGAAGGCCGGGCGCAGTGAGACCGCGCCGGCCTCCTCGGCGGCCCGCAGCTCTCCGGCGTGCAGGAAGTCGGCGTCGGGGGCGTCGCAGCCGAAGTACAGCAGGGCGGGCGGGAGTTCGGCGCCTGCGGCGCGGGCCGCGACGCGGTCGGCGACGGCGCCGCGGAACGGGGCGAGCCCGGTACCGGCGGCGACCATCACGACCGGTGCCGAGCCGTCGATCCGGAAGGCCTCGCGGCAGGGCTGGACGCGGGCGTGCACCGTGTCGCCGGGCCGGAGAGAGGCGAGGTGGCCGGAGCCGGTCCCTCGGTAGCGGCCCCTTCCGGAGCGGGCCGGGGCGTCCAGGACGGAGACCATGAGGTCCACATGGTCCGCGTCGACGGCCGGCGAGGAGCTCACCGAGTAGTGGCGAGGCCTGAGCGGGGTCAGCAGGTCGAGCAGGCGCGGCCAGTCGAGGGCTCCGCGCAGGGCCGGGTGGTCCTCGGCGAGTTCGAGCAGGGTGCGCGGATCGTCGCCGGTCAGGGCGGCGAGGGCGGCACGCTCGGGCGGGCAGGGGTTGGCCTCGGCGAGCAGGGCCAGCTGCCGGGCCGTGGGACGCTCCTGCAACTCGACATGGTGCGTGAGGAGTTGCCGTACCTTCAACGGGCGGTCCACGGCGAGGCCGTCGCGGCGCGGGCGGGTGGCCCGGATGTCCAGCAGGGCGTCGGGGTCGAGGCCGAACGCGGCGACGGCCCGGTCCACCAGGTCCTGGGCGTTGGCGGGCAGCACGGTCAGATGGTCGGCGGTGCGGTAGGTGACGCCCTCGGGCAGCGCGATGCGCAGGAAACGCTTGGTGCGCGGGTGTGCGGGCGCGGTGAGGTCGTAGGCCTCGGTCACGGTCATCGGGACCAGTTCGTGCCGGGCGGCGAGGGCGTCCAGCGGGCCGCCGGTCAGCGTGCGGACCTCGTACGCGCTCGTGGGCTCCTCCGTCGGGGCGCCTGCGGCGGGATCGCCGTACTCCGTCAGCAGCGCGGTGCGCAGCCGGGCCGTGAACTCCCGTACGGTGCCGCTCAGATCGCCGGAGGCGTCGGCGGCGGTCCGGGCGGTCAGGCGGGTGGCGCCGAGTTCGGCGAGGCGGGCGTCGATGCGGGTGGGCACCTGCTGGTAGGTGGCGGCCCAGTTGCGGTCGCCGACGCCGAGGACGGCGTAGGTCACGCCGGTCAGGTCGGGGGTGCCGCCGAGCCAGGCGGTGAAGGCCGTGGCGTCGTCGGTGGGGTGGCCGTTGTAGGAGGCGGCGGTGATGACCACGGTCCGGTCGGTGGGCAGTTTGCCCGTGTACGTGTCCAGGGCGGCGACCTCGGTGGCGCAGCCGACGGCGGCGGCCTCGTCGGCGAGCTGGGCGGCGAAGGCCCGGCAGGTGCCGTAGTTGCTGCCGTGCAGGAAGAGGACGCCGGTACCGGGGCGGACCCGGGCGGGCAGGGTGTCCGGGGCCGAGTCCTCGCCCGACTGCGCGGGGACGCTGCCGGGCAGCGGGGCGTGCACGCGGTCGGCGGAGGTGCGCGGCGTGAGCGTGAGGGTGAAGCCCTCGGGCTTGAGGGTGAGGGTCTCCTTCACCGTGAGCCGGTAGTCGGCATGGTCGTGCAGCCGGTAGCGGTGGACCAGCATGGCGAGCAGCATGGTCGCCTCGTGCAGCGCGAACTGCCGCCCGATGCAGGCGCGTTCACCCGTGCCGAAGGGCTTGAAGGCGTGCACCGGGCGGGCCGCCTCCGCCTCGGCGGTGAACCGCTCGGGGTCGAACAGCTCCGGGTTGTCGCCCCAGACGGGCTGCCGGTGCAGCATCGGGGTGAGCACGGTGACGGCCTGCCCGGCCGCGAGCGGGATCCGGCCGCCGAGCAGGGTGTCCGCACGGGCGTGCCGGCTGAAGGCGGCGGCCGTCGGCCACAGCCGAAGTGCCTCGGCCAGCACCTGGCGGGTGTAGGTGAGCCGGCCGACGTCGTCGTACGACGGCTCGGGGTCGGCCGTGTCACCCCACAGCTCGTCGGCCTCGCGCTGCACGAGGCGCAGCACGGCGGGGTGCTTGGCGAGGTAGTACAGGGCGAAGGACATCGCGCCGGAGGTCGTCTCATGGCCGGCGATGAGGAAGGTGATGACCTGGTTGCGGATGTTGGCGGTGTCCAGGGTGGTGCCGTCGGCCGGGTGCGGCGCGCTGAGCATCAGCCCGAGCAGGTCCGCCGCGCCGCTCTGGTCGGTGCCGGTGCGGGCGGCGATGACCTCGTCCACGACCTTCGCCAGGTAGTCGGCGTCCGCGCGGAAGGCCGCGTCGGCCGCCGAGTGGTCCTGGCCGGGGCTGCGGGCCAGGCGGGTCATGCTCCACTCCAGGCAGTGGACCATCGACTCCACGAAGGGGTGTGGCTCATCGCGTTCGAAGGAGCCGAAGTCGTAGTCGAACCCGGCCAGGCCGATGGTGTCGAGGGTCATCCGGGTCATGTCGTCCGGCACGTTCACGGCGCGCCCGTCCCGGGCCGCGCGGTCCCAGGAGTCGATGAGCCGGCGGGCCACCTTGAGCATCACCGGGTGGTAGGTGCGCATCGAGCCGAGCGCGAAGGCGGGCATCAGGATGTCGTGCGCCTTGGCCCAGTTGGGCTCGTCGTTGTATGCCGTGAACAGGCCGTCGGCGGCGAAGGCGCGCACGTTCTGGAGCGCGGGCCCGATGTGCTTGGCGAACCGCTCCTCGTCGGCGAGGTCCGCGACCAGATCGGCGTCGGCGACGAACAGCGCGTCCCGGTCGTGCAGCCGGCGCACGAGCACGGGGCCGTGGGTGCGCATCAGGTCCATGACCTGCTGCAGGGGGGTGCGGCCGGGACCGGTGGCGGTGATGTCGACGACGGGGACGCCGGGCAGGGTGGCGGCCGGGTCGGGGTGCGGTGCGGTGGGGGGCATGGCGCGACAACTGCCTTTCGCGGAAACGGAGTACTCGCGGTAACGGGGTACTGCGTTCCAGGGTGATCGACCCGTGCCGCGGGCCCGGGCCACGGCACTACACGATCGTGCAGTCAAAACTCGGTTGCGGGCCTTGCGCCCACCGCCGGGCGGGGACTCGCGGACGCGCCCCACGGGCCTGCGGTTTGCCGCTGACCTGGATCTTCGTCTTGGATGAGAGCGCCGGGTCGGCACTTCGGGAGGTGGGCGTGGACGCGGAGCGGGCCGAGGGGGTCAGGTGGCGCAACCGGGCCCTGATGCTCTTCGACCGGGTGTCGGTACCGGTCGCCGTGTGCGACGTGTACGGCCTGGTGGTGCTGGCCAATCCCGCGATGGCGGCGGAGTGCGGTACGACACCGGGGCAGCTGCGCGGGCGCGACGTGCTGGAGCTGTTCCGCCCTCAGGAGGCCACGCAGGTGGAGCGGATCGCGCAGGCGCTGCGGCTGCGGCACCGCTCGCGCTACCAGGTGTCGGTGCGCTGGCGGGCGCCGGGCGGTGCCGAGCGGTTCGGGGAGCTCACGGCGGACCCGGTCAGCGACAGCGTGGACGAGACCCCGGCCCTGCTGGTGATGCTGCGGGTGCGGGGCGAGTGCGCGCCGCCCGAGCCGGAGCCGGCGCGGGTCACCCCGGTGGAGGGCCGGGTGCTGGCCCTGCTCGCGGGCGGCGCCACGACGTCCGGCGCCGCCCGCGAGCTGGGCCTGAGCAAGGACGGCGTCACCTACCACCTGCGACGCCTGTCGGCCCGCTGGAACGCCGCCAACCGCACCGAACTCGTCGCCCGTGCCTACGCGTTGGGTGTCCTGACGCCTGGGGCGTGGCCACCGGAGGCGAGGCCGGCGGAGGAGGGGTAGGGCAGGGCGGGCGTACCGGAGGTGTCCGGGCCGGGACAGGCCGTACCGCGGCCGGTCCCGCGGGAGGTGGCCACCGCCCGGCAGGCCGTGCCCGCGCCCTCCGGGGCGCCGAAGCGGGCCAGGGTGTGCCAGACCATCTTCAGGTCCTGGAGCGCGTACCGGCCGGTGCGGGCCGCGTCGCCGATCAGGCGGGGGGGCAGCAGGCCGCGCTCGGCGATCTGCGCGCCGAGGCGGGCGTACTCCGGCCCCCGGTAGTCGGCGTGACGGCGCAGTTCGGTGACGGTGAGCCGGTAGCCGGGGTGCCACTCCAGCGGGAAGGGCAGTTGCCGGGCCGCCGCCTCCACCGGTGTGCCGCGGTAGTCCGCGTCGAGCACGAGCGCCTCCACGTCCCGGGCGAGCAGCACACCGGCGTGCACATGGCTCTCGATGTAGTCGTTGAGGGGGTCCTGCTCGTCCGCCTCCGCGAGCGCGATCAGTGGCATCGCCGAGGCCACGCCGAAGTCGGTGGGCTCGGCCGCGCTGTCCGGGTAGCAGAAGGTGGCCCGGTTGAGGACCGCCGCGGTGAGCCTGAGGTGCGAGGAGCCGAAGCGCGGGGCCGCGCCCACGACCTGGCGGCGGAAGTTCAGGGCGCCGTACAGCGGGCGCTCGGCCGGGGCGGCGTCGTCGTACACGCCGCCGAAGATCCGGCTCTCCCAGCGGTGCCGGTCGCCGCCCGGGTGCGCGGTGAGGCCGCCGTTGCTGGTCCCGGTGACGTACTGCGAGTGGTAGGCGCCGTCCCGGGCCAGCGCCACGAGGATCGGCAGTCCGCCGGAGACCCGGTCGGGATGGAAGTTGAGCGTGATGCGCAGACCGGGGTCGAGCGGTGGGCCGTTCACCCCGGCGGCGACATGGTCGAGCGCCCTTCGGGCACGCGGCGGCAGCCCCTGCCGGAAATCCATTGGCCCACCCTCCCCTTGGCTACCTAGGCTAGCCGTGAACCTAGACCTATTAGGTTCCTGGGGCCACCAGGTTCACGACGACGATTCCGATGAAGGACTCCCCCATGAGATGGCTCACCGAGCAGGACATCCGCAACTCATTTATCAACTGCTCCAAGGGGGAGGCCAAGCGGCTGGCGGTGCCCCGGGACCTCGGTGAACGCCCGTGGGACGACCTGGACTTCCTCGGCTGGCGGGATCCGGGGGCACCCGACCGCAGCTACCTGGTCACCGAACGGGATGACCGGCTCGTCGGTGTCGCCCTGCGTTTCCAGGCCTCGCAGCGCGGGTTTCTGCACCGCAGCATGTGCTCGGTGTGCCTGACCACACATCCCGGCGGAGGCGTGACGCTGATGGCGGCACGCAAGGCGGGGGCGGCGGGCCGCGAGGGCAACACGGTCGGCCTGTACATGTGCACGGACCTGGCGTGTTCACTCTATGTGCGGGGCAGGAAGGTGCCGGAGTCCGGTACCCGGTTCGAGGAGAGCCTGACGGTGGAGGAACAGATCGCCCGTACGACGGGCAATCTGTCCGCGTTCATCGACAAGCTGTACGCCTGAGTACCGCGACAAGCTGTACGCCCGAGTACAGCGACAAGCTGTAAGCGTGACAGCCCGGTTCACCCCACGCTGAGCACGATCTTGCCCCGGTTGTCCCGGCTCTCCAGCCGCTCGTGCGCGGCGCGCGCCCGCTCGAGCGGCAGCACGGTCTCGACCGGCACCCGGTAGTCGCCGGCGGCCACGCGCTCGGCGAGTTCGCGCAGGTCGGGTCGCGGGTCGTAGCCGTGGATCTGCCGGTTGGTGAGCTGGAAACCGAGGATCGCGATGTTCTT
Organism: Streptomyces puniciscabiei; assembly: GCF_006715785.1. Lineage (NCBI taxonomy): Bacteria > Bacillati > Actinomycetota > Actinomycetes > Kitasatosporales > Streptomycetaceae > Streptomyces > Streptomyces puniciscabiei. The sequence continues at coordinate 146,098 of NZ_VFNX01000006.1, forward strand.
CGGGTAGAAGTCGCGGGTGTCGAGCGTGCTCGGCTCCAGGGCCACGTTGGCGAGCGAGACGACCCTGCCGCCGTGCGCCGTCTCGCGCAGGCTCCGTCCGAGGGCTCGGCCGCCCACGGTGTCGAGGACGATGTCGGCGCCGCGTCCGCCGGTCAGCCGCAGCACCTCCTCGACTTCTCCCTCGCCCTCCCCCTCGTCGGCGTACCGCGAGGTGTCGACGGCCTCGGAGGCCCCGAACTCCCCGGCCCAGGCGGCCTTCTCGGCGGACCCGGCGAGGGCGATGACCCGGGCGCCGGCCCGGGCGGCGATCTGGACGGCCGCGGTGCCGACTCCGCTGGCCGCGGCCTTGACCACGACCGTCTCCCCCTCGGCCACCCTGGCCAGGCGGCGCAGGCAGTACCAGGCGGAGAGCCAGGCGACGGGCAGGGTCGCCGCCTCGGTCAGGCCGACCCCGTCGGGGAGCGCGACCACCTGCCGTGCGTTCACCGCGGCCAACTCGGCGTAGTAGCCGGGCGCTTCCCCTCCGTCCAGGGCCATCACCCGCTGCCCGGCCCGCAGTCCACTCACCCCCTCCCCCACCGCCGCGACGGTGCCGGCCGCCTCCGCGCCCGGGATCAGCGGGGGCCGGCCCGCCCGGTGATAGGCGCCGGCGCGCAGCAGCGCGTCCGCCCGGTTGACGCCCGCCGCCGCGACCCGCACCAGCACCTGCCCGGGACCGGGCTCCGGGTCCGGCACCTCCACCGGCACCAGCACCTCGGGCCCGCCGAACTCCTCGATCCGCACCGCGCGCATGACACACACCCATCCTGCTCGGAAGACGCCGGCGCCCAGGAACTCCACACATCACGGACACCGGTTGAAGTGGTGTCACTCTGCGACACCGGTTCAACGAGTGTCAAGACACCCCATGAAACGGTGTTGCACGGTAGGCTGCTCACATGACCACGCCGACGGACCCCGCACTCGCCTTCCCCTTCCTCGGTGGCCGTCCCTGCCTGGACTTCGTCGCCACGCTCGGCAAGCGGCACGCCACGCCCGTCGAGCGGATCCCCGATCCCGCCGCCCTGGCCCGCTGGATCACGGAGGCGGGCCTGGCGGCCGAGGACGGGCCGGTCCCGGTCGCCGTACGGGATCTGACCGAGGCGCGCGCCCTGCGGGAGGCGGTGTACCGCGTGCTGCGGGCGGCGATGGCCGCGCGGGAACCGGACGCGTCCGACGTGGCGCTGGTCAACGAGGTCGCCGCCCGGCCGGACCTCGCGCCCCAACTGGGCGCCCGGCGCTGGACGGCCCGCCACCCGGCCCGCGCCGCCCTGGCGACCGTGGCCCGGGACGCCGTCCTGCTGGTCGGCGGTCCGCTGCTGGAGCGCGTCAAGGAGTGCGGCAACCCGGACTGCTCGCTGCTGTTCCTCGACGACTCGCAGGCCCGGCGGCGCCGCTGGTGCTCCATGGAGCGCTGCGGCAACCTCGCGAAGGTCGCCGGCTACCGGTCGCGCAACCGCGCGGCCGACACCCGGTGAAGGTGGCTCAGCACGTGGTGGCCGCGGGCGGGTGAGCCCATGTCGGGCCCGGCCCGGCCGGTGTCGCCGCCCAGGAAGCGGACCAGGTCCTGGGCAGCCACCCGGTGAGCAGGGCCAGGAGGGTGATCCTGTGTCGTGTCACACGTGTCCCGTCCCCGGGCTGCCGCCCCCCCCGCCGACGGAGGCTCCCCGCCTGACCCGCCCGTCATGGTGCCGAGGGTGCGCGCCGCGGGGCGCGGCCGGGGAGGCCGAGGAGGGCCGCCGGCTCGTGCGCCGAGTGGCCGGATCCGACCGGTGGCGACGGCGGTGTTCCCGGCGTGCACGGCGGCGTCCAGCGCTGCCGCGCCGGCGGCCGACGGCAGGGAGCCGGCCCAGCGGCGTCGGCGGGCGGCGCGTATGCGTCGGCCACGACGCCGAGGAGCTGCTCCGGATCGGCCACCGGAGCCCCGTCCAGGGCGTCGGCCGGGTGAACCGAGGTGCTCCCCATGAGGACAGGTGTGGTCCGCGATTGCGGCACGTTCGATCGGACCGAGGAATGGGAACAGGCCAAGGGATGCACGACGTACGGAAGTGGACCACGGGACTGCGGAGCCTGGTGGCGCGCCGCCGGGAGCCGGTGGTCGTCCAGACGCTGCGGTCGGCCACGGCCGCGACGATCGCCTACGTCATCGCCCTCCGGCTGAGCCCCGAGCCGGCCCCGCTGACCGCGCCGCTGACGGCGCTGCTGGTCGTCCAGGTGACCTTCTACGCCACCCTCACCAACGGCATCCGCCGGGTGAACTCGGTGGTGGCCGGCGTCCTGGTCGCGATCGCCTTCAGCGGTCTCGTGGGGCTGACCTGGTGGAGCCTCGCGCTGCTGATCGTGGCCTCGCTGACCGTCGGGCACCTGGTGCGGGTCGACGAGTACGTGGCCGAGGTGGCGATCAGTGCCATGCTGGTCCTCGGGGTCACCACCGTCGGGTTCACCGCCTGGGCGCGCATCGTGGAGACGCTGATCGGCGCGGTCGTCGGCACGGCCTGCAATCTGCTGCTCCCGCCCCCGGTGTGGGTGGACGAGGCGGGCCGCTCGATCGAGGACCAGGCGCGACGGGTGCGGCAGTTGATGCTGCGGATGGGCGAGGAGGCCGCCGGCCGGATCTCCTGGGAGCGGGCGGCCGAGCGGTTGCACGAGGCCCGGCAGCTGGACCAGCACATCAGTCAGGTGGACGCGTCGCTCAGACAGGCCGAGGACAGCCTGCGGCTCAATCCGCGGGTGAAGGAGGGGCTGCTGCACCGGGTGGTGCTGCGCACCGGTCTGGACACGCTGGAGATCTGCACGGTGGTGCTGCGGGTACTGGCGCGTACCTTCACCGACCTGGCCAAGGCGCGCGGGGCCGAGGAGCTGTTCCCGCCGCGCGTCGGGGCGACCGTGGAACAGCTGCTGTCGGAGATCGCCGACGCTGTGGTCAGCTTCGCGGTGCTGGTCACCACGCATCTGAGCGAGAACGCCGAGTCGGCGGAGGCCCGGCTGTCCGCCGAGCTGCACACGGCGGCCGGCACCCGGGACCGGCTGGCCGAGCTGCTCCGCGAGGAGATCGGTCAGGACGAGGAGTGGGCGAACTGGCAGCTGTTCGGGGCCGTGCTGACCGAGACGACCCGGATCATCGACGAGCTCAACACCGAGCACCGCACCCGCCGCCTGTTCGAGGAGCTGGACCGGGTCTCGCGCAGGCAGCGGGCGAAGCTGCCCCGGATGACCCGGCTGCGCGAACGGCTCGGGGTGCAGGAGGAGCTGTGGCGGAACCGTGCGGGGTTCGGTGAGCGTTCTTGGTGAGGAGGGGCCGGGCAGGGCTCGGCGCGAAGGGTGCCGGGCGGCCGGCACGGAGTGCGAGGGGGCGACCGGATGGCCGGTTCCGGGGTGCGGATCGACGGGAACACGCTGCGGTTGCCGGGCGGGGTGGCGATCCGGTTCATCCGCACACTGCGGTTGCCGGAGACGGGCACGCATCCGCTGCCGCCCGGGCTGGGCGAGTTCCCGGTCCGGCGGGTCGCGGACTACCCGGACACGGTCCCGGCCGAGTGGCGGGCGCGCGGTGGCGTGATGCTGCCGGTGTATCTGCGCGAGGCGATGTGGCTGAGCTTCTCCGGCACCCTGGAGCCGGCGGCGCTGCAGGTCGCGGCGGGCAAGGTGTGCGCGGTGTCCGGCCGGCCCTGGAGCAGCCGTCTCGCCCGGGAGCCGCAGAACTACGTGGTGCTGCCCCGCCAGCCCTGGCTGGACGGCATCAACTCCGGCAAGGGGACGGTCCGCCAGTTCGTCGCCGTGCCGCTCGGCCTCGGCGCGACGGTGGAGGGGCAGGTCACCGGCGAGGAGGTGTGGGGCGGCGTGCAGCTCCAGTCGTTCCCGCTGCGGGAGCCGCTCCTCTCCGAGTGGCGCCGCCGTGAGCGCGAGCGGGAGGAGGCGCGGCGCAGGGCCCTGGCCGCCGGGCCGACGGGCGGGTACGGCGCGCCGATGCCGATGGCGGCGTCCGCACCCGGGGCGATGCCGCCTCCCCCGGCACCGGGTGGGGCGCCCCGGGCTGCCGCCATGGGGCTCGGCGTCGGCGGCTCGATGCGCCAGGAGGTCTACCGGGACGACCGCCCGCTCACCGACTGGTCCGAGGAACCGGCCGGCCGGGTGTTCGTGCACCTGGTCACGCCGCCGGAGTGGCGCCGCATCACCGGCGAGGCACCCCCGCCGTCACCGGTGGACCGGGCGGCGTACACCCGCGCGGGCCTGCCCTGGTACGACTACTACGACGCCGATGCCCAGGATCTGGCCCCCACCCACACCCTGGAGGCGGTCAAACCGGTCGGCGAGTGGCTCGGGGACGACCTGGACCCCTGGCAGGCGCCGTCCGCCGGTCAGGTGACCCCGTTGAAGGACGCGCCGGGCAAGCCGGTCGAGGACGGGGACTGGTAGCCCCGAAGCGACCGGTGTCACCATCGCGGACGGTCCGGCCGGTGGTTGCACCTTGCGCAACGCTCGTTGCCCCGCTTGCGCCGGCTGACGGGTTCAGGCCAAGGTGGCTGTCACGACCGGGGCGACCGAGGACCTGAGGTGCGGACATGGACGCGGAGGAAGGGCCGGGGAGCGGGCGCTGGAGCAGGCGCCGGTTCGTCGGCGCCGTCGCGGGCACGGCGGCCGTGGTCGCGGTGCCGTCCCCGGCGGCCCCGCCGGCCGGGGCGGACGAGCCAGGTGCCGCCGCACCACCTCGCCGGCCGTCCGCTCCGCGTCCGCTGTACGTGGGCACCTACACCTCGGTCGACGGCGGCGGCACCGGCATCGCACTGGCCTCCTACGACCCGGCGACCGGCCGGATCACCGGCTCCGGCACGCTCACCGGCGTCCCCGACCCGTCGTATCTCGCCGTGCACCCGGACGGCCGCACGCTGTACGCGGTGGACGAACGCCAGGACGGCGGCGTGACGGCGGTACGCCTCGCCGACCGGCGGGTCCTCGGCACCCGCGGCACGGGCGGGGCGGGCCCGTGTCATCTGTCGGTGCATCCCTCCGGACGCTGGCTGCTGAGCGCCAACTACGGTTCGGGCAGTGTCGCCGTGCATCCCGTCGACGCCTCGGGCGCCCTCGGCGAGCGCACCGACCTGGTCACGCACACCACCCCACCACCGGGCCCGGGGCAACAGGGGCCGCACGCGCACCAGTTCGTCACCAGCCCGGACGGCGGCCATGTCCTCGCGGTCGACCTCGGCACCGACACCGTCTACAGCTACCGCCTGGACCGGGCGAAGGGCACGCTGACGGAGGTCGCGCAGGCGCACACCCGGCCCGGGGCGGGGCCACGCCATCTGACCTTCCATCCGGGCGGCCGGTACGCCTATCTGGCCAACGAGGTGGACGACACGGTCGCCGTCTGCGGCTATGACCCCGCCTCCGGCCGGCTGACGATCGGCGAGCCGCAGTCCACCGGCTCGGACGGCGGCACCAACTACCCGGCGCAGTTCGTGGTGACGGCGGACGGCGGGTACGCGTTCCTGGCCAACCGCGGGCACAACAGCCTCGCGCGGTACGCGGTCGAGGCCGACGGCGCCCGGCTGCGGCTGCTCGGCACGGTGCCGGTGGGCGGGGACTTCCCGCGGCAGATCGCCCTCTCGCCGGACGGCGGGCTGCTGTTCGCGGCGAACCAGCGCTCGGGCACGGTCACCGTCTTCCACGTCGACGCGGACAGCGGTGAACTCCGCTCGGCCGGCGAGCCGTTCGCCTCACCCGTCGCCGTCTGCGCGCTGCCGCTGTAGGGCGCGGGGGCAGGCCGCGGCGGTGGCCTGGGCCAGCAGGGCGTGCATGCGCTCGGTGAGCTGGGCGACGTCGTCGGCGGGCGTGTGGAAGGGCAGCCGTACGTCGCCGTGGGCGCGGGTGCGCTCGATGCGCAGGGTCAGTCCGTGCCGGTCGACGGCGAGCGGGAGCACGCGGGTCGCGGCATGCAGGCTCTCCGGGCGCACCAGGCGGGTCAGCCGCTCGACGGCGTCCGGGTGGGCGTCGGCGAGGTGGGTGAGGAGCCGGGCCTCGGCCTCGGCGAGCGGGTCGGGCCGGGCGGCGGCGTACTCGCCGAGGTCGACCACCACGGCCCCGGAGGACCGCCGCAGCACCACGCGCGTGGGCCGGAACAGCAGGGTGCCGCGGTCCGGTGCGAACCAGCCGGCGAGATGGAGCCGGGCCCGGATCCGCCCGCGCATCGGTACGGGGGCCACGTCGGCGAACTCGAGTACGGCGGAGGGCTCCTGGCGTGGGGCGCAGATGGCGGCGGTGAGCAGGGCGCTGTCGTCGGGCACCGTCAGCCGCACGGCGCCGTCGTCGGTGACGGTGTGCGCGCCGACGTACTCCTCTCGGGCGCCGTCCGCAGTCACCGCGCACGACCAGGCGGCGGCCAGCACCGACCGCGCCCGCTCCGCCGCACCGGGTGCGGCCGTCCAGTCCTGCGTGTCACCCATCCGAGACCTCCTTAGGTAAGCCTTGCCTAACCTATCGAAGATCAGGGCTCACGCCAACCGCACCCCACCGGCGGAGAGGATCGGACGGGGGGCGGACAGTGGTCAGGCGATGACACCCAACAGCGCCCGCGCGCACAGGTCGCGCACCTGCTCGCGGGTCAACTCCCCGTCACGCAGCCACTCCAGGCACACGGCGGTGGTGAAGGCGAGCCAGCCGCGCACGGCCAGGCGGACCTGCGGGGCGCTCTCGAAGACGGGCCCGAACTCGGGGTCGGCGGCGAGCGCGGCCAGTATCTGCTGTTCCTGGGCGGCCAGGGCCCGCTGGTAGACCCGGCGTACGGCCTGGTCACCGGCCGCGTCGGCGCGGTGGAAGGCGCGGAAGCCGTGGGCGTGGGCCTGGACGTAACCCAGGTAGGTGTCGAGGCCGGCGGTGAGCTGCTCACGCACCGGCACCCCCGGCACGGCCGCCGTCATGCGCAGCATCCGCTCGCTCTCACGCTCCACGACCGCCGCGAAGAAGTCCCGCTTGGTCGGGAAGTAGTGGTACAGCAGCCCGCGGGAGACCCCGGCGATCTCGGCCACCTGCTCGATCCACACGTCGTCGTACGGGCTCTCCGAGAACAGCTTGGCCCCGACCGACAGCAGCTGCTCACGGCGTTCCCCGGTGCTGAGTCTGCGCCTGGCGCGCTCCCCCTGGTTCGCGGGCATGGCGTCACTCTACTTGACGCGGGTTCAACAAGCGGACCAGACTGAAACCGGTTATTGAACCCACGTACAACACGCGCGTCGCAGCTGGATCAAGGGAGATCGGCGTCATGGCGGAGACGACGGAGACGAGGGACACGGGGCTGCCGACGGGTTTCCGGAGCGCCGAACTGGGCTGGCCCGAGCTGCACCGCATCCCGCACCCGCCGCGCCGCGTCCCGCTGCTCGGCGATGTGCTCGGCGTCGACCGGCGCAAGCCGGTGCAGGACTCCATGCGGTTCGCACGCGAACTGGGGCCGATCTTCCGGCGGCGGGCGTTCGGCAAGGAGTTCGTGTTCGTGTGGGGCGCGCGGCCGGCCGCCGACCTGGCCGACGAGTCCCGGTTCGCCAAGCACGTCGGTCTCGGCGTGGCCAATCTGCGGCCCGTCGCCGGGGACGGCCTGTTCACCGCCTACAACCACGAGCCCAACTGGCAGCTGGCGCACGACGTCCTGGCGCCCGGCTTCAGCCGGGAGGCCATGGAGGGCTACCACGGGATGATGCTGGCGGTCGCGGAGCGCCTGACGGCTCACTGGGACCGTGAGGCGGCGGCCGGGCGCACGGTGGACGTGCCCGGGGACATGACCAAGCTGACCCTGGAGACCATCGCGCGGACCGGATTCGGGCACGACTTCGGCTCCTTCGAGCGGAACCGCCCGCACCCCTTCGTCACCGCGATGGTCGGCACGCTCACCTACGCCCAGCGCCTCAACAGCGTGCCCGCGCCGCTGGCCCCGCTGCTGCTGCGCGCCGCCGCCCGGCGCAACGCGGCCGACATGGCGCACCTGAACCGGACGGTCGACGAGCTGGTCGCCCAGCGGCGCCGGTCGGGCCCCGGGGACGGCGACCTGCTGGACCGCATGCTGGAGACGGGGCATCCCGTGACCGGCGAGAAGCTGTCGGCGGAGAACGTCCGCAAGCAGGTCATCACCTTCCTGGTCGCGGGCCACGAGACCACCTCCGGCGCGCTCTCCTTCGCCCTGTACTACCTCGCCCGGCACCCCGGGATCGCCGCCCGGGCCCGCGCCGAGGTGGACCGCGTCTGGGGCGACACCGAGCGGCCCGGCTACGACCAGGTGGCCAAGCTGCGTTACGTCCGCCGGGTGCTGGACGAGTCCCTGCGGCTGTGGCCGACGGCCCCGGCCTTCGCACGCGAGGCGCGGCAGGACACCGTGCTCGCCGGCGACCACCCGATGCTCCGGGGCGCGTGGGCGCTGGTGCTGACACCGATGCTGCACCGCGACCCGGAGGTCTGGGGTGAGGACGCCGAGCGCTTCGACCCGGACCGCTTCGAGGCGGCGGCCGTACGGTCCCGTCCCCCGCACACCTTCAAGCCCTTCGGCACCGGCGCGCGGGCCTGCATCGGCCGCCAGTTCGCCCTGCACGAGGCGACCCTGGTCCTCGGACTCCTGCTGCGCCGCTACGAGCTGCTGGCCGACCCGGCCTACCGGCTGGACGTGACCGAACGGCTGACGGTGATGCCGGAGGGGCTGCGGCTGGGGTTGGCACGGCGGGCGGTACGGGCGGATGCCCCGGCACCGGACGAGACCGGTCCGGCGGCACCCGGGGCGGCCGCGCCGGAGGCCTGCCCGGCCCACGCGAGGAGCGCGTAGGAGACATGTCCGGTCAGTTCACCGGAGTGAGGCCGTTACCTGCTGAACACCTCGAAGGCCACCGCCGGCCTGCCGCCGAAGCGTTCACCGGCGGTCTCGGCGGTGGTGGTCAGGAAGGTGCGGACGTACGTCTCCGGGTCCTCGTCGTCCATCGCGTGGGTGGGCTGTGCGGAACCGGCGACGGCGACCCAGCGGACGCCGTTCCAGGGTTCGAGTCCCTGTTCGCCGAGTTCCGGGAAGATCCAGCGGTTCCCGGCGTCGGCGGCCGCGTCCAGGGTGGCACGGCCCACGGCGACGTGGTCGGGGGTGTTCCAGGCGACACCGCCCCAGGTGTCCCGGTGGTTGAGGGTGATGACCAGCTCGGGGCGGTACCGGCGGATCGCGGCGGCGATGTCGCGGCGCAGCGCGAGCCCGTACTCGATCACGCCGTCGCGGTGGTCGAGGAACTCCACGGTACCGAGACCGACGACGGCGGCGCTCGCCCGCTGCTCGCGCTCGCGCAGCGGGCCGCAGACGGCGGGGTCGAGGTGGTCCATGCCCGCCTCGCCACGGGTCGCCGGCACGTACGTGACCTCGCGTCCGCCGTCGGTCCAGGCCGCGATGGCGGCGGAGCAGCCGTATTCGAGGTCGTCGGGGTGGGCCACCACGGCCAGGGCGCGCTGTCAGTCGTCGGGCATGGGCTGGAGCCGGGTGATCTCGGACTCGGTCATGGGCGCAGAATATGCCGCCGGGTCGCACCACAACTCCATCCGCAGAACTGGCGGTTGTGTCACACCTCGCCCCGCGCCATCGCCAGCAACCGGTCCAGTACCCGCGGCGCGCCGGTGCGCAGGCCGTCGTGTTCGTACTCGTCGGTGACCCAGGTGCGCAGGCCGCGGATCGTGCGGGCGGTCTGCAGGGAGTGCGCGGTGTCGACGTACATGTCGTCGTGGTAGACGGCGGCCACGACCGGGACCTCGTTGGCGGCGAGGCGGGCGGGGTCGTAGAGGGGCTGCCAGTCGGTGCGGGCGGCGAGCAGGTCGGCGGTCTCGCGCAGCGGGCGCAGCGCCGGGTCCGCCTCGAACATCCAGGGGTGGATCGTCTCGCCGGTGAACAGGACCGGGGTGTCGCCGGCGAGCGCCTTGGCCGCGTCGAAGTGGGGGAACTCGGCGCGGATGCGTTCGGCGGCCCAGGCGGTGGGGCGGGCGTCCTGACCGTAGATCGACTCGTGGACGAGGGCGTAGAGGGGGTGGGCCGCGTACGACAGCAGGGACTGGGCCTGTTCCTGGAAGGCGTCGGAGAGGTCGAGGCCGCCGGGTGTGCGTACGAAGGCGTCCTCCAGGAGGTGGTGCAGCCGGTGGCTGCCGTCGCTCGTGCCGAGCATCAGGCCGAGGGACTGGAAGGCCTCGACGGTGAACCGGTAGCCGTTCGGCAGGGTCACGTCGTGGGTGAGGAGGTGGTCGGCGATACGGCGGGCCCGCTCGACGTCCTGCGGGTAGCGGGCGTAGTGCGCGCCGACCTTGCGTTCGATGCGCGGGTAGGCCGCGCGGTAGACGTCGTCGGCGTGGGCGTCGAGGGAGGGCAGGCCGCCGGTGATGACGGCGGTGTCGACGCCCTCGGGGGCGAGGGAGAGGTACGACACCGTGCAGAAGCCGCCGAAGCTCTGGCCGAGCACGGTCCAGGGGGCGCCACCGGTGACCTCGGGGCGGATGGCCTCGCAGTCCCGGACGATGGAGCCGGCCCGGAATCGGGTGAGGTAGTCGGCCTGCTCGGCGGGGCCGCCGCGGAGCGGGAGCGTCTGCCGGGAGGCCGGGGTGGAGCTGCCGGTGCCGCGCTGGTCGAGCAGCAGGACGCGGTAGTCCTTCAGCGCCCGGTCGAGCCAGGCCTGACGTCCGACGAAACGATTCGCCCCGAAGCCGGGACCGCCCTGGAGATACAGCAGCCACGGCAGCTCCTGCCCGGCCTTGTCGCTCGCGACCACCTCACGGCCGTACAGCTCGATCGTCTCGCCGTCCGGCGCGGCGTGGTCGAGGGGCACGGTGAAGCGGCGGTCGGTGAGGATGACGCCGGGCTGGCGGTAGCTGAGGCTCAACGGGTCTCCCGGGACGGACGGTACGGACGGGACCCAGTTCAGCACATGACCGGGCCCGCGCCGAGCCCAGGGATCATGGATTGTTACTGAACTTCCGGTCAGCCCCGGTCAGCGGGCCGTCAGGCTGGAACGGCGGACCACCAGCTCCGGCTGGAGCACCACCCGGCGGTGCTCGTGGGTCCCCCCGCCCTCGCCCTCCTCCGTCTCCTCCAGCAGCAGCTCGGCGGCGAGGGCGCCCATGGTGACGGCGGGCTGCCGTACGGAGGTCAGCGGTACGGCGGCGGCGGCCGCGAACTCGATGTCGTCGTAGCCGACGATCGCGAGGTCGTCGGGGACGGTGACCCCGGCCGCGTACATGGCCTGCAGGACGCCGAGGGCGAGCAGGTCGTTGGCGCAGAAGACGGCGGTGGGACGCTCGGCGAGGCCCAGCAGACGGGCGCCCGCGTCGCGGCCCGCGGCCACGTCGAGGCGTTCGGTGGGCAGCTCGCGCAGCGCCTCGGGGCCGAGCCCGGCCTCCGCGAGAGCGTTCAGGGCGCCGGTACGGCGGTCGCGGACCTGGTTGAGTCCGGGCGGTCCGCTGACGTAGGCGATGGAGCGGTGCCCGGCGTCCACCAGATGCCGGACCGCGAGCGCCCCTCCCGTGACGTCGTCCACCGACACCGAGCACTCGGCGGTGCCCTCGGCGACCCGGTCGACCAGCACGAACGGGATGCCGTGCCGGCGGAAGGCCGCGATGTTCCGGCCGGTGGCGTCGGCCGGGGTCAGCAGCACACCCCGCACCCGCTGCTCGGCGAAGAGCGCCAGATAATCGGCCTCCTCACCGGCGTTCTGGGCGCTGTTGCACACCATCACGCCGAGCCCCGCCTCGCGGGCCGCCCGCTCGGCGCCCCGTGCCACGTCCACGAAGAACGGGTTGCCCATGTCGAGCACGAGCAGACCCATGATCCGGCTGCGGCCCGCGCGCAGCTGACGGGCGGACTCGCTGCGGACGTAGCCGAGCCGCTCAATGGCGGACTGCACCCGGGCGCGGGTCTCGGAGGCGACCGTGTCCGGGCGGTTGATCACGTTGGACACGGTGCCCACGGAGACGCCGGCGGCGCGGGCGACGTCCTTGATACCCACCGACTGGGCCATCGGCTTTCAGACCTCCAGGGACGACGAGGGGCGGCGGGCGGAACCTCACATTACCGTCACCGCCCCCTGTGACGGCCCGCTCAGGCGGGCAGGGAGAACTCCACGACGCGCAGCGCCGAGGGCGTCGTACCGCTGGACTTCTCCTGGTACATGAACGACAGGACGTTGTCGGACCGCGCCCGCATCTCGTCGATCACGACCTCACCGAAGGCGCCCAGGCCGCTCCCGTCGAAGAGCGGCGTCCAGTCGGTGTAGCCGGAGGACCTGGAGGCGCCGGCGATGCGGCCGTACGGGAAGACCGCGTACGCGTTGTCGTACTTGTCCAGGATCAGCTTGGTGCGCTGGCTGGAGTCGAGGGGGACCGGGATCTCGGTCTTGGTCCAGGTGCCGGAGGAGTTCTTGCGGAGGTGGAACGCCCGGCCGCCCGCGGTGCGGTCGGCGACGTAGTCGGTGGTGCACTGGCCGAAGCGGCCGGGGACATAGCTGATGATCGCGTGCGGGAGGCCGGTGGAGTCGGTCCACTGGCTCTCCTGGTTCATCAGGGAGTGGTCGGGGCCCAGGGGGTCGACGACCAGGCCGGCGTCGGTGACGGCCACCGTGTCGGGGGTGCCGGTGGTGGCGACCGGCGCGCCCGCGTCGTTGCGCCAGGTGCGGCCGCGGTCGGTGGAGCAGACGTAGCCGGTGTCGTGGTTGGTGATGCCGCCGCTGTCGCACATCACGGCGGCGTTCTGCTCGCGCCAGGTGAAGAAGGAGTGCAGCCGGCCGTTCACGTCGTAGTCGATGCCGTGCAGGTACATGTTGCGGGCGGTGCTGGAGCCGTGCGAGCTGGTGTACGTGCCGGTGGAGGCGGACCACTCCCCCAGCGCCGTCCAGGACGAACCGTCGTACTCCGCGAGGGCGTTGCGGCCGTTGCCGGAGATGCCGGCCCGGTAGCTGAGCTGGAGCCTGCCCTCCGGGGTGGAGACGAACTGCGGGTAGGTGAACTGCGAGGTGAGCGCGAGGCCGTCGAGGGAGGTCTGGACGGGGCCGAAGACGGATGAACTCCAGGACGTAGCGGAAGGGTTGTCGAGGAGTCCGGCGACGGACTTCACGTAGAAGTAGCCGTCGCTGTGGGAGTCCATGGTGAGGTGCAGGCGGCCGTCCACCTTGGAGACACCCATGGAGATGACGTTGTGGGAGTCGCTGGTCTTCAGGACGTGCGGGAGGGTGACCGCCGACCAGGTGCCGCCTCCGGCCACGCGGCGGGCGACGACCGCGTGGCCGGTCGAGGTGTACCAGGCGGCGTACTGGTGGCCCTGGTACGTCAGCAGGCCGTTCTTCTGGAACGAGTTGTTGTTGACCAGGCCGTCGTAGGAGACGAAGTAGACGGCCTGGGGGTCGAGCGTGGTCGTGCTCTTCCTGGTGACGGAGGGGCCGGGGTCGGCGACCCGTGCGATGCCCGGCGTCGCCACGGCGGCCAGTGCGGCCGACGCGAGCACGGCGCGTCTTTTCATGAGCGGCTCCAGGAAATCCAGGAACTTCCGGCAGGGGGACGTCAGGCGAGGTGGAAGACCTCGGTGAGCGGCTTCATCGCCTCGTCGGGGCGGGATGCGTCGAGGGACTCGAAGAAGGGGGCCATCTCGGCCTGCCAGCGGGCGTTGACCTCGGTGGCCTCCATGCCCGCCCGGGCGGCGTCGAAGTCCTCGGTCTCCAGGTAGCCGACGAGCAGGCCGTCGTCGCGCAGGAAGAGGGAGTAGTTGTGCCAGCCGGTGGCGGAGAGCGCCTGGAGCATCTCCGGCCACACGGCGGCGTGGCGTTCGCGGTACTCGGCGATCCGGTCCTCGCGGACCTTGAGCAGGAAACACACGCGCCGCATGAAGTACCGCTCCAGGATCAGAAGTTGAAGTTGTCGATGTTGCCGGCGTCGAAGACGGTCGGCTTGCCGAGGTCGATCACGCCGTCCTTGCCGATGGTGTACGTCGTGTCACCGGCCTTGAAGGTCTCGCCCTCCTTGCCCGTGATCTGTCCCGAGGCCAGCGCGACGGCGGTACGGGCGGCCAGGTCGCCGAGCTTCGCCGGGTCCCACAGCTCGAAGGCGTCGACGGTGCCGTTCTTGACGTACTTGCGCATGTCGTTGGGGGTGCCGAGGCCGGTCAGCCTGACCTTGCCCTTGTACTTGGAGCCGGACAGGTACTGGGCGGCCGCCTTGATGCCGACCGTGGTCGGGGAGATGATCCCCTTCAGGTCCGGGTACTGCTGGAGCAGGCCCTGGGTCTGCTGGAAGGACTGCTGGGCGTCGTCGTTGCCGTACGCCACCTTGACCAGCTTGACGTTCTTGTACTTCGGGTCCGCCAGCTCCTTCTTCATGTAGTCGATCCAGGTGTTCTGGTTGGTCGCGGTCTGCGCGGCCGACAGGATCGCGATCCGGCCCGAGTAGTCGATCTGCTTGGCGAGCAGCTGCACCTCGGTACGGCCCAGGTCCTCGGCGCCGGCCTGCGAGACGAAGGCGTTGCGGCAGTCGGCAGTGGTGTCGGAGTCGTAGGTGACGACCTTGATGCCGTTCTTCATGGCCTGCTTGAGCGCGGTGCACAGGGCGCCGGGGTCCTGCGCGGAGACGGCCATCGCGTCGACCTGCTGCTGGGTGAGCGTGTTGACGTAGGAGACCTGGCCGGAGGTGTCGGTCGCGCTGGACGGGCCGACCTCCTTGTACCTCGAGCCCAGCTCGGTGAGCGCCTTCTCGCCGCCCTTGTCGGCGGAGGTGAAGTAGGGGTTGTTGACCTGCTTGGGCAGGAAGCCGACGGTCAGCCCCTTCTTGGTGGCCGCGTTGGGGTCGGCCTTGCCGGCCGCCGCGCCCGAGCCGCCGTCGCTCCTGACGTCGTTCTTGGTGGTGCCGCCGCAGGCGGTGAGGGCGAGGGCGAGGGAGGTACCGGCGGCGAGGGCGGCACAGGTGCGGCGGAGGGATGGCTTGCGCATGGTGAAGGTCCTTTGACGAGGGTGAGCGGAATTACGACGTCGTGGCCGAGGCGGCGGCTCTGCGGCCCGCCCTCGCAACGGAGACTTGGCGGGCGACCCGGGGGCCGAGCACCGAGATGACGAGCAGGACACCGGTGACGACGATCTGCGACTGCGCGGAGACGTTCAGCAGACTCATCACGTTCTGCAGCGCACCGAGCAGGAACACCCCGGCGATCGCGCCGCCGAGCGTGCCCTTGCCGCCGTCGAAGTCGATGCCGCCGAGCAACACGGCCGCGACGACGGAGAGTTCGAGTCCCGTCGCGTTGTCGTAGCGGGCGCTGGCGTAGTGCAGGGTCCAGAAGACGCCGGTGAGGGAGGCCATGAACCCGGTGGCGACGAACAGCAGGAGCTTGGCCCGCTTGACCCGGATGCCGGCGAACCGGGCGGCCTCCTCGCCGGCGCCGATCGCGAACAGCGACCGCCCGAACGGGGTGGCGTGCAGGACGACGACGGCGATGGCGAGCAGTACCAGGAAGGGCAGGAAGGCCTGCGGGAGGAAGGAGTTCCCGAGGCGTCCGGCGGCGAAGTCGAGGTACTGGGTGGGGAAGTCGGTGACCGCGTCGGAGCCGAGGACGATCTGGGCGATGCCCCGGTAGGCGGCGAGGGTGCCGATGGTGACGGCGAGGGACGGCAGCCCGAGCCGGGTCACCAGCAGGCCGTTGACCAGCCCGCACACCACCCCCAGCAGCAGGCACAGCGGGATGATCGTCTCGATGGCCATGCCCTCGTTCCACAGCTTGCCCATCACCGCGCCGGACAGTCCGGCCGTGGAGGCCACCGACAGGTCGATCTCGCCGGAGACGACCAGCAGGGTCATCGGCAGCGCGATCAGCGCGATGGGCAGGGTGTTGCCGATCAGGAACGACAGGTTGAGGGCGTTGCCGAAGCCGTCGACGAAGGAGAAGGAGAGCAGGAGCAGGACGATCAGCAGGGCGCCGACGACCGTGTCCCAGCGGACGGCACGGCTCAGGGACTCAGGCACGAGCCTCCCCCTTCTGTACGGCGGGCTTCGCGGAAGCCGACTTCTTCTTCAGG